>NZ_JBSFJW010000065.1:0-27849 GCF_053598255.1 Streptomyces sp. NPDC001157
TCCGGCAGCAACGGCTCGATGCGTGCCCACTGGGCGTCAGTCAACGACACACCAGACCAACGATCCGATGATCTGAAGGAAACGGCCTAGGGCCGACACCCCTGCCAGGAACTGCGCCCTATTGATCCCCTTCGTCTTCTCCATGTCCCCACTGTGGCGAGGACGCGCCCGCACCGCCGTCCGCCGATGGTCTACGGCCGGGCAACCAAGGGATGACGTACGGCGTCGGTCACTGAAGAGATCGACATCCCGTACCGAGCGAAGGAGTCCGAGATCTTAGGCCGCCGCACCCTGCTCACCGCAGGCACCGCCACCGCCGCAGCACTTCTCGCCGGCGCACCCGCCCACGCCGCCACCGGCGACCGGCTGCGCGAGCTGGAACAGCAACACGGCGCCCGTCTGGGCGTGTTCGCACACAACGTCCGTACGAAGCAGACCGTCGACCACCGTGCCGACGAGCTCTTCCCCGTCTGCTCGCTCTTCAAGACCCTGGCGGCCGCGGCCGTCCTGCGCGATCTGGACCGGCACGGCGAGGTCCTCGCGCGGCGCATCCACTACACGGAGGCCGACCTCGTCGACGGCTCGGACAAGACCCGGGAGCACCTGGCCGAGGGCATGACGGTCGCCGAACTCGCCGACGTGGCCATCCGCTACAGCGACAACACCGCCGGCAACCTGCTGCTGCGCGAGCTGGGCGGCCCCACCGCGATCACCCGGTTCGCCCGCTCGATCGGCGACCCCGTGACCCGCCTCGACCGCTGGGAGACCGACCTCAACTCGGCGGAACCGTGGCGGATCACCGACACGACGACCCCGCGCGCGATCGGACGCTCGTACGCCCGCCTCGTCCTCGGCGACGTCCTCGACCGCCGGGACCGCGCACTCCTCACCCACTGGCTGCTGAACAACACCACCAGCGGCAACCGCCTCCGCGCGGGGCTGCCCAGCACGTGGACGGTGGCCGACAAGACCGGCGCGGGGTTCTACGGCGCGAACAACAACGCGGGCGTCGCGTGGACGCCGGACGGGACGCCGATCGTGCTGGCCGTGCAGGTGACCAAGCCCGACCGGGGCGCGGCGTGGGATCACGAGCTGATCGCGGAGACTGCGGCTGTCCTGGCGAGTGCCCTCGGGTAGTCGCTACGCGAGCTGTGCCGATGTGCGGCTCCGCGCCCCTTGAGGGCGCCCCCGCACCCCAAGGGGTTTCGCCCGACTCGCTCAGAACCTGCGCACGTACCGCTTCTGCCACGGAGTCTCCACCGCGTGCCGGTCGTAGTTGCGCCGTACGAAGTCCACCGCCTCCTCCGGTGGTACGCCGTCCAGGACCGCCAGGCAGGCCAGTGCCGTGCCGGTGCGGCCGCGGCCGCCTCCGCAGGCGATCTCGACGCGCTCGGTCGCCGTCCGTTCCCAGGCGGCGGCCAGCGCGGCGCGGGCGGCCGTGCGGTCGGCGGGGAGGCGGAAGTCGGGCCAGCGGATCCAGGTGGACTCCCAGGGGACGGGCGGGGGCTGCCTGCCCAGAAGGTAGACGGCGTACGAGGGCGTGGGCGCGTCCGGAGGCAGCGCGTGCCGCAAGCCGCGGCCCCGGACGAGCCGTCCCGAGGGCAGTCGCAGCACACCGGGGTCCGCGGGATGCCAGGTGTCCGTCACCGGGTCAGCGTACGGGCCTCGATGCCGCGGAAGTGGTGTGCCATCGCCTGCTGGGCGCCCTCGGCGTCCCCGGCCCGCAGGGCCGTCACGATGTCCCGGTGGCGGCGGACCGTCAGCTCGGGCGCCGGGTCGTCCGTCCAGCCGCGGGCGCCCGCGACCCTGCGGAACACGGTCCAGAACGCGCCCAGCAGCTGGGGCACGAACGCGTTGCCGAGGGAGGCGTAGAGCAACTCGTGGAACTCTCGGTCCAGTTCGTCCAAGGGGTGATCGGCCCGGACCGCCGCCCCCATCCGGGCCACGACCTCGTCCAGCGCGTCCAGCTGCGCCTCGGTGACCGTCCCCGCGATCCGCCGGACAAGACCCTCCTCCAGCACCTCCCGCACCTGGAGGATCTCGCCGAGTGCCCCGGTGTCGTCGTCGTGCCGGGCCAGGGTGCGGAAGGTGAGACCGTCGACGAGGGGTGTCAGGGACGCCTGGCCGACATAGGTGCCGTAGCCGTGTCTGATCTCCACGATGTCCAGCGCCTGGAGTGCCTTGAGTGCCTCGCGCACGGAGTTGCGGCTGACGCCGAGGTCCTCCATCAGTTCGGCCTCGGTGGGCAGCGGGGCGCCGGGCCGGAGCCTGCGGTCGAGGATCAGCTGCACGACCTCGCGCCGTATGCGGCTGTTCCTCGACTCCCGGGACATGCGCCGCATCGTACGCGCGCCGGACGTCCCACGTCCCATGTCCGGCGTTGACATGCGCCAACTCCCGCCATTTCATACCGCCATTGGGCCGACCTCTGGCAGCTACGCCATTCGTGTGCGGGCTCTTGACCACCCCCTGCGCCCCTCCTATGGTCGCGGCTGACGACAGGACGTAGGACGTCGTATCTCCTCACTCTCGATGGCACTCTCCGCTGGAGGAACCGTGCATCGCCGGACCTTCCTGAAGTACACCGGCGCGCTGGGTGCGGCCACCGCCGTCTCCGCGTCGCTGTCGGCCTGTTCGTCCGGGCCCCAGTCCACCAACGACACCGGCGGCGGGGGCGGCAAGGACCGCACGCTGACGGCGGTCATCGGCTACGGCAACGACGGCACCTGGGATCCCACGCAGACCGCGTCCGCCTTCTGCATGGCTGCCAACAACCACATCTACGAGGGTCTGCTCGACACCGACCCGATCTCCCGCAAGCCGTACGCGGCGCTCGCGACCGCGATGCCGAAGGACCTGAACTCCACCTCCTGGAAGTTCACCCTGCGGGCGGGAGCGAAGTTCCACGACGGGAAACCCGTCACCGCCGACGACGTCGTCTTCGTCTTCGACCGGATCCTGGACCCGAAGACCCAGACCCTCGCCAAGGGCTTCTTCGCGAGCTGGCTGAAGGAGGTCCGGAAAATCGACGCGCAGAACGTCGAGCTGGTGCTCAAGTTCCCCTTCCCGGACGGGCTCTCCCGGCTCACTCTCGCGAAGATCATGCCGAAGCACGTCTTCTCGAAGCCGGGCGCCTGGGACAAGGCCATCACGGGTCTCGCGATCGGCTCGGGGCCGTACAGGCAGACCGCGCACCACCCGAAGTCGAACACCACCTTCGAGGCGTTCGCCGACTACAACGGCCCGCGCCCGGCGGCCTTCAAGAAGATGAACTGGCTGACCATCGTGGACGCCGCCCCGCGCGTCGCGCGGATCTCCGGCTCCAGCGCGGGCGCGCAGATCTCCGACAACATCCCCTACGCCAACATCGAGCAGCTCAAGAGCAGTGGGCTGACGGTCGCGGGCGGGGCAGGGATGAACAACCTGTTCCTGATGTTCAACACCGAGCACAAGCCCTTCGACGACGTACGCGTGCGGCAGGCGCTGCACTACGCCATCGACACCGAGAAGATGGTGCAGGTCGCGCTGAAGGGGCACGGAAAGCCGTCGTCCTCGTTCCTGAACGAGGGCAACCCCAGCTACCGGCGGGCGAAGACCGTCTACGACTACGACCCCGAGAAGGCGAAAGCCCTGCTCAAGGCGGCCGGGGTCAAGAACCTCAGCATCGACGTCCTCGCCGTGAACGTGAGTTGGATCGTCGACTGCCTGCCGACCATCAAGGCGTCCTGGGACGCGATCGGGGTCCGTACGACCCTGTCGCCGCAGGAGACCACCGCCGTCTTCACCAAGATGGACCAGAAGCAGGACTACCAGGTCGTCGCCGCGGCCTCGAACCCCAACCAGTTCGGTCTCGACGCGGACCTGATCATGCACTACAACTACGGCCCCACCAACCTCTGGATGCAGTACACGCGCTGGGCGGACAACTCCGTAGCGAAGCAGCTCTTCAAGGACATGGACCGGGCCACCCAGGAGGCCGAACCGGCGAAGAAGAAGGCGATGATCCAGGACTACATCGACGTCGTCGCCGAACAGGCCGTCCTCTACCCGGTCGTCCACAACGAGCTGATGACCGCCTGGGACCCGACGAAGCTCACCGGCATAAGGGCACAGCCGTATCCCGGCATCAACCTGCTCCAGGCCAAGTGGGTCTAGCCCCATGGTCGCGGTTCTCCGCATCCTGCTCCGCCGTATCGCCCTGCTGGTGCCGCTGATGCTCGGCATCGTGCTGTTCGTGTTCCTGGTGATGCGCTTCTCGGACGTCGACCCGGCGTCCGCGTTCTTCCAGGGCGCGAACCCCACCCCGCAGCAGCTGCACGACTTCCGCGAGCAGAACGGTCTGCTCGATCCGCTGCCGGTGCGCTACGTCCACTTCGTCGGCGACCTGCTCCACGGCGACATGGGCACCAGCGCCCTGACCCGCGCGCCCGTCGTCGACCAGGTCACCACCGCGCTGCCGCTGACCCTCCAGCTCACCTTCCTGGGCCTCGGCATCGCGGTGGTGCTGTCCCTGGCCGGCGGGGTGACGGCAGCCATCTACCGGGACCGGCTGCCCGACCAGATCATCCGCGTCGTCTCCCTCACCGGCGTCGCGGCCCCGGGCTTCTGGCTGGCGCTGCTGATGATCCAGTACCTGGCGGTCGACCAGGGCTGGTTCCCGACCGGCGGCTACATCAACCCCGCCGACTCCTTCACCGGCTGGCTGGGGACCATGACCCTGCCCGCTCTCGCGCTGTCGCTGCCGGTGGCGGCGCAACTCACCCGGATCGTCCGGACGTCGGTGGTCGAAGAGCTGGACAAGGACTACGTCCGCACGGCGATCGGCAGCGGCCTGCCACCCCGCGTGGTGGTGGGCCGCAACGTCCTGCGCAACGCCCTCATCAACCCGCTCACCGTGCTGGGCCTGCGCGTCGGTTATCTGCTCGGCGGTGCGGTCGTCATCGAGACGATCTTCTCGCTCCCCGGCATGGGCAAGCTGATGATCGACGCCGTGAAGAACGGCGACCCGGCCGTCGTGCAGGGCGTCGTGCTGACCACCGCGACCGGCTTCGTGGTCGTCAACCTCGTCATCGACATCCTCTACCTGCTGGTCAACCCGCGACTGAGGGACACGACCGCATGACCTCCCAGTTCCCGCAGTTCCCGCAGTTCACGCGCAAGAGCCTCACCCAGGCACTGTCCCGGCCCGGCCTCCGCCTGCGCGGCTGGCGCCGGCTGCCGCCGCTGTCGAAGGTCGCCGTCTGCTTCCTGGCCGTCGTGGTCCTGGCGGCTCTGCTGGCACCCCTGCTCGCGCCGGACGACCCGCTCGACCAGCAGCCGCCGGTCGACGGCACCGGGCATCCGTCCGCCGAGCACTGGATGGGCCAGGACAGCCTCGGCCGGGACATCCTCAGCCGGCTGATGTACGGCGCCCGTTGGTCCCTGGCGATCGGCCTCGGCGCGACGGGCCTCGCGCTGGTGGTGGGAGCGGTGGTCGGTGCGGCCGCCGCGACCTCCCGCAAGGGGGTCGACGAGACGCTGATGCGCTGTCTGGACGTGGTGATGGCCTTCCCCGGCATCGCGCTCGCGGCGGTCCTGGTCGCCGTGTTCGGCGGTGGGATCACCGTGCTGATCTGCGCGATCGCGTTCCTGTTCATGCCGCCGGTGGCAAGGGTCGTACGGGCGAACGTCCTCGACCAGTACGGCGAGGACTATGTGACGGCGGAACGGGTGATCGGCGCGCGGACGCCGCACATCGTGCTTCGCCATGTTGCCGTCAACTGTGCCGCTCCGGTGCTGGTGTTCTGCACGGTGCAGGTCGCAGAGGCCATCGTCTTCGAGGCCTCGCTGTCCTTCATCGGCGCGGGGGTGCGTCCTCCGGACCCGTCCTGGGGCAGCGTCATCGCCGACGGCAAGGACATGGTGCTGACCGGGGGGTGGTGGGCGACTGTCTTCCCGGGGCTGCTGATGTTGGTGACCGTGCTGTCGTTGAACGTTCTGTCGGAGGGGGTGTCGGATGCGTGGGCGGCTCCGCCGGCGCGGGAGGTCGACGTACGCGGGGACCGCGACCGGCTGGAGGATCCGGAGCCGGGCAGCGGGGAGGTGTTCCAACTGCCTGGCCTGGCGGCCGCGGCGCAGCGGCTGCGGGGTCGGCACGCCGAGAGGGGTGCCACGACTGGCCGTCGGGCGAGTGCGGCGTCGTCGGGGCTGGTCGCGCCCGCGCGGCGGAAGCCGCAGATTCAATACAGCCCCGCGCCCCTTCGGGGCGCTGCCGGACCGGCCGTTCTAGCAGTTGAGAACCTTGCCATTGGCTTCGAAGGGCGACATGGCGGGGTCGACATCGTCGACGGCATCAGCTTCGAAGTGCACGCCGGTGAAGTGCTGGGCCTGGTGGGCGAGTCGGGCTGCGGAAAGTCGCTGACCGCGCTCGCCGTCATGGGCCTGGAGCCGAAGGGCGCCCGCGTCCGAGGCCAAGTACGCTTCAGGCAACGGGAGTTGCCTGCCCTGCCCATGAAGGAGCGGCGTCGCCTCCTCGGGCACGAGATGGCGATGATCTACCAGGACGCACTGTCGTCCCTCAACCCCGCGATGACGATCCGTGCGCAGCTCAAACAGGTCGTGCGGCGTGGAGGCCGCCGCACCCCCGGCGAGCTGCTGGCGATGGTCGGCCTCGACCCCGACCGCACCCTGCGCAGCTATCCGCACGAGCTCTCCGGCGGCCAGCGCCAACGCGTCCTGATCGCCATGGCCCTGTCCCGCGACCCGAAGCTGATCGTCGCCGACGAACCGACGACGGCGCTGGACGTGACGGTCCAGGCACAGGTCATGGAGCTGCTGCTGCGGCTGCGCGAGGAGCTGGGCTTCGCGCTGATCCTGGTCTCGCACGATCTGGCGCTGGTCGCGGACGTCACCGACCGGGTGGTGGTGATGTACGGCGGCCAGATCGTGGAGACGGGCGTCACCGCCGATCTGGTGGAGGCGCCGGCCCACCACTACACGCGCGGCCTGCTCGGCAGCGTGCTGTCCCTGGAGTCGGCGGCCGAACGCATGACACAGATCAGGGGCGTGGTCCCGTCCCCCGCGGACTTCCCGGCGGGCTGCCGTTTCGCAGACCGCTGCCCACTCGCCACCGACATCTGCCGCACCACCCCGCCCGGCCTGCTCGGCACACCGACCCACACGGCGGCCTGCCACCACCCGGCGGTCGAACTCGTGACGTCGGAGCCGGAGGCCGTTCAGTGAACCCTGTGAACCCTGTGAACCCGATCGTCGAGCTGTCCGACGCGCATGTCGTCCACAAGGCCCGCAGCGGGGGCCTGTTCACCCGGGACCGGGTCTACGCCCTGACCGGCGCCGATCTCACGGTCGCACCCGGCGAGACGGTCGGCGTCGTCGGCGAGTCGGGGTGCGGCAAGTCGACGCTGGCGAAGGTGCTGGTCGGGGTGGTGCGGCCGACCTCCGGCACGGTGTCCTTCCAGGGCCGCGACCTGTGGTCGATGCGGCCGGCCGAACGCAGGGCGGCCGTCGGCGGCAGCACCGGGATGATCTTCCAGGACCCGTCGACGGCTCTGAACCGCCGCCTGCCGGTGCGGCAGATCCTGCGGGACCCGCTGGACGTGCACGAGCGCGGCACGAAGCGCCGACGCGACGACCGCGTACGGGAGTTGATGTCACTGGTCGGCCTCCCCCGGGCCCTTGCCGACGCGCTGCCCGGCCAACTGTCGGGCGGCCAGCGCCAACGAGTGGCGATCGCACGGGCGCTGGCCCTCAGCCCCCACCTGGTGGTGGCGGACGAACCGACGAGCGCACTGGACGTCTCGGTCCGCGCCCAGATCCTGAACCTGCTCCTGGACCTGAAGGAGCGCCTGAACCTGGCCCTGGTCTTCGTCTCGCACGACATCCAGACGGTACGGCGGATGAGCGACCGCGTGATCACCATGTACCTCGGCCGGATCGTCGAGGAGTCCCCGGCCGCGGAGGTCACGGACCGGGCCAGGCACCCGTACACCCGTGCCCTGTTCTCGGCGACCCCCGGCCTCCTGAACCCCATCGACCCCATCCCCCTCACCGGCCCGGTCCCGTCGGCGACGCGCCCGCCGAGCGGCTGCCCGTTCCGCACGCGGTGCTGGAAGGCGGACGAGGTGTGCGCGGGGGAAATGCCGGACTTCTCGGCCGCGTCCTCCGCAGGACACCGCTTCCGCTGTCACCATCCTGTGGAGGAGAACCAGCCGACCCAGGACCTGGTACACCAGAACCACCCCACGGAGCCCTCATGACCCTCCCCGCCCCGCTGACCGGTGTCGTCCCGCCCGTCTGCACGCCCCTGACACCGGACCGCGAGGTGGACGTCCCCTCACTGCTCAGGCTGGTCGACCATCTGGTGGGGGCCGGGGTGCACGGGCTGTTCGTGCTGGGGTCGTCGTCGGAGGCGGCGTATCTGCGGGACGCGCAGCGCAGGCTGGTGGTGGAGTCGGTGGTGGCTCATGTGGCCGGTCAACTGCCCGTCCTGGCCGGGGCGATCGACATGACGACGCCGAGGGTGCTGGATCATGTTGCGGCGGTGACGGCTGCGGGGGCGGATGCGGTAGTGGTGACGGCGCCGTTCTACGCGGGGACGCACCCCGCAGAGATCGCGCGCCACTACCACCTGATCGCGGCCGCGTCGCCGGTACCGGTGGTCGCGTACGACATCCCGGCCGCCGTGCACTCGAAACTGCCCGCGGACGTCGTCCTCGAACTGGCCGCCGAGGGCGTGCTGGCGGGGCTCAAGGACTCAAGCGGTGATCTGGCCGGCTTCCGCGAGGTCGTCGGCGGCGCGCGCACCCGGTCCGACATCACCGGCTTCAGTGTCCTCACCGGCTCGGAACTGCTCGTCGACGCGGCACTTGCGATGGGGGCGGACGGGGCTGTACCCGGGCTCGCCAATGTCGATCCTCACGGTTACGTCCGCCTCGACGGGCTGTGCCGCACCGGGGACTGGGAGCGGGCTCGGGCCGAACAGGAGCGGTTGTGTGCGCTGTTCGGGATGGTGCGGGTCGGGGACGCGGCGCGAATGGGCGGCAGTTCCTCGGCCCTCGGGGCGTTCAAGGCCGCGCTGCACCTTCGGGGCGTGATCGGCTGTGCGGCGACTGCGGAGCCGCAGGTGCCGTTGTCTCCTGACGAGGTGGAGCAGGTCGGCAAGTTCCTGGCGACGGCGGGGCTGTTGTAGGAGGTAGGACTGCTCGACCGAAGCAGAGGCAGCCGCAGAACGCCTGTACGTGTCAGCCCCGTTCCCACCCACATTCGGGCACGCCCACTACCCCGGTGCCATCGGCAACGGGGTAGTGATCACGGCTTCCGCGACCGGACCACCGGAAAGGCCGTCCAGGCCGAGGGCTGGTCCGATCTTCCTTTGTCGGGTGCAGTCGTACGAGCGGCGTCGATGTACCGGCCCTTCGTATTCAGCTCAGGGCTTTGCCCACCTCGTAGATGGCGGGTCGGTCCTCTGGCACGGCCGACGGGTGTGCGGTCCGTATCGCGATCGGCGATCCGGACGGCGCGGATGTCCAACAGCGCGGCACGGGAGAGAAGTTCGGTCACGGGATCGAGTCCCGTTGCCGGCTTGCCCTCATGCACTATCGCCCACTTGCCGAGGTGTCCGGCATCAAGGTGCGGACCCACGCCACGACGCTCTACAACTCGATCTATCGTGCCGACGACCAGGCGATGGTCAATGCCGGAGAGGGCGGCATGTTCGAAACCTACGCCAGCAGTTTCGACTCGGTGTGGGAGACCGCGACGCCGGTGACAGAAGGGTGACCATGGCACGGACCGAGTACTACGACGACCCAGCGGCACCAAAGCCGAACAGCTTGGTGGTCGCTGCGTCCGCTGTGGTCACCGACGACGAGGGGCGCGTGCTCCTTCAGCGCCGCCGGGACAACGATCTCTGGGCGCTGCCTGGTGGCGGCATGGAGATGACCGACTCCCTCCCGGGAACGGCCGTCCGCGAGGTGAAGGAGGAGACGGGTCTGGACGTGGAGATCACCGGGCTCGTGGGCACGTACACCGACCCTCGCCACATCATCGCCTACTCGGATGGTGAGGTGCGCAGGCAGTTCAACGTCTGCTTCACCGCCCGGGTGGTCGGCGGCCGACTCATGATCTCGGACGAGTCCACGGAGCTGCGGTTCGTCCCGCCGGCAGACATTGCCCAACTGCCGATGCACCACACGCAACGGCTGCGGATCCGTCACTTCCTGGAGCACCGTGATCGGCCCTATCTCGGCTGAGCTCGTAGACCGCGTCAGCGCGTGGGGGGGCAAGCCCGTCTGGGCGGTCGGAGCGGACCGGTTGTGACGTGCTCCCAACTCGGAGTCAAGCGGTTGACTGCTCTGCATGCGATTCGGGACGGCAAGGCTGGGGCGGAAGTAGGAGGGCGGGTTGGTCTGGTGCGACGGAAGTCCGTATCCGACTCGTCCTACTCGCTGCGAGTCTGCGCCTGATGCTCGCGGCCAGGTCGAATCGCTGCTGCGCCATCGCTCGGAGGTGACGGCCGCTCTGACAGCAACGGCGGCACATAGACGCGCACGATCACCAACCTGGGCGTTCGAAGCCTGAGGCCGTTGGCCGGCCTCAGGCCATGCTGCCCGATCCGACGGATCAGAAGGTCGCAGGTCTGTGAGCGGAAATAGGGTGTCCTGTGCCACCGAACCTTGACCGTCTGCCACTGAAGTTTGACCGATGGGCCGCGCGCGGAGGGTGTAGCCATGGACAACGAAGTGCCGCTGTTCGGCGGGCGCATCACCACGGGCGTGGTCAGGGTCGGGAACACTGTCCGTCGGCCGGCCACCGCATCGTCCCCGTTCGTCGCCGAACTGCTCGATGTCCTTCGACGGCAGGGCTTCAACGGCGCTCCGCGGCACCTCGGGTTCGACATGGCCGGCCGCGAGATCCTCAGCTACCTTCCTGGCCGCGTGCCCGCCCGCTTCCAGCGCTGGACCGATCCCCAGGTGGCTGCCGCCGGCTTTCTGCTTCGCGCCTTCCACGACGCCACCCGCGGCAGCCACCTGGCCGGTCGGCATCCCGTGGTCTGCCACCACGACCCGGGGCCGAACAACACAGTCTTCGCAGACGACGTCCCGGTCGCCTTCATCGACTTCGACACCGCCGCCCCCGGCAATGCCCTCGAAGACCTCGGGTACATGGCGTGGACCTGGTGCATCTCCTCCAAACCCGACGCTGCACCCGCCACCGTCCAGGCCGCACAGCTCCGCATCCTCGCCGACGCGTACGGGCTCGACTCCACCACCCGCTCCAGCCTCATCGATGCCGCGCTCGACCGCCAGATCCGCAACGCTCAGTGGTGGCGCAGCCACCTCGCCCGCCCGGCCCCGCGCGTTGCCGACGACCACGAGATCACCGGGCGAATCCAGTGGTCCGAGCGAGAGCACGCTTACACCTCGACCAACCGCGCGATCTTCGATGCAGCCCTGGGCTGACACCCGCCCGATCCTCCGTCCTGCGCGATCACATTTCGATGACACGAACCGCGTTCGTCAAAGTTCGACGGCACGCGGTCAAAGTTCCGTGACACGGGACATAGGGCCAGTGGCCCCCGTGTGGACCACAGACCCCACGCGAAGCCCGAGCCCGGTGCGCTGTACCCGCTCCGCCCCTGGTGGGCGGCAGCGGGGTGGGGGGCCCGAGCGGTCTAAGGGAACGGTCTTGAAAGCCGCCACCGGGCATTCGCAGCGGTCCGGCCTTCAGGCCAAGGGTGAAGCGAAACTTGGTGCCGCGACGCGGAGCGTCGCGGTGGTGTTCCGGCGGAGCCGGATCCTGCTTCGCGACGGTGACGGATCGTTCACATGTTCCCGGTTACGACGCGGATTCGACTTGCCTAGTGTGATCGTCATGCAGCTCCGGTACGCCTTCAGGTTGTACCCCGATACCGCTCAGCAGGCCGCGCTGGCCAGGGCGTTCGGGTGTGCCCGCGTCGTGTTCAACGACGCCGTGCGCGCCCGTGAAGACGCCCATAAGGCCGGGCAGCCGTTCCCGACGGCGGGTCAGCTGTCCCGGAAGCTAATCACCGAGGCCAAGCAGACGCCGGAGCGGTCCTGGCTCGGCGAGGTCTCCGCAGTGCTGCTCCAGCAGTCCCTGCGCGATGCCGAGAGGGCGTATCGCAACTACTTCGCCTGCCTCAAGGGCACCCGTAAGGGACCGAAGGTGGGAGCGCCCCGGTTCAAGTCCCGTAAGGACGCCCGGCAGTCGATCCGTTTCACCGCCAACGCCCGCTGGAACATCACCGGCAGCGGCCGTCTGAACCTGCCGAAGATCGGCGCGGTGAAGGTGAAATGGTCCCGTACCCTGCCCGCCGCCCCCACTTCCGTCACCGTCATCAAGGACGCGGCCGGCAGGTTCTTCGCCTCCTTCGTCCTCGACACCGACCCCGCCGCCGACGCGACTCGGATGCCAGAGACCGACCGCACCATCGGCATCGATCTCGGCCTCACTCACTTCGCGGTGCTCTCCGACGGCACGAAGATCGACTCCCCGCGGTTCCTTCGGCGCGCGGAGAAGAAACTGAAGAAGGCCCAGAAGGAACTGTCCCGCAAGCAGAAGGGGTCAAAGAACCGGGCCAAGGCCCGCCTCAAAGTCGCCCGCACCCACGCCGCGGTTGCCGATGCACGCCGCGAGTTCCACCACCAGCTCTCCACGAAACTGATCTCCGAGAACCAAGGGATCGCCGTGGAGGACCTGGCGGTGAAAGGACTCGCGCGCACGAAGCTGGCCAAGTCCGTGCACGACGCCGGATGGGCACAGTTCGTCAGCATGCTGGAGTACAAAGCGGAACGGTACGGCCGCACGCTGGTCAAGATCGGCCGCTTCACACCTACCTCCCAGACCTGCTCCACCTGCGGCGCCGTCGACGGACCCAAACCCCTGAACGTCCGAGAATGGACCTGTACCGCCTGCGGCACCGTCCACGACCGGGACACCAATGCCGCGATCAACGTGAAGACGGCCGCCGGACTGGCGGTATCAGCCTGCGGAGCGCCGGTAAGACCAGGAGCAATCTCGGCACAGCGCGAAGAAACAGGAAGCCACGGACTCCCGACCGAACCCAGTGCCGCGTAGCGGCACAGCAACGATCGAGAAGGCCAGAATCCTCGCCCATCAGGGCAAGGAGCAAGTCAACCCAGTTCGGACACCGGCACCCTGCGGAACTCGATCCTCTCGTACGGCCCCGACACCCCCGTCTCGTACAGCAGCCCCACCGTGCCCCGGTCGACCTGCACCAGGTCGGAGTATGCGGCCCGATACGCCGACACCGTCAGCACCTTCGTGAACGTCTCCCCGCCGTCGCCACTCCGCCAGATCGCCATCGCCACCCGCGCGGTCGGCACGGACGGCCCCGAAAACAGCAACGGCGCCTTGCGGCCGACGAGTTGGAGCACGCTCCCCTGGACGACCGGAACGTCGTTCAATGTCGGCTGCACCGCATACGGGCGTTCCAGGGACTCCCCGCCGTCACCGGAGTACGCATCGAGCCGGTTGCCGCCACTCGTCCCGTTCTGGTTCCGCGCACTGAAGTACAGCCTCCCGTCGGGAAGTTGAGCGGCAGCGGATTCGTTCGCGTTGTCCACACCGTCGTAGGAGGCGTCCACGAAGCCCAGCCGCCAGTTGCGCCCCCCGTCGTCGCTGTAGAGGGCGTGCGCGCCGTAGTAGCCGGCCTCCTGGCCCGTGGCGGGCGAACCGGCGGGCGGGGCCACGGAGTGGTTGGCGGGGACGACCAGACGGCCGGCGTGCGGGCCGCGGGTCAGTGCGACCGCGTGGCCCGGCCCGGTCGCGTACCAGCGCCAGCCCGCCGGCTTCACCTCGTCCGTGATGTCCCGCGGCGGCGTGAAGGAGCGCCCGTCGTCCTGGCTGCGCTGCACGAACACCCGTCGGCTCTGCTGGGGTGTGACCTCGCCGCGCATTATCTGTGCCTCGGTGACGGCGCCGCTGTTGTAGGAGGTCAGCAGGACGACCGCGCCGGTGCGCGGGTCGACGACGGGGGCCGGGTTGCCCCGGGTGTCCCCGTTCCCCGCGGCCACGACGTGCAGCGGGCCCCAGGTGCAGCCCCCGTCGCGAGAGCGTCTGAGGACGACGTCGATGTTCCCGGTGTCCCCGGCACCGCCCAGGCGGCCCTCGGCGAAGGCGAGCACCGTGCCGCGGCCGGTGGTGACCGTCGCCGGGATGCGGTAGGTGTCGTAGCCGCCCTCACCCGAGACGAACGGGACGGAGGACGTGCAGCCGGTGGACGCGTGGGCCGGCGTGAGGGCCGTGAGCGGGGTGAGGAGCGCGGTGGCTGCGAGGAGGGTGCGGCTCAGGAAAGTCACCGTCAGATGGTGCCCGGAGTGACCAGTCCCGACTCGTAGGCCACGATGACCAACTGCGCCCTGTCCCGCGCCCCCAGCTTCCCCATGATCCGGCTGACATGGGTCTTCGCCGTCAGCGGGCTCAGCCCCAACGCCCCGCCGATCTCGGTGTTGTTGAGCCCGCGCGCCAGCAGGGTCAGCACCTCCCGCTCCCGGTCGGAGAGGCATTCCGGCCCGCCCGTCGCGGGTGCCGACGGGCTGCGCAGGAACCGCTCGATCAGCCGTGCCGTCGGTCCCGGTGACAGCAGCGCCTCCCCGGCGGCCACCGTGCGGATCGCGTCGAGGAGTTCAGCCGGACGGGTGTCCTTCACCAGGAATCCGGAGGCCCCCGCCCGCAGCGCCTCCACGATGTTCTCGTCGGTGTCGTAGGTGGTGAGGACCAGGACCCGTACGCCCGTCAGGTCCTCGTCGGCGGCGATCAGCCGGGTCGCCTCGATGCCGTCCAGGTCCGGCATGCGGATGTCCATCACGACCAGGTCGGGACAGGCGGCGCGGACCAGTTCCACCGTCTCCCGGCCGGTGCCCGCCTGTCCGACGACCTCCATGTCCCGCGCCGACTCGACGAGCATGGCGAACGCGGCCCGTACCAGGGTCTGGTCGTCTGCCAGCAGTACGCGGATGGTCATGCGTTGCTCTCCCCCGTGATCGTGAGTGGCAGTACGGCCGTCACCTCGAAACCGCCCGCCGTGCGCGGCCCGGCGTCGAGTGTGCCGCCCACGCTGCGGGCCCGCTCCCGCATGCCGATGAGCCCGAAGCCGGGTGTGCCGCCGGGGACGGGTCCGGTGCCGTCGTCGGTGACGGACAGGTGCAGGGCGCCCTCGTCGTCGTACAGGTCGACGCGTACGGCCGGTTCGGGGCCGGCATGCCGTACCGCGTTGGTCAGCGCCTCCTGCACGATGCGGTAGGCGGCGGCGCCGACGGCGGGCGGGGCCTGCCGTACCCGTACCGTCTGCTCGACGCGCGCGCCCGCGAGCCGTGCCGTCTCCACCAGGTCGGGCAGGCCGTCGAGGCCGGGGAGGGGGCCGCGGCCGTCCGCGGAGTCGTTCTCGCGGAGCACCTCCAGCGTCGTCCGCACCTCTCCCCGCGCCGTCCGGCAGGTCTCCGCGATGTCGTCCAGGGCCTTCGCCATCGTCTCCCGGTCCAGGCGTTCGGGGTCGGCGGCCAGGACGTGCGCGGCGACCGAGGTCTGGACGCCGACGAGGGTGATGGTGTGGGCGAGCAGGTCGTGCAGGTCACGGGCGATGCGCAGGCGTTCCTCGGCGACCCGGCGCCGGGCCTCCTCCTCGCGGGTGCGTTCGGCGCGTTCGGCGCGTTCGACGATCGCGGCCACGTACTGCCGGTAGTAGCGGACGTCGACGCCGCAGAACAGTGTGGCGATCACCCAGCCGGAGACGCGGAGGAGTTCGAGGGCCTGGTGGTAGTCGACGGCGAACATCACGGTCACCGTGACGCCGAGGACGGCGACGGCGGTCAGCACGGTCCGCAGCGGGCGGCCGGTGACGGCGACCGTGTACAGCGCGACGCAGGTGGCGGGCACGGGCGCGCCGTGGTTGTTGTCCAGCGCGTGGTACGGCGCGACGAGCGCCACCACCGCGGCCAGGACGAGCAGCGGGTGGCGGCGCCGCCAGACGATCGGTACGTACGCGGCCAGCAGCAGCGTCCAGCCGAGCGCGTCGGGGCGGTCCTGCCGGGCCGTGAACAGCGCCAGGCACACCCCCGCCGCGGCCAGGACCGCGGCGAGGATCGCGTCGTTGCGCGTGCCGTGCGGGGCGGTGCGGGGGTCGCGGTTGACCACCGCCATGACCCGCTCACCCATACGCGGTCGCGTCACTGTCGTTGTTTCCTGCACGGGTTCATTCTCCGCACTTCACACGGGCTCAGGCTGCCGCTCGGTCCGCACCGGCTCCGACGCCCGCGCCAGCCGCCCGGGCCACCAGACCCGGCGCTTGAGCAGCACGCTCGCCGTAGTCACCAAGTACGTCCGTACCAGGAACGTGTCCAGCAGTACGCCCACCGCGATCACGAACCCGAGCTCGACCAACCCCACCAGCGGCAGCGTGGTGAGCACCGCGAAGGTGGCGGCGAGTACGACTCCCGCGGAGGCGATGACGCCGCCCGTGGTGCGCAGGGCGGTGAGCGCCGCCGCCTCGGGCTCGGCGCCCGCGACGGACTCCTCGCGCATGCGGTGCATCAGGAAGATGCCGTAGTCGACGCCGAGGGCGACCAGGAAGACGAAGGACAACAGCCCCAGCCCCGAGTCCGTGCCGGCGAAGCCCAGTACCGGCCCGAACACCAGCCCGCCGATCCCGAGCGCCGCGCCCCACACCGCGACCACCGCGACGAGCAGCATCAGCGGTGCGATCAGACTGCGCAGCAGGCCCACGAGGATCACGAACACGGCGGCGAGAACCAGCGGCACGACGACCTCGCGGTCCCGGGCCTGACTGTCGGTCAGGTCGAGTTGCTGGGCGCTGGGCCCGCCGACGTAGGTGCCGTAGGTGTCGTCGAGCCCGGCGCGCAGGGCCTCGATGGTGCGGGTCTCCCCCTTCGACTCCGGGGCCGCGGTGGCATAGACGGAGATCTCCGTCCAGCCGGAGCCGGTGCGGCCGGTCGCCGCCTGGGCGACGCCCTCGGTGGTGCGGGCCTTGGCCAGGACGGCGTCGGCCCTGGCGGTGGGGGCGATGACGGTGATGGGCTGGCTGCTGTGCCCGGGATGGGCGCGGGCCAGGGTCTGGGCGGCGGAGATCGACTCGGGCTGCCGGGTGAAGGAGTCCTCCTGCTTGAGGGTGCCGGGGAGATCGAGGGCGCCCAGTGCGAGCGCGCCGAGGAGTACGGCACCTCCGGCGAGTACGACGGCCGGGCGGCGCGTGGCCGAGTTGCCCATCGCCGCGAACAGCGACCGGCGGGCCCTGGCCTCGCTGCCGAAGGCCGGGATCAGCGGCCAGAAGACCCGGCGGCCGAGGAGGACCAGCAGGGCGGGCAGCAGGGTGATCATCGCGACGAGTGCGGCGAGCACGCCCACCATGCCGACCGGGCCCATGCCGCGGCTGCTGTTGAGGTCGGCGGCGAGCAGGCACAGCAGGCCGGCCGCGACGGTGCCCGAGGAGGCGAGGACCGCGGGGCCGCAGCCGCGCAGGGCGGCGCTCATGGCGTCGTACGGGCGCTCGTGGCGTCGCAGCTCCTCCCGGTACCGGGAGATGAGCAGCAGGGCGTAGTCGGTGCCCGCGCCGAGCACGAGGACCGTCATCACGCCGCCGCTCTGGCCGGTGACGGTGACGCCGAACGCCGCGTGCAGGCCGTACGCGGCAGCCATCGCCATGCCCGCGGCGACCCCGGCGACGGTGAGCGGCACCAGCCACAGGAAGGGGCTGCGGTAGATGAGGACGAGCAGGGCGGTGACGACGCCGAGGGTGGCGTAGAGGAGGGTGCCGTCGATGGAGCCGAACACCTTGCTCATGTCGGTCTGGAGGCCGCCCGGTCCGCCGACCTCCACGCTGAGCCCCGCCCCGCCGTTCGCGAGCGCTCGCACACCGTCCACGAAGGCGTCCCGCGCCTTGTCGTCCTGGCCGGGCCGGGTGCTGGAGAGCGGGTACATGAGGGTGGTGCCGTCACGGGACGGGACCGCCTTGGGAGTGCCGGTGAGCTGGTATGTGGTCCCGATCTCGGCGACCTGGGCACCCGCCTTCTCCCGGTCGGCGGGGGTGAGGCCGCCGTCGCGGTGGTAGACGAGCACCAGGTCGGTGGCCTGGCCGCCCGGCAACTGGTCCTGGATACGGGCCACTTGGGTGGAGTCGGCACTGTCGGGCAGGTAGTCCACGGACCGGTTCTGCTGGATGTCGGAGAACTTCCCGGCGAACGGTCCGGCGAGCACGAGCGCGGCCAGCCACAGCCCGAGCACCGCCCAGGGCACGGCACGCCGTCTACGTGTTCCTGTCCTTACGGCCCCCATGAACGGGCCCCCTCCGGTCGGGATGTCTGGGTCGCTTCCAGACTCCCGGCGGACGGGAGGCGGTTCGTCGGGCGTGAGGGCGAGTTCAGGGGTACTGCCGGGGGTGGCAGGGCGACGGGATTACTCCCCGGGGAGTACTGCGTCGTAGTGAGTACCTGTACTCAGGCCCCGGCCCTGCCTTCGAAGGAGGCTGGTGCCCATGACCGACCCCGCCTCCGGGCCCTCCGGCTTACCGCAGTTCCGCGGCGGCAATGTGCCGCCCCCGTCGGCCCGACGCGAGTGGCTGCCCGTCGCCGGGGACATCGCCCTGGCCGTCGGGCTGCTCGTCCTCGATGCCGTCGGGGCCGTGGTGGCCCTCCTGATCGGCATCGACCACAGCGGCTGGCAGCCGTTCGATCCCGGCGCGGACAACTCCCGCGTCGATCTGACCCCCGACTGGCTGTACGTGGGGATCGCGGGCGGCGTCATCCTGCTGACCGCCGCACTGCTGTTTCGGCTCCGCGCCGTCGTCAGCACCTATGTGCAGGTGCTGACCGGCATGGTTGTCCTGCTGGTCGCCGTGAGCGGCGCACGGTTCGACGAAGGCCGCGACGCCCGGGCCTACGACGGCGTGCGCGCCGCCGCCAGCAGCCGGGTCACGTCGTCCGAGCAGATGGTCAGTGCCGCGCCCACCGTGGCCAGGACATCGCGTTCGGCGGGGGTGTAGGGGCCGTCGGCGAGGGCGATGCGGGCGCCCTGCAGCAGGATCGACTCGCGGCCGATCGGGGCGAGGTGCGGGGCCAGCGGGTCCAGGGCCTCGTGCAGCTCTATGGCGAGTCCGGCGCCGCAGGACTGGCCGTAGACCCGGCCGGTGTCGGCGGCGAGCGCCTCGACGAGCGCGTTCAGCTGGTCCTCGGTGCAGTCGTCGAAGCCGGCCGCGCGGACCGTGCTCGCGGCGGCCTCAAGAGCCGTGCGGGAACAGGTGCCGCCCGCGGCCAGTACCGCGAGCGCGACGGTGTGGACGGCGTCACGGAGCATCGCCGAGAAGCGGGTGGTGGTGGGGTGGTCGAGGACGTCCGTGCCGAAGTGGCGGCGGCAGGCGGCGCATTCGACGACCGGCGCGGTCTCGCCGCGCGGCAGCACGGGCACCCCGAGCAGGATGAAGCGGCGGTGGCCGGTCAGCCGCTGGTAGTTGCGGTCGCCCCCACAGGCCGGGCAGAAGAACTCGCCGTCCCCGACGGGTGTCCACGCTGTGCGGGTCCCCAGGAGGCGCGCAGGCCTGGCGGCTCGGCCGCTTCGTCCCCGTACTGGCAGCACGTCGCACCTCCTTAACACCGCGGCAACATCGCAGCGGTGCCCGTGATGTTAGCCACATCGGCGAGGCGTAGTCAGCACCCTGGACGAGACCTTTCCGTGACCCCCACGAACAGATGGCCGACAATCGACGGGGCCCTGATCGCCGTATACGACGATCAGGGCCCCGAAATGCCCGGTCAGACGGGTCAGCGGGCCGCGCGGTTCACCGCTGAGACAACCGCCTTCAGCGACGCACGCGTCGTGTTCGCGTCGATGCCGATTCCCCACAGGACCTTGTCGTCGATCGCGCATTCGATGTAGGAGGCGGCCTGCGCGGAGGCGCCCTCGCTCATCGTGTGCTCCTGGTAGTCCAGCAGACGGGCGTCCACACCCACCTTCTGCAGCGCGTCGAAGAAGGCCGAGATCGGACCGTTGCCGGTACCGGTCAGGACCGTGTCCTCGCCGTCGACCGTCGCCTCGACCCGCAGCGTGTCCACGCCGTCGGTGTCGGTGGTCGACTGACCGTTCTTGACCTGAATACGGCCCCACGGGTTCTCGGGGTTCGGCAGGTACTCGTCCTGGAAGACGGCCCAGATGTCGCCGCCGGTGACCTCGCCGCCCTCGGCGTCCGTCTTCGCCTGGATGATCTTCGAGAACTCGATCTGCATCCGGCGGGGCAGGTCCAGCTTGTGGTCGTTCTTCAGGACGTAGGCGATACCGCCCTTGCCGGACTGCGAGTTGACGCGGATGACGGCCTCGTAGGAGCGACCGACGTCCTTCGGGTCGATCGGCAGGTACGGGACCGCCCACTCGATGTCGTCGACGGTGACGCCCTTGGCGGCCGCGTCGGCCTCCATCGCATCGAAGCCCTTCTTGATGGCGTCCTGGTGGGAGCCGGAGAAGGACGTGTAGACCAGGTCGCCCACGTACGGGTGGCGCGGGTGGACCTCCATCTGGTTGCAGTACTCCCACACGCGACGGATCTCGTCGATGTCGGAGAAGTCGATCTGCGGGTCGACGCCCTGCGAGAACAGGTTCATGCCCAGGGTGACCAGGTCGACGTTGCCGGTGCGCTCGCCCTGCCCGAACAGACAGCCCTCGACGCGGTCGGCGCCGGCCATCAGCGCCAGCTCGGCGGCGGCGACGGCGGTGCCGCGGTCGTTGTGCGGGTGGATCGACAGGCAGACGTGCTCGCGGCGGGACAGGTTGCGGCCCATCCACTCGAAGCGGTCGGCGTGGGTCGAGGGGGTCGAACGCTCCACGGTGGCGGGCAGGTTGAGGATGATCTCGCGGCCCGGGCCGGGCTGCCAGACGTCCATGACCGCCTCGCAGACCTCCAGCGCGAAGTCCAGCTCGGTGTCGGTGAAGATCTCCGGGCTGTACTGGTAGCCGAACTCGGTCTCCGGGCCCAGCAGCTTCTCGGCGTACTCCATCACCAGGCGGGTGCCGTCGACGGCGATCTGCTTGATCTGGTCCTTGGAGCCACGGAACACGACCCGGCGGAAGACCGGCGCGGTGGCGTTGTACAGGTGGACGTTGGCGCGCCTGGCGCCCTTCAGCGACTCGACGGTCCGCTCGATCAGGTCCTCGCGGGCCTGGGTCAGTACGGAGATGGTGACGTCGTCGGGGATGACCCCGGGCTCCTCGATGATCGACCGTACGAAATCGAAGTCCGTCTGGCCGGAGGCGGGGAAGCCGACCTCGATCTCCTTGTAGCCCATCTTGACCAGCTGGTCGAACATCCGGCGCTTGCGCTCGGGCGACATCGGGTCGATCAGGGACTGGTTGCCGTCGCGCAGGTCGGTCGACAGCCAACGGGGGGCCTGGGTGATCCGCTGCTCGGGCCAGGTCCGGTCGGGGATGTCGACCTGCTCGTACCGGCCGTACTTGTGGATCGGCATGCTGCTGGGCTGCTGGCGGTTCGCCATGATGACTCGGGCTCCTCAGGGTGTCCGGAAGGACGGCCGACGACGCAACGCCAAGCTCCGCGGGGAGGGAGTCGACCTGGACTACAGGCCCTCGCCGCGGCAGCTAAGAAGAAGCAGCCCGAAACGCATGATGCACAGCATGCTAGCCGAGCCCCTTCGGATGCGGGGCGCCGTATCAGTATGCGGGACCCGCAAGATAAAAGGGACAAAAAGTGCGCCATACCACTTCGTCACGGAGCGTGCCGCTCCCTGTCCGCATATTTCACCAATCATGGTTGCGGGTAGTGACACGGGCATGACTCAGTGCAAGGGTGCCGCACATGACGAAGACCAACGGGGGCTTCGAGCCCGTCTTCTGCACCGTCGTACCGCCGCATGTCCTCGACAAGCTGGCCCGCAACGACGACCCCGCACTCTCCGGCCCGGCTCGCCGGACCCTGATGCGCGACAGCGAGCTGCGCGGCCGCCGCCGCGTGACGACCGAGTTCGGCCTCGCGGCCGCGCCGGCGGCGAAGGCACCGTCGGACCAGCCGCTGCGCACCATCTACGACGCCGGGCACAAGACCGACCTGCCCGGCCGGAAGGTGCGCGCCGAGGGTGCCGACCCGGTCAGGGACGCCACGGTCAACCGCGCCTACGCGGGTCTCGGCGCCACCTTCGACCTCTATCTCAAGGCCTACCAGCGCCACTCGATCGACGGCGACGGCCTGCCGCTGGACGCCAGCGTCCACTTCGACCACGACTACAACAACGCCTTCTGGAACGGCGAGCAGATGGTGTTCGGCGACGGTGACGGCGAGATCTTCCTCGACTTCACCATCCCCATCGACGTCATCGGCCACGAGCTGACCCACGGCGTCACCCAGCACACCGCGAACCTCACGTACTACGGCCAGCCGGGCGCCCTGAACGAGTCGATGTCCGACGTGTTCGGCTCGCTCATCAAGCAGTACACGCTCGGCCAGACCGCCGCCGAGGCAGACTGGCTGATCGGCGCGGGCCTGCTCGCCCCGAGCGTGACCGGCAAGGCGCTGCGCTCCATGAAGGAACCGGGCACGGCCTACGACGACGACGTGCTCGGCAAGGACCCGCAGCCCGCGACCATGGACGACTACGTCCGCACCGGCCGCGACAACGGCGGCGTCCACATCAACTCCGGCATCCCCAACCACGCGTTCTACCTGGTCGCCTCCGCACTCGGCGGCCACGCCTGGGAGAAGGCGGGGCAGATCTGGTACGACGTCCTGACCGGCGGCGAACTGTCCTCGCAGGCGCTGTTCAACGACTTCGCGAAGCTCACGGTGGCGGCGGCGAAGGCCCGCTTCAACGAGGGCGAGGAGCTCCAGGCCGTACAGAAGGCGTGGGAACAGGTAGGGGTGCGGATCCTGTGACCGCGTACTAGACAGGGGCCCATGCGTATTCAGGTGAGGCGTACGGGTGGGTTCGCGGGCATCGAGCGCCATGCCGAGGTGGACACCTCGGGCCGGCCCGACGCCCAGGAGTGGCAGGCCCTGGCCGAACGCGCGCTCGCGTCCGGCCGGGGCACGCCTCCCGTCGGGGTGCCGGACGGCTTCAGCTACGAGATCACGGTGGACGGGAAGACGGTGTACGCGGCCGATCCCCGGCTCACGGACGAGCAGCGCGAACTGATCAGCAGGGTGCTGAAGGAAGGGGCGTAACCGGCAGTTCCCGCCTGGGCGTTGACTTCCCTTACCGCCGGTAAGGATGATCCCGCCCATGGCTTCTGATGCAGGCAACCCGATACCCCGCTTCCCGGCCGGCTTCCTGTGGGGCGTGTCCACCTCGGCCCACCAGATCGAGGGCGCTGCCGATCAGCGCGAGCCGTCCGTGTGGGACGCCTTCACGGCCGAGCCGGGACGGGTGAAGGACGGCTCGACCGCGGCGGTGGCCTGCGACCACTACCACCGCTATCGCGAGGACGTGGCCCTCCTGGCCGGCCTCGGCGTGGACGCGTACCGTTTCTCGGTCTCCTGGCCGCGGGTGCGCTCGGCGGACGGCCTCGACTTCTACGACCGTCTCGTCGACGAGTTGCTGGCCGCGGGCGTACGACCGGTGCCCACCCTCTTCCACTGGGACCTGCCGCTGGGGATGGACTGGCTGGAGCGGGACACGGCTTCGCATTTCGCGGAGTACGTGTCCGTCGTCGCCGAGCGGCTGGGCGACCGGGTGAAGAAGTGGATCACCCTCAACGAGCCCGCCGAACACACGCTGCTGGGCCACGCGCTGGGCGCCCACGCGCCCGGCAGGCAGTTGCTCTTCGACGCGCTGCCGGTGGCCCACCACCAGTTGCTGGCCCACGGTCTGGCGGTACGGGCGCTGCGCGCGTCCGGCGCCACGGACATCGGGATCGCCAACTCGCACGGCCCGACCTGGCCGGCGTCCGAGGAGAGCGCGGACGTGGAGGCGGCGGGCTTCTACGACCTGCTGCTGAACCGCCTGTTCGCCGACCCGCTGCTGCTCGGCCAGTACCCGGAAGGCATCGGCGAGTTGATGCCGGGCGATGTCGAGTCCGACCTGAAGGTCATCGCGGAACCGCTCGACTGGTACGGCGTCAACTACTACGCGCCGACCCGGGTGGGCGCCCCGCAGGGCGAGGACATCGAGTTCGGCGGGCTGACCATCCCGGCCGAACTCCCCTTCTCGGTACGGCAGATCGAGGGCGTACCGGTGACGGACTTCGGCTGGCCCGTGGTCCCCGAGGGCCTGACCGAGCTGCTCACCGGCTTCCGCGAACGGTACGGCGACCGCCTCCCGCCGGTCGTCATCACGGAGAACGGCTGCTCGTACCCGGGCCTCGACGACCAGGACCGGATCGCCTATCTGGACGGCCACCTGCGTGCCCTGCACAAGGCCGTCGAGGCGGGCGTGGACGTACGCGGGTACTTCGTGTGGTCACTGCTGGACAACTTCGAGTGGGCGGAGGGGTACGAGCGCCGGTTCGGTCTTGTGCACGTCGACTTCGAGACGCAGCAGCGGACACCGAAGGCCTCGTACGGCTGGTTCCGGGATGTGCTGCGGGCGCAGAGATGACCGCCACCCGGCCCGCGGAGGCGCTCGCCGAGCCCGTCGAACGGGTCGGCCGCGGCTGGACGGCCGCCCTCTCGCTCGCCAACGGTGCGATCTGGGTGGGCTGGTACGGCCCCCTGCAGATCCTGCTGGCCTCCCAGGCGAAGGACTTCGCGCCCGGCTCCGGCATGTCCAAGGAGACGATGCTGGCGTGGGTGACGGGGGCCGGTGCCATGGTGTCCCTGGTGGCCAACCCGTTGTTCGGCGCGCTGTCGGACCGCACGACGGCGCGGTGGGGCCGCCGCACGCCGTGGATCGTGGCCGGGGCCGCGGGCGGCGCCCTGTCGTTGCTGCTGCTCGCGGGCGCGGGCGGGGTGTGGACCATGGCGGCAGGCTGGTGTCTGGTCCAGCTGACGCTGAACGCGGCGTTCGCGGCGGTGACGGCTGCGGTGCCGGACCGTGTGCCGCGGTTCCAACGGGGTTCGGTGGGCGGCTGGTTGGGGGTTGCGCAGATCCTCGGGGTGGTCGGCGGGACGGGGCTCGCGACGGCGGCCGGGGGCGTCGGGGCCGGATATGCGGCCTGCGCGGTGTTCACCGTCGTGGGCGTGCTGCCGTACGTCCTGCGCTACGAGGACCTGCGGCTGGCGGCGGCGGACCGGCCCGCGTGGTCGTGGCGGTCCTTCGTCGGCGGGTTCTGGCTGAGCCCGCGCCGGTATCCGGACCTGGGCTGGGCCTGGCTGACCCGCTTCCTGATCAACCTCAGCAACGCGCTGGTCCTGCTGTACCTGCTCTACTACCTGCGTGACCGCCTCCACTACGGCGACCCCGACCAGGGCGTACTGATCCTGACGGCCGTGAACGGGGTGACGCTGCTCGCCACGGTCGTGGTCGGAGGCGTCTGGTCGGACCGGGTGGGGCGGCGCAAGCCGTTCGTGATCTGGTCGGGTGTGCTGATGGCGGTGGCGACGGCGGCGCTGGCCGGCTGGCAGACCTGGCCGGGCGCGATCGTCGCGGCGGCGGTGCTCGGGGTCGGCTTCGGCGTCTTCACCTCGGTCGACTTCGCGCTGATGACGGACGTACTGCCGAAGGCGCTGGACCGCGGCAAGGACCTGGGGGTCATCAATGTGGCCAACGCCCTGCCTCAGGTGGCCGCCCCCGCCCTCGCCGCACCGATCGTGACGTATCTCGGCGGCTACCGGGTGCTGTATCTGGTGGCAGCGGTGATCGGGTTGGCGGGGGCGGTGCTGGTGGAGCGGATCAGGGGCGTCGACTAGGACAGGCCCTGGGTTCTGGGTTTTGGGTTCTGGCTAGAGTGCGCCCGCGTCCCGGGCCGCGTACACCGACGGGAACAGCGGCCGGTAGCCCAGCTCGCGGCGGATGCGCTCGGTGGACATGATCACGAGCCATGGGTCGGGGTCGGTACGGTCTTGGAGTTCGGCGGGGATCTCGGCCCCGTTGAGCTGGTGCAGTTCGACCGCCGTGACGGGGGTGTCGTCGGCGATGTTGTAGATCCGGCCGGCGATGCCCGGTGCGTGCAGGATGCGCAGCAGGCCCTGGGCGACGTCCGCGTGATGGCCCATGTGCAGCCGCTGGGTGGCCGCCCAGTTCTTGGCCCACATCAGCGACTGGGCCAGGTGTGGATCGCCCTCGCCGTAGACGAAGGGGAGGCGGGCGACGCGTATGTCCATGCCCTCCAGGGCGAGCAGTTGGCGCTCGGCCTCGGCCTTGGACTCGGGGTAGGCGCCCCACATCGCCCCGCCGGGCCGGCTCTCGTCGTCCTCGGTCACCGGGCGGCCCCGCCCGGTGCCGTACACCAGGCCCGTGCTGACCTGCACGAACCGCCGCACCCCCGAGGCCAGCGCGGCGCGGCCCAGTTCCACGGCCGCGTCCCGGTTGACGGCTCGGGCCTCCTCGTCCGGCACCCCGCGGAAGGCCGCCGCGACGTTGACGACGGCGTCCACCCCGGCCACCGCCTTGCCGAGCGCCTCCGCGTCCCGCAGGTCCCCGACCACGACCTCGGCACCCAGCTCGGCATACGGCTCCCCGCGGGCCTCGTCCCGCACCAGGACCCGCACCCTCTCGTCTGACCTGCTCTGGGCGATCAGCCTGGGCACGAACCGCCGTCCGACCTGTCCCGTCGTACCGGTCACCAATGTCAGCATGTTCTGCTCCTCTCGTCGACGACCAGCTTTGGACGAGGGGGCGGGGCGCGGGAGAGACCTCCCGATCGGGGGACCGGCAGTCCCTGGATAAGCCGGGCGGACTCCCGCACGCTGGAGAGGTGAACCGAGCCGAACTCGCCGACTTCCTGCGCCGCGGCCGCGGCCGCCTCGCCCCGTCCGACGTGGGGCTGGCGCCGGGCGCCCGCCGCCGCACACCGGGCCTGCGCCGCGAGGAGGTGGCACAGCTGGCCGGCATGTCGGTCGACTACTACACCCGCCTGGAACAGTCCCGGGGTCCGCGCCCGTCCCGCCAGATGCTGACGGCACTGGCCCGCGCGCTGCGCCTGACGGACGACGAACGGGACCACCTGTACCACCTGGCCGGCGAGGAGCCGCCACGGCGTGGAGCGGCCGGCGCGCATGTCCGACCGGGTCTTCTCCTGGTCCTGGACCGGCTGCACGACACACCGGCGGTGGTGGTGAGCGACTGCGGCGAGGTGCTGGCGCAGAACGCGATGTCGCGGGCGCTGAGCGGCGACGCGTTCGCCCGCCCGCCGCGCGAGCGCAACCTGCTCCGCCGCTTCTTCCTGGACCCGACGGCACGCGACCTGTTCCCGCCTGAGGACGTGGCGGAGCACGCCCGGGCCCATGTGGCCAACCTGCGGGCGGTGGCCGCGGCGCGGCCCGACGACCCGGAACCGGCCGCGCTGGTGGCCGAACTGCGGGCGGGCAGCGAGGAGTTCGCCCGGCTGTGGGCCGAGCACGAGGTGGCGGTGCGGCGCCGGTCGACGAAACGGTTCCAGCATCCGCTGGTCGGTCTTCTCGAGCTGGACTGCGAGATCCTCCTGAACGAGGACGACCACCACCATCTCGTCATCCACACGGCCCGCCCGGGGACGGAGTCGTACGAGCGGCTGCAGCTGCTGCGGGTGGTGGGCCTGCAGGACCTGAAGGCTTCCTCGCCCCCTCCGCCCCTTCCCGTCCCGACCCGGGGGCCGGCCCCCGGACCCCCGCTTTCAGCCCGTCCGGCGTTTGAGGACGAGGCCGTTCAGGCCGAAAGCGGGGGTCTGGGGGCGGCAGCCCCCAGGTACGGGGCGGGGAGGGGCGGCGGGGGCGAGAAAAAGCTCAGA
>NZ_JBSFJW010000066.1:0-25793 GCF_053598255.1 Streptomyces sp. NPDC001157
CCTCCCGGCCCACCACCGCCCCACCCCCCCCCCCCCCGGGACCTCGCCCCCCCCGCCCCATCGACTGCAGTAGCGGGGACAGGATTTGAACCTGCGACCTCTGGGTTATGAGCCCAGCGAGCTACCGAGCTGCTCCACCCCGCGTCGTTGTGTGGCAACCGTACCACGACGCGGGGCGGGCATGATCAGCCGCTGCCGGAGCTGCCGCTCGGGCTGGGACTGCTGCTCGGGCCAGGGCTGCTGCTGCTCTTGTTGCCGCCGCCACTCGCCTTGCCGGCCTTGGACTGCGCGTCCTCGGCCCGCTTGAGGGCGTCCTGGAGGTCCTTCTGCGCCTGGCCGTACGCCTGCCAGTCGCCCTTCTTCAGGGCTTCCTGGCCGGCGTCGAAGGCCTTCTGGGCGTCGTTCAGCGCTTGCTGGACCGTCGGGTTGCCGGACGTCGGCGGTGGGTTCGTTCCCGTGTCGGACGGCGGCGTGGTCGAACTCTCCGCTCCGAAGACCTTGTTGAGGGCCTGGTCCAGGGTGTTCTCGAAGGCGGTGTTGCCTCCGTAGGTCACCAACACCTTGCGCAGCAGGGGGTACTTGAGTCCACCACCGCGTACGTAGACCGGCTCCACGTAGAGCAGTCCTCCGTCGAGCGGCACCGTCAGCAGGTTGCCGTACTCGATGTCGGAGTCGCCGCCCTTGAGGAGCTTGATCGCCGCGGCGATGTTCTGTTCGGAGTTGAACTTGCTCTGTACCTGTTTGGGTCCGTCGACGGTCGTGCTCGTCGGCAGTTTCAGGATTCTGATCTTGCCGTAGTCACTGGTGCTCGCATCGGCGTCGACCGCCATGAACGCACTGAGGTTGTCCCGTCCGTTCGGAGTGAAGGTCGTCGTCAGCGAGAACGCCTGCGAGGACTGCCCGGGCATCTTCATGCTCAGGTAGTACGGCGGCACCGCGTTGCCCGACTTGTTGGTCGGGTCGTCCGGCACCTGCCACACCTCGCTGCCGGTGAGGAAGGTCTGCGCGTCCGTCACGTGGTAGCGGCTGAGCAGCTCGCGCTGCACCTTGAACAGGTCCTGCGGGTAACGGAAGTGGGCCTGCAGCTCGTGCGAGATGTCCTGCTTCGGCTTCACCGTTCCCGGGAACGCCTTCATCCACGTCTTCAGGACGGGGTCCGCGGTGTCCCACTGGTAGAGCTTGACCTCACCGGTGTACGCGTCGACGGTCGCCTTCACCGAGTTGCGGATGTAGTTGACCTGGTTCTGCTGGGCCACCACCGCGCGGTTGGTGTTGGTCGCGGTCAGCGAGTCGGCGGTGGTGTCGCCGAGGGTGGTCCGGGAGGCGTACGGGTATCCGTTCGTCGTCGTGTAGGCGTCGACGATCCACTGGATGCGGCCGTGCACCACCGCCGGATAGGCGTCGCCGTCGATGGTCAGCCAGGGCGCGACCGCCTCGACGCGCTCCTTGGGGGTGCGGTTGTACAGGATCCGC
Source organism: Streptomyces sp. NPDC001157 (assembly GCF_053598255.1). Classification (NCBI taxonomy): domain Bacteria; kingdom Bacillati; phylum Actinomycetota; class Actinomycetes; order Kitasatosporales; family Streptomycetaceae; genus Streptomyces; species Streptomyces sp. NPDC001157. The sequence goes on from NZ_JBSFJW010000066.1 coordinate 1,474, forward strand.
GAACCCTTGCCGATCGCCCCGGAGTAGAGCATCTGCGGCTCGTTGAACGCGACCGCGTAGGCGGCCCGGTTGATCGGGTTGGCGAGGTTGACGCCGCTGTTGCCCTTGTAGCTGGTGGTCTTCTCACCGCTGTCGTCGGAGTAGTCGATCTCCTGCTGGGGACCGCCGACGATCGAGTAGGTGGTGGTCTTCTCGCCGTAGTAGATCTGCTGCTTGTACTTCCCGAGGTCGCCCGTGGACGGCAGGTCGGACTCGGTGAAGACGGGCTGGCCGTCCTCGACCTCGGTGCCCTTGGCGGCGACCACTCCGTAGCCGTGGGTGTAGCGGAAGTGGTCGTTGATCCAGTTGTTCTTCGGAATGCCGTTGAGGTTCAGCTCGCGCAGACCGATGACGGTGTCCTGCTCCTTGCCGTCCTTGCTGTAGCGGTCGACGTCCAGGTTGTTCGGGAACGCGTAGTAGTTCCTGATCTGTTGGAGCTGCTGGAAGGTGGGCGAGACGATGTTCGGGTCCAGGATGCGGATGCTCGCCGCGTCGTCGACGCCGTCGCGCAGCTTCGTCTTGTCCTTGGTGGTGCTCGTCCCCGAGTAGTCGGTCACCTTGGTGTCGTCGATGCCGTACGCCTGACGGGTCGCCTTGAGGTTCTTCTGGACGTACGGCGATTCCTTGGCCTGCTCGTTGGGCTGGACCTGGAACTTCTGGACGATCGCCGGGTAGAGCCCGCCGATGAGGATCGCCGAGAGCACCATCAGGCCGAAGCCGATCATGGGCAGCTGCCAGGTGCGGCGCCACAGGGTGGCGAAGAACAGCAGCGCGCAGATGACGGCGATGCAGAACAGGATCGTCTTCGCCGGCAGATAGGCGTTCGCGTCGACGTACCTGAGGCCCGTCCAGTTGTCCGTCGCCTTGAAGTCGCTGGACTTGACCGCGAGGCCGTACCGGTCGAGCCAGTACGCGACGGCCTTCAGCGCGACGAAGACACCGAGCAGCACCGACAGATGACCGGTCGCGGCGGCGGTGGCGCGCGCGCCCGGGGAGGTGATCCTCAGGCCGCCGTACAGGTAGTGGGTGAGCGCGGCGGCGATCAGGGAGAGGATCGCGGCGGCGAAGCCGAAGCCGAGCAAAAAGCGGTACCAGGGCAGGTCGAAGGCGTAGAAGGAGACGTCGAGGTGGAACTGCGGGTCCTTCTGGTGGAAGGGCACGCCGTTGACCCACATCAGCCAGGTGCGCCACTGGCTCGACGCCGAGGCGCCGGCGATCAGACCGACCAGGGCGGTGATCGCGAGCAGCAGCCAGGTCTTGTACGGGGCGATGCCCATCCGGTAGCGGTCGAGGCTCTGCTGCTCCATGGACATGGCGCTCAGCGGCGGTCGCAGCCGGTGCGCCAGCCAGATGTTGAAGCCGACCGCGAGGGCCATCAGCAGACCGAAGACGAAGAACAGTCCGATCTTGGTCCACAGGGTGGTGGTGAAGACGGACGAGTACTTCACGGAGCGGTACCAGAGCCAGTCCGTCCAGAAGCCCGCGAACATGGTGAACGCCATGCCGAGGACGGCAAGGACGCCCAGGGTCATGAGCAGGGTCCGGACTCGCCGGGACGGGCGGCCCACTCTGATCCGTGGCCCCGTCGGGCCTCCGCCGCGGTCCGGCATCTGGAAAGCCAAGGTGCGCACCTCGAAGTCGCTGTCGGTTCGTCAGGCCCCCGCGTGTTCGTGAGCCCCTCCGTGGCCCCCGTGATCGCGGGCCCACACCTATGCAACTTACTCACCGTTTACTCGGTTCCCGATTCCGGCCATGAACGAGGCAGGATTGTGACCATGTCCAACACTCCCATGGCAGCGAGCCCGCTCACCCGGGCCGTACTCGAGATCGACGAGTACACCTCCGGCCTCGGCTGGGACCAGCCCGCCCGCCTCTTCGCCCTCGTAGACACCGCTCGGCTGCGGTCCCAGGAGCCCGCGCTCGCGGCTCAGCTGGGCCTTGCGGACGAGCCCGACACCACCGGTCTCACCCCGGTCGAGCAGGACGAGATCCCGGCCGGCAAGCCGCTGGACGAGTTCCTCGCGACGATCGCCTGGCCCGACGCGGTGGCCGGCTGCGCGCTGACGGTGGAGCGGCTGATGCTGCCGCCGTCCGCCGAGTCCCAGGTCCCCGAGGGACTGGACGAGGCCGGCCTGGCGAAGTGGGTGGCCGGGCACCCGGACCGCCAGGAGGTCCGGATGACGGTGGCGGTGCTGCGCGACGGTGCCCGTGACTCGGCGCTGCGGCTGCGCGAGAAGGACACGCCGACGGAGGTCCTCACGGGCTCCGACCTGGTGCCGGGCCTGGCTCAGGCGCTGGCCGCGACCTTCGAGGAGTAGGCCCTCGTAGCTCTTCGGGCTACTTGGCCGTGCACTTCGGCAGGGCGGAGGTCTTTCCGGTGCGGATGTCCTTCAGCGCGCCGAGGGCGTCCTCGATGGTGTTCACCTTGACCAGGGTGAGCCCGCTGGGGGTGTCCTTGGCGGCGGCCTTGCAGTTGTCGGCCGGTGTCAGGAAGTACTGGGCGCCCTTGTCGCGCGCGCCGACCGTCTTCATCTCGATGCCCCCGATCGGTCCGACCTTGCCCTTGTCGTCGATCGTCCCGGTGCCGGCCACGAACTTGCCGCCGGTCAGGTCGCCCGGGGTGAGCTTGTCGTAGATGCCGAGCGCGAACATCAGACCGGCGCTCGGCCCGCCGACGTCGGCGAGCTTGATGTCGATGGTGAACGGGAACGTGTGATCGGTCCCCGCGGAGATCCCGACGATGGCGCGCTTGCTGCCGCTGTCGTCGGAGGTGGTGGTCGTGATCGTGATGTCCTGGGTCTTCGTCGCCGTGGTGTTCTTCTTCTCGGCGGCGGCCTGCTCCTTGGCGGGCACGACCGTGAAGTCGACCTTCTGGCCGGGCTTGTGCTTGGTCACGAGCTTGGCGACGTCGGCGGGCTGCTTCACGGCCGTACCGTCGACGGCCTTGATCACGTCTCCGGCGTGCAGTTTGCCCTGCGCCGGGGAGCCCTTGACCACGGTCGAGACGATCACCCAGCTCTTCACCGGGATGCCGAGTTCCTTCAGGGCTGCGACCTTGGCGCTCTCCTGGGACTGGCTGAACTCCTCGGCGTTCTCCTGCGTGGACTGCTCCTCGGTCTTGCCGTCCGGGTAGAGCGTGTCGTGCGGCACGACCTTGCTGTCGTGGGCCAGCCAGCCGTAGACGGCCTCGACGAGGTTCATCTTGTAGTCGGCGCTGGTGACCCGCACGGTGGTCATGTTCAGGTGCCCGTCGGCCGCATAGGTTTTGCGTCCGGAGATCTGCAGCACCGGCTCGCCGTCGTGATCCCCGAGCGTGTTCACCGTCGGTCCCGGGGACATCTCCGAGTACGGCACGGGGATGAAGACTCCCGCGCACAGGAGCGCGATCAGCATCAGGGTGGAGGCGAGCATCGTCGCGGTGCGGCGTGGCATGCCAAGACAGTACGGGAAGGTCCTGTCAGCGCACCGTCAGGCCCACCTCTGTCATGTCACGTACGGGAGGGGGGCTTCTCCATGGCCTCCCGGAAGCGGGCGTACCCGTCGAGCTCGGGCCCGTCGCCGCGGACCTTGCGGGTCCGGTTGGCCCAACTGCCCCACAGACCTGCACCGATCGCTGCCATGAGCGGAATCAACAACCACAGGAGCGCCCCCATGCCGACCTCCCGACCCCAGTGAGCGACCGCAAGAACTGACTGATCAGCAGATTAACCAGTCACACTGAGAACGCTGACGCCAGGGGTGCGGTTACGCAACCCGGGTGTGGCGCAGGGGGCTCAGCAGGCCGCCACCCGCCCTCCCGTCGCCCGACCACCCCCCCTCAACGACGGCGCTACGCGCCGACCCATTCGTCTGTCCCGTCGGAGAAGGTCTGGTGCTTCCAGATCGGCACCTCGTGCTTGAGGTCGTCGATCAGCTTCCGGCAGGCCTCGAAGGCCTCGCCCCGGTGCGGACACGAAACGGCGACGACCACGGCGAGATCCCCGACGGCCAGGTCACCGACCCGGTGAACGGCGGCCAGGGCCCGCACCGGGTACCCGGCGACGACCTTCTCGGCGATCCGCCGCATCTCGGCCTCGGCGCTGGGGTGGCACGAATAGCCGAGCCGGTCGACATCGGCTCCCCCGTCGTGGTTCCGCACGGTTCCCACGAACAGCGCGGTCCCGCCGGCGGCGTCGTCCCCGACGGCCCGGAAGACCTCGTCCAGGGAGAGCGCGGTGTCACGGACGGCGATCAGCTTGATGGGGTCCTGCGCTGTCTGCTCGCCGGGGTGGTCGTTGGTGGGTGCCATGCCTCCATCGTGCCGCACGCCTCTGACAACCCGGAACAGACGATTCACCCGGCACGCGCGTGTGCGGGCTTGGAGTCTCCTACAAGGCTCGCTCTCAGATGCGGCGCCGTGCCTTGCGGGCCCTGCGCACCACGGCCGCCGCGCCCAGCAGCGCCACCGTCGCACCCGCGGCCCCGGCCGCCGTCGCGTCCTTGCGGCCCAGCCGCCGACCGGCGACCGTGTGCCTGCCGGAGACCTCCTCCAGGAGCTCCGCGAGCACTTCCTCGTTGGTCCACTGCGGCCGCCAGCCCGCGTCGTGCAGACGGCTTCCGCTAACCACCCAGGGGTACATCGTGTACGCCAGGTCCCCGGCCGGGGACGGTGTCAGGCCGATCCGGTGCAGCCGGGCCGCCGCCCCCAGCGCGACAGCCGACGGCAGTTCCATCCGCCGGATCCCGCTGAGCTCCTCGACCTCCTCCTGCTCCAGCCACCCCTCGCACCCCACCGTGAGTTCCCCGTCGACCTTCTCCAGGACGGCGTACTCCAGGGCGCTGCACAGGTCCTCGACGTGGCAGAACTGCCAGGCGGGCCGCGACCCGGCGACGACAAGCAGCCGGGGCGACTCGAAGTACCTGGTCAGCGCTGTGTCGGTGCCTCCTACGAGCACCGCGGGCCGTACGACGGTGACATTGAGTCCGGGATGCGCGCGCGGCGCACGCCGGGCGAGGCGCTCGATCTCCAGCAGGTCCCCGACGCCGGTGGCCTCGGCCGTGGCCCGCAGCTCCGCGTCCTCGGACAGCGGCAGCTCGTTGTCGGGCAGCGCCCCGTACACCATGGCGGACGTGCACAGCACGACCCGGTGGACACCGGCCGCGGCGGCAGCCGTCAGCACGGTCTGTGTCCCCCGCACGTTGTAGGCCGACCGGGCGGCGGGATCGGTCTCCAGATCCAGATCGAGCGCCAGGTGGACCACCACGTCGGCGCCTCGCAGCTTGTCCGCGATGGCCGGATCCCGGACGTCCAGGATGTGCCACTGCGCCCCCGCGCACTCACCGCGCCGCTCGTCGATGGCGATGACCTGCTTGATCTCGTCCGAGGCGACGAGCCGTTCGGTGAGCAGGGCACCGATGCCGGACGCGGCGCCGGTGACCGCGACGACGGGCCCGCGCGTGGCGGAACTGGTTGACTCGTTTCGCGCTGCGCGAACCTGCGGATCTGGGGAACTCACCGGGCGTCTCCAGCGGTTGTCTTCAGTACGAACGCGAGTGACGCGTCCGTACCAGGTGGCATCCATCCTGCCGCAGGCCAAGAGTCGGCGAAGCACCGAGGCCCGAACCGCCCATGGTGTCTACGCTGGGTGGTGTTATCGGGCAGTCGCGCCGTCGGAGAGAGACCGGCGGCCTTACCAGCCGAGGAATCCCGTGAGTGACACCCCATTCGGATTCGGCCTTCCGCCGGAGGAGCCGGAAGACGGCGACGAGGGCAAGAAGAAGGACCAGGAGAGCGGTGGTGGTCAGGGACCGGCCAACCCGTTCGGTTTCGGCGGGCTGCCGGGGGCCGGAGGCTTCGGCGGCCCCGGTGCGGACAATCCGCTCGCTGCCATGTTCGGTTCGCTGAACCCCACCGACCTGGGCGCCGCCTTCCAGCAGCTGGGCCAGATGCTCTCGTACGAGGGCGGTCCGGTGAACTGGGACATGGCCAAGCAGATCGCCCGCCAGACGGTCTCCCAGGGCTCCCCCGACGGCACCAAGGACGCGAGTGTCGGCGCCGCCGAGCGCACCGCGGTCGAGGAGGCGGTCCGCCTGGCCGACCTGTGGCTGGACGACGCGACGTCGCTGCCGTCCGGTGCCGGCTCCGCGGTGGCGTGGTCTCGCGCGGAGTGGGTCGAGGCGACTCTGCCCGCATGGCAGGAACTCGTCGACCCTGTGGCCGAACGTGTGGGCGCGGCGATGGGCGACGTGCTGCCGGAGGAGATGCAGGCCATGGCGGGCCCGCTGATCGGCATGATGCGCTCCATGGGCGGCGCGATGTTCGGCACGCAGATCGGGCAGGCCGTCGGTGTGCTCGCGGGCGAGGTCGTCGGTTCCACCGACATCGGTCTGCCGCTCGGGCCGGTCGGCAAGGCCGCGCTGCTCCCGGTGAACGTCGAGACGTTCGGCAAGGACCTGGGCGTGCCGAAGGAGGAGGTGCGGCTGTATCTCGCCCTGCGCGAGGCCGCCCACCAGCGTCTGTTCGCGCATGTGCCGTGGCTGCGTTCGCACCTGTTCGGCGCGGTCGACGGGTACGCGCGCGGGATCAAGGTCGACACGGCCAAGCTGGAGGACGTGGTCGGCCAGTTCGACCCGCAGAACCCGGAGCAGTTGCAGGACGCCCTCCAGCAGGGCATGTTCCAGCCGGAGGACACCCCGGAGCAGAAGGCGGCCCTGGCCCGTCTGGAGACGGCCCTGGCGCTCGTCGAGGGCTGGGTGGACGCGGTGGTGCACGCGGCGGCGAAGCCGCGTCTGTCGTCCGCGGACGCGCTGCGTGAGACCCTGCGCCGCCGCCGTGCGACGGGCGGGCCCGCGGAGCAGACGTTCGCCACGCTGATCGGCCTGGAGCTGCGCCCGCGCCGCCTGCGCGACGCCTCCCGCCTGTGGGCGTCGCTCACGGACGCGCGCGGAGTCGACGGCCGGGACGCCCTGTGGTCCCACCCGGACATGCTTCCGACGGCCTCCGACCTTGACGACCCGGACGGCTTCGTGCACCGCGAGCAGCTGGACTTCTCCGAGCTGGACAAGATGCTGGGCGAGGCGGCGGGCGGCGGCTCGGCACAGAAGCCGAACCTGCACAAGGACGACGCTTCGCACGACGACAAGGACGACGACAAGGGCGACGACACCGAGTGAGCCTGTACGACGACGCGGTCCTCGTCCTGAAGGGGTACGAGGACCAGGAAGAGCTGCGCCAGGCGTATCTGGATCACTTGGCTGCCCATCCGGACGGCATGTGGAAGGCCTGTCAGGCCGGTCATGTCACGGCGAGCGCCCTGGTGATCGATCCCTCCCGTGAGCGGGTTCTGCTCACTCTGCACAGGAAGCTGCGGATGTGGCTGCAGATGGGCGGCCACTGCGAGCCGGGCGACGCCACTGTGGAGGCCGCGGCACTGCGCGAGGCGACCGAGGAGTCCGGGATCGCGGGACTGACGCTGCTTCCCGGCGGCCCGGTGCGGCTGGACCGGCATCCCATTCCGGCGCCCTGCCACTGGCATTTCGACGTCCAGTACGCCGTCCTGGCGCCGTCCGGGGCGGTCCACGAGATCAGCGACGAGTCCCTCGACGTGCGCTGGTTCGCCTACGACGAGGTGGCGGACGTGGCCGACGAGTCGGTCGTACGGCTGCTGGAAGCGACGCGCGCGAGGCTGTGAGCCTCGGCAACACGTAAGGGGCGCCCGCACCGGCGGGCGCCCCTTACGTTCGTTTTCCGGACCCTCAGCTCCAGACGTTCCCCTGGTTCTGTGCCCGCGCCCCGTGCTGCCCCATGCCGTACTGCGCGGCGAGCCCCTGCCCGATCTGGGCGTTCTGCGGCGGCAGCAGCTCGCTCGGCTGGACGAGCGCGTAACCGCTGCCCATGAAGCTGAGCTCCCAGCCCTCACCGGTGTTTCCGCGGCGCCGCCACACGCCCGAGGAGTGCGTCTGGGCCTGCATCTGGACGCGCAGCCCGGTCGACCAGGCGACGATCGCGTCGGCGTCGCAGTTGACGTACTTGTCGGGCGTCACCTGCATCATCAGCGGCGCACCCGAGGTCATCAGGGCGACCTTGCCGCGGCCGGTGATGTTGAGCTGGTACTTCCCCGAGCCGGAGATGCCGTAGAGGCTGTCGACGGCGATGACCTCGTGGTGCAGCGAGGAGTCCATCGCGAGGACGTAGCTGCTGTCGACGGTCAGGCCGTCCTGCTCCACGTCCACCACGTGGATGTGCTGCGCGAGGTTGGCGAAGTAGACCGTGCCCTGCCCGTGGCAGCGCATCAGGCTGAGGCCCTCGCCGGTGTGCGCACGCGCGCGTGCCTGCTGGTTGCTCCGGTACTCGGCGTCGAACTCGACGAGCCCCTGGTAGGCGACCATGGTGCCCTTGCGGGCCAGGATGTCGTCGTGGCCCTCCAGGGTGACGCGCAGCATCTGCTTGTTCTGCAGGCTGTAGCGCTCCTGGGACTGCGAGTCGTTGAAGGCGAAAAGCGGACTCTGCATAGTGTCTCTGGCTCCCCCTCAGCCCCGGAACCGCAGGCGGTCGGTGCTGTCCTCGCTGGGCTGGACGACGACGATGCCCTGACCGGAGAAGGCCATCTGGTAGGCCTCGCCGCTGCCGCGGCCGATCAGCGACTGCGCCTTGAAGCTGCGCTTGCCCTTCACCTTGAGGTTCGGGGACCAGGCGACGAGCGCGTCGGGGTCGACGTACGTCTCGTCCTCGCCGCCACCGCAGTCGACGACGATCGGCTTGCCCCGGGAGGTCAGCGCGACCCAGCCCTGCCCGGAGATCTTGGTGTTCCACAGGCCCTGCCCGGCGAACTTCGCCAGCCCCTTGACCCGCTCGACTCCCCAGGTGAGGTGGGCGTCGAAAGCGAGCAGGTTGGTGGCGTTGACGGAGATCCCGTCGCCGTTGAGGTTGATCACGACGACGTTCGCGCCGTAGTCGGCGAGGTAGAGCAGTCCGTCGCCGGTGCACTTCATCAGGGGCGCGCCCTCGCCGGTGATCCAGTCACGGGCGATCTGGCGCACGGCCGGCGGGTTCGGCTCGTACTGGATGAAACCCTCGTACGCGATCATCGAGCCCACGCGCGCGAGGATGTCGTTTCCGCTCTGCATGGCGACCTTCAGCATGTGGTCGCCGTGGGTCTCCATGCGGGCGGTGACGGGTGCGGGGGCGTAGCCCGCGAGTGGCTGGTTCATGACGGGCTCCCTCAGACCTCGTACGGCTGGACGACGATGAAGTTGCCGGGCGCGCCCCGGAACTGCAGGTTGACGCTCTCGCCGGTGTCGCCCGGGTAGGCGTTGCGGCGCATGCGGACCTGGCTGGAGACGATCACCTGGGAGGCGGCTGACCAGGCCACGACGGCGTTGGCGTCGGCGAACGTGGTCGGCGTGACCGGCAGCACCACGGGCGTGCCGTGCGTCTTGACGACGATCGTCCCCGTGCCCTGGAACTGCATCGTGAACAGCGCGCCCCCGGGGATGCCGTGGCCCTCGATACGGCGGACCTCGTACTGGAGACCCTCGTCGAAGGCGAGGACGCTCTCGGCGGAGACGCAGATCGCGTCGCCCTGGAGCTCGATGGGGTGCAGATAGGTGGCGTTCTCGGCGAGGAAGACCTGGCCTTGGCCGGTGCAGCGCATCAGCTGCATCTCCTGGCCGGTCGCATTGCCCACGATCCGGCCCGCGAAGCCGGCGCCCTTGTAGCCGAAGTCGACCTTGCCCTGGTAGAGCACCATGCTGCCCTGCCGGGCGAGCACGGGCTGGCCGCCGATACCGAGGTCGACACGGATCAGCTTGCTGTTCTGCTGCGTCCAGCGCTGCCCGGTGGGTGTCTCCTTGAACATCTGGAGTGCCGCGGTCACCCCGGCGCCGCCCTGGGGGGCGCCCTGAGGCGCGCCGTAGGGCCCCTGCTGCCCCGGGACCTGCCCGAACGGCGGCTGCTGGCCGTAGCCGGGCGGCGGGCCCGGGGCGTGCGGGGCCTGCGGAGCCGGGGGCTGGCCGTAGCCGGGCGGTGGCGGCGGGCTCTGGCCGTACGGCTGCTGCTGGGGCGGCTGGCCGTAGGGCGCGGGCGCGGGGGCCGGCGGGTGCACCTGGCCGCCGCCGGGAGGGGACATGGGCGCGACGATGGTGGGCGCGGCGTGCACATTCGGTGCGGGTGCGGGTGCCGGGGGCGGAGTCGGTCCCGGGGGCGGCGCGAAGCCCTGCGGGGCCGGGGCGGGCGCGGGGGCCGGAGCGGGGGCGGACGGGGCGCCGAACACCGGCGGGGCGAAGCCGGGAGCGGCTCCGCTCTGGGGCTGCTGCGGAGCAGGCGCCGCAGGTGCCTCCTCCTCCATGACCTCGCCGCCGAAGTTCTTCAGCAGCGCCTCGAGGCCGCCGTCGAAGCCCTGCCCGACGGCTGCGAACCGCCACACGTCCTTGAGGTAGAAGTCGCCCAGCATGACGGCCCGTTCGGTGGAGAACTCCGAGCCGTTGAAGGCGTACCGGGCCACCTCCTCGCCGCCCGCGACGATACGGATGTACCCGGGAGCGATCTGCGACATCTGCCCGGCACCGTCGAGCGTCGCCGTGAACGACAGCTTCTGGATCTGCGCCGGGATCCGGTCGAGCGTGACCCGGAAGGCCTCCGTGTCGCCCGCCTGGCCACCCAGGAGCTGGATGGACTCCTCGGGAGACTTCGGCTGGTTGAAGAAGACGAAGTAGCGGTCGTCCGAGAGCCGTTCGTCGGCGTCAAGACCGAAGCAGCTGATGTCGAAGGTCAGTCCGGGGCCGCTGATCTGCACGCCTACATACAGATCGGTGCCCGCGGTGAGGTCACTGATCCTGGCCTTGTGGCCGCGTTGGAATTCCCTGGCCATGCGTAACGACCGTCCCCCATCCCGAATGTGAGTGCGTCGCGCCAGGTTAACGGCTAACTCGGACACCGGATGAAGTCGGTACAGACCCGGTACACAACCACCGCCCCACAGCGGCCGTCACTCCCCACGAGCCCCCGGCAGGTGCGGCAACCGTTCGGCGGCGACCACTCCTTCGAGGTAACCCCGGGCCCGTTCCGTGCGCGGATACGCCTCCAGGAGCCGCCAGAAGCGGGGACCGTGGCCCGGCACCAGCAGATGCGCGAGTTCATGGACGAGGACGTAGTCGACGACGTACTCGGGCATGCCCTGCAGCCGGTGCGACAGACGAATACTGCCCTCCGCCGGGGTGCACGAGCCCCAGCGCGTGTTCTGGTTGGTGACCCAGCGCACCGAGGTGGGCCGCGCGCGACCGTCGAAGTACTGGACGGACAGCCGCTCGGCGCGCTCCGCCAGCTCGTCGTCACCGAGGACCCGTTTGCTCTCCTGGGCGGCCAGCTTGTCGAGCATGACGGTCACCCAGCGCTGCTCCTCCGCCTCGGACATCCGGGCAGGGATGAGCACGACAGTGCGATCGCCCTCGCGGTACGCGGAGACCGTCCGGCGTCGACGGGAGCTCCTGCGGACCTCGATCGCGCTCGCCCCCGAGCCGCTCGGCGGCTGGCTCGTCGTGCTGCGCTGTGGCAATCCGGCGCGGTGCAGTGGGTCGGCGGGCACGCCCCGACGTTACCCGCTGCACACGGGGGAAGTCCCGACTCCTGGACGGTTCCGCCTCGATCCGCCACCAAGCGTTTGATTTATACGACGAATATCCACCGCCTGTGGACAACTTTCCGCACCTGTCCGCCCGTCCGGGCATGCTGGTTCCCGCCGGAACAGCCGCGACGGACCGTCGACCGACCATCGACGGGCCCGCCGACCGAGCTCCACCGGCGGACGGGAATGTTCTACGAGGGCTACGGGGGCCTGTCATGGATGCGATGGTTCCGCTCGCGCCGATCGTGAAGCCCGCGCTCAGGCGCGGCTGGCGCGATCTCAACACCGTGCAGTTCGGGATGGCACCGGCGCACGCACTGACACTGGGGCCGATGGACACGGCAACAGGCAGCTTTCTCGACCTGCTCAACGGCACCCGCGGACTGCCTCTCCTGCGCGAGGAGGGACGCCGTATGGACCTGCCCGACGGTCATGTCGACAGACTGGTGGAGCGGCTGGCACGGGCCGGCCTCCTGGACGACGCAAAGGGCGGCGGGCCCGCCGTCGAGGCCCTGCGCCGGAAGAAGGACGTCCTCGCCCGGCTGCGCCCGGACCTCGCCTCACTGTCCCTGACCACCACCGAACCGGGCGACGCGATCAGCCGCCTGGCCGCGCGCCGCTCACTGCGGGTGCAGGTGCGGGGTGCGGGCCGGGTGGGCTCGGTGCTGGCCTCGCTGCTGGCGGGCGCCGGCATCGGAGAGGTCGACGTGCGGGACGTCGGCCGGGTCGAGGCGGGCGACGTGGCGCCGGGCGGACTGCCCGCCGAGTCCATCGGCGACCGCAGGGACGAAGCCGCCCGTCAGGCCGTACGCCGGTCCGCCCCGGACCGCCCAGCACGCCGCGGCAACACGACTCCGCCCCCGGACGCCGAGCCCGGGTTCTCCCTGGTGATCCTCGCCCCACGCGACGACGTCGCCGTCCACGCCCCCGCCCCGTCCACCGCCGAACCCCTGATCGCCTCGGGTACGCCGCATCTGTACGCCGGTGTCGTGGAGGCGACCGGCGTCGTCGGACCCCTCGTCCTGCCCGGTGAGACCGGCTGCGCGGGCTGTCTGCACGAGGGCCGCACCGACCGGGATCCGGCCTGGCCCCGGCTGGTCGCGCAGTGGCGCTCCGGCGCGCCCCGCCAAGCACGGCCCTGCGACTTGACGCTGGCCACGGCGGTGGCCGGGCTGGCGGCCGCACACGCGCTCGCGTTCCTCGACGGCCGGGTCCCGACGAGTGCCGGAGCCCGCTGGGAGGTCTCTCTGCCCGCTCTGACCTGGCATGCCCGACCTGTCTGGGCGCATCCGGCATGCCCCTGCGGGGCCGCGGAGAAAGGTAAGGGAGAACACACCTCCGAGGACGAGGGGTCACACGAGACAATGGCGGGGCAACGGTCGCCGAAGGAGCTGAGTCGTACGGCAGAAGCGGCGCGGCCGGCAGGGACTTGGAGGGCGCATGTCTGATCTTCCGCGCAAGGCGGTCACCCGGACCGCCAAGCTCGCCGCGCTCCCGCTCGGCTTCGCCGGACGGGCGACCTGGGGACTCGGGAAGCGGATCGTCGGCGAGTCCGCGGAGATCGTCGGCCGCGAACTGCAACAGCGCACGGCGGAGCAGTTGTTCAAGGTGCTCGGCGAGCTCAAGGGCGGGGCCATGAAGTTCGGTCAGGCCCTGTCGGTCTTCGAGTCGGCGCTGCCCGAGGAGGTCGCCGGTCCCTACCGTGCGGCACTGACGAAGCTGCAGGAGGCGGCGCCGCCGATGCCGACCAGCACCGTGCACCGCGTGCTCGGCGAGCGGCTCGGCAAGGACTGGCCCGACCTGTTTCTCGAGTTCGAGGACAAGCCCGCCGCCGCGGCCTCGATCGGACAGGTCCACCGCGGGGTGTGGCACGACGGCCGCGAGGTGGCGGTCAAGGTGCAGTACCCGGGGGCCGGCGAGGCCCTCCTGTCGGACCTGAACCAGTTGAGCCGTTTCGCCCGCCTGCTGGGCCCGCTCATCCCCGGCATGGACATCAAGCCTCTGATCACGGAACTCAAGGACCGGGTCTCGGAGGAACTGGACTACGGTCTGGAGGCCCAGGCCCAGCAGGCGCATGCCGCGGAGTTCACGGACGATCCGGACGTGGTGGTGCCGGGTGTGGTCCACCAGTGCGAACAGGTCCTGATCACCGAGTGGATCGACGGAATCCCTCTGTCGGAGATCATCTCGGACGGCACCCTGGAACAGCGCGACCGAGCCGGTCAGCTCCTGGCCCGCTTCCTCTTCTCCGGCCCCGCCCGCACCGGCCTGCTGCACGCCGACCCGCACCCGGGCAACTTCCGACTGCTGCCCGGCGGCCCGGGCGGCGAGGACGACTGGCGGCTGGGCGTCCTGGACTTCGGCACAGTCGACCGCCTCCCGGGCGGCCTGCCGACCCCCATCGGCGACTCCCTGCGTATGACCCTCGACGGCGAGGCGGAGGCCGTCTACGAACTCCTCTGCACGGAGGGCTTCGTCAAGGAATCGATCGAGCTGGACCCGAGCGCCGTCCTCGACTACCTGCTGCCGATCATCGAACCGGCCCGGGTCGACGAGTTCACCTTCACCCGCGGCTGGATGCGCGGCCAGGCGGCCCGCATCGCCGATCCCCGCTCCCCGGCCTACCAGTTGGGCAAGCAGCTGAACCTGCCTCCGGCGTACCTCCTGATACACCGGGTGACATTGAGCACAATCGGCGTGCTGTGCCAGCTGGGGTCGACGGTGCGACTGCGGGAGGAGTTGGAGGAGTGGCTTCCGGGGTTCGCCCTGGAAACCACTGAGGAGGAGTCGGCCGCGGAGGCTTGATCGGGCTGCCGGGCTGCCTGTTTGCGGGCTCCGCGGCGTGGGTTGGCGGGCTGGGTGCTGTGGGCTGCCGGGGTGGGGGCTGGCATGGGGTGGCCGACTCGGGCTGGTCGGCTCGGCTCGGGCCGGCCGGCGCGCTGTGGACTGGGATGTGGGCTGCGGGGCTGCGTGTCCGAGGGGTGGGGCGGGGGGGAGGCCCCAGAGGAACGGTCTCACCACCAGGCCGAGTCCAGCCGCCCCTCGATCGCCCTGAGATTCTCCCGCGAGCAGTCGTCGCAGAAATACTGACGGACGCCGCTTTCCACGGAACAGGTCCAGGTGGGCTGCGGGCCCTCCGCCCGGGCACCGCAGCGGCCGCACATCAGGGGTTGGGGCTCCGCGGCAGGGCCTGAGTCGTCACTGCCTCCGGGAAGACTCGTCACCCGGTGACGATAACGCCGCGGTGAGTGGATCGCGGGCACAACGCACCGCGGGGGCCGGTCCGTTCGGACGGACCGGCCCCCGCGGGGAGCTACTGCCTCCCGGTTCGGGAGGCCACCGCTTCAGGTGTGATCGGTTACTGCATGACCGCCATGGCGAGCGCGCGGCGGGCACGCCGCGAGGCGCGCTCGGCCCGGCGCTGCATCCGGCGGGCGCTCGCCAGGCGCACTGCCTGTCGTTCCCGCTCGGCCTCACGCAGTAGGTCGTGCATATGCGCACGAGCCAGGGCTTCTTGGAGGAGTTGCATCTCTCGGGTCCTGTTCTGACGCGAGCCCGTCGCGCCTGTGGTGGTGAAATCTTCGATCGCGGAGCCGGCGGGCTCGTTGGTGGACGGCTTCATCGGGGCCTGCTTCTTGGGGTCGTTCGTGAGGGGACGGTCGATGGTTCCGGCGATGTTCATGCTGTGACCGGGTTCTTGCGCGGGCGGCCACGCGGCCGCTTCCGGGCGACGACGACACCCTGGACGAACAGCTCGCCACCCCAGACGCCCCAGGGCTCACGCCGCTCCTTGGCGCCGGCGAGGCAGGCCTCGATCAGCGGGCAGGTGCGGCAGAGGGACTTGGCGTACTCGACGTCGGCCGGCGACTCGGCGAAGAAGACCTCCGGGTCGTAGGAGCGGCAGGGGACGGGTACGCCGAGGTTCTCGATGGCGTCGTCGAGCGCGGTGAGCGCAGTGAGCGGGATCAAGGTGGAGTCCTCCGTGAGGCCGGGCGGGGGGATCGTTTCGGAAGGCGGTACGGACGGGGCGTGCGCTTCGAGTTGCACGGTTCGTCTTCCTCGTCTGGTCGTTCCGGCCCTGTTGGACCGGGTGGCGGCTGGTACCGGGTTCAGCTGTTGTCCCGAGGCCCCTTCGCTCCGTCGTCCCCGTTCGGGGCAAACAGAAGGGCCGCGGATCCCGGATGGGGTTCCGCGGCCCTGAAGGCGCCGGCCTGATCGACGATCAGGCTGGATCACTCCAGGGTTCTGGCCCACGGAAGGCCCACATCAGGTGGTGCTGCGTCGTCTGCTTCCGGCTTCCGGCACCGGCCGCCGTAAAGGCATAGGCCTGCGCCTGTGCCACTACTGCTTCCAGTGCCTTGGTCGGTCGCTCATTGCGCTCACGGTTGGGAAGAACCGCGAGAGAAACGGGGGCGGACGCCAGGCGACCGGCACGAATGCCGGACAGACCGGTGCCCTGGTTCGAGGCGCCGAGCATGCACGTGGAGACGACCGAGCGATCGGTCAGTTTGGCGGTGCTGATGGAGCTGGTGCTGATGCTGATCACTTCAATCGCCTCCTCTCGGCGTCTCGGGGGACTGGGGGTGAGCCAGTCCGACGGATATGCAAGTAGAACACGGAATCGGGGCCTCCGAGAAGGCCTCCGTCCCCGTGGCTAAGAACCTATGGGGATTGCTGGGGCATGCGCAAACTATTTTTTCGACGAGTTTGAATCAGTCCCCTTCGTCCTGTTCTCCGGGCTCGCGGCCTGCGCAGAGGGCCAGGACTTCGGCCCCGTAGCGGTTGAGTTTGCGTACGCCGACGCCGGGGATCCGCGCCAGTTCACCCTCCTCGTCGGGGGCGGCTTCGGCGATGGCCATGAGTGTCTTGTCGGTGAAGACGCAGAAGGCGGGCTGTCCGCTGCGCTGCGCCTGGTCCGCGCGCCACTCGCGCAGTCGCTCGTAGAGACCCTCGTCCATGTCGGTGGGGCAGTCCTCACAGCGCATCAGCTTCATCTCGCCGGCGTCGGTGAGGGTGCGCCCGCACACCCGGCAACGGGCCGGGGTGCGCTGTGTACGCCGGGGCACGGCGTGCGGTCTGGTGGTGAAGCCTCGCTCGACGCCCCCTGCGCTGCTCGCCGCGGTGCGGCCGACGGTGGCGGTGGAGCCGGGTCGCAGCCCGTCGAGGAAGCGGCTGGGACGTCGGTTCGGGCGGCCGCCGGGTGAGCGGGAGAGTGACCAGGAGACGTAGAGGCGCTCCCGGGCCCGGGTGACGCCGACGTAGAGGAGGCGGCGTTCCTCCTCGATCTGCTCGTCGGTCTTTGCGTAGGTGATCGGCATCATGCCCTCGGCGACGCCGACCAGGAAGACGACGTCCCACTCGAGGCCCTTGGCGGAGTGCAGGGAGGCCAGGGTGACGCCCTGGACGGTGGGGGCGTGCTGGGCGCCCGCACGCTCGTCGAGTTCGGCGACGAGGTCGCCGAGGGTTGCGCCGGGTTTGGCGGCGGCGAAGTCGTGGGCGAGGTTCACGAGGGCGGCGAGGGAGTCCCAGCGCTCTCGGACCGCGCCGGAGCCTGCCGGGGGCTGAGGGGTCCAGCCTTCCCCGGACAGCACTGCGCGGACCTGGGAGGGCAGGTCCACGGCGTCGTCGAGGAGGGAGTCGTTGCCGCCGAAGCGTGCCGCGCCGCGCAGGGCGACGCCTGCCTTGCGTACTTCGGGGCGGTCGAAGAACCGCTCGGCGCCGCGCAGCTGGTAGGGGACTCCGGCGTCGGCGAGGGCCTGTTCGTAGGTCTCGGACTGGGAGTTCGTCCGGAACAGGACGGCGATTTCGCTGGCGGGGACGCCGGCGTCCATGAGTTCGCGGATGCGGCGGGCGGCGCCTTCGGCTTCGGCGGGTTCGTCGGTGTACTCGGTGTAGCCGGGTTCGGGGCCGGGGTCTCGTTGTGAGATCAGTTCGAGGCGGTGGTCGGCTGCGCGGCCTCGGGCCTGGGCGAGGAGGCCGTTGGCGAGATGGACGACCTGGGGGGTGGAGCGGTAGTCGCGGACGAGTTTGACGACGGTGGCTCCGGGGTGGCGGGTGCGGAAGTCGAGGAGGTGGTCGGGGGTTGCTCCGGTGAATGAGTAGATCGTCTGGCTGGCGTCGCCGACGACGCACAGGTTGTCCCGTTCGCCGAGCCACAGTTCGAGGAGGCGCTGCTGGAGGGGGCTGACGTCCTGGTACTCGTCGACGACGAAGTGCTGGTACTGGGCGCGGACCTGGTCGGCGATGTCGTGCCGGTCCTGGAGGATGGCGACGGTGAGCAGCAGGACGTCCTCGAAGTCGATGACGGAGCGGTCCCGTTTGAGGTCTTCGTAGACGGAGTAGAGCTGGGCGATCTCGGCCGGGTCGCGGGGGGTGTCGCGGCCGGCTTTGGCGGCGGCGGGGGCGTAGTCGGCGGGGACGGTCTGGGTGACCTTGGACCATTCGATTTCGGCGGTGACGTCCCGCAGTTCGCCGCGGTCGAGGCGGATGCGGCAGGCGGCGGCCGCGTCGGCGACGAGTTGGATCTTGCGGTCGACGAGTCGGGGCATGGAGCCGCCGACTGCTTTCGGCCAGAAGTACTGGAGCTGGCGCAGGGCGGCCGAGTGGAAGGTGCGGGCCTGGACTCCGGCGGCGCCGAGGTGGCGCAGCCGGCCCCGCATCTCGCCGGCGGCGCGGTTGGTGAAGGTGACGGCGAGCACGCTGGAGGGCTGGAGGATTCCGGCGCGGACTCCGTAGGCGATGCGGTGGGTGATCGCTCGGGTCTTGCCGGTTCCGGCGCCGGCCAGGACGCACACCGGTCCGCGCAGGGCGGTGGCCACCTCGCGCTGTTCGGGGTCGAGCCCTTCGAGTACGGCATCGGGGGTGTCCGGTACCTGCGGGAAGAGCGTGGAGTGCGTTGCTGCTGTCACATGGCCATGCTGCCAGGTCGCCGGAGGCGGGTGCGGTGGTTGTCCACAGGCAGGTACCTGTAGTCGTACTAATGCGGCAGGCGTCACGTCGGGTGCGGTACCGCGTGTGGGAATGGTGGCTCTTTCAAGTACGTTCCATCACTGCGACCAAGCATCCCCGAGCAGCTGAGGAGCGCGAGAGACATGCCGGGCACTGTGACGATGTACAGCACCACGTGGTGTGGCTACTGCCGTCGGCTGAAGAGTCAGATGGATCGTGAGGGCATCACGTACAACGAGATCAACATCGAGCAGGACCCGGATTCCGCGGCGTTCGTGGAGAAGGCGAATGGCGGAAACCAGACGGTGCCGACGGTGCTGTTCCCGGATGGTTCGACGCTGACGAACCCGTCGTTGGCGCAGGTGAAGCAGAAGATCGGCGCGTAGGCGCTGCACGGTTTTGTTCGGAGGGCGGTTCCTGGGTCGGTTCAGGAACCGCCCTCTTGTGGTTTGTCCCACACTGCGGTGTAGCGCCACAGCAGTCGGCGGCGGAAGCGGCAGCCGGGCAGCAGGCGGTGTGCCGCTTTGCGGATCTCTCCCCAGTGCATGGCCGAGTCCTTGACGGGCATGCCGGCCGGGCCTCGTTTGCCGCCGCGCAGCCGTGCGTTCAGCAGGCTCGCGGGCAGGCCGCAGCCGCTGATCACCCAGTCCAGGGCGGTGTGGTTGTACGCCATTCCGACGATGACCAGTCGGCCGCCGGGGGCGAGCAGGCGTACCAGGCCCTGTACCGCGTCCTCGAACCGTGTGTGGTGGACCACGGCGACGGCGCTGACGAAGTCGTACTTGCCCTCGGGGAGGATCTTGTCGTCGAGGTAGTCGCCCTCCTGGAAGGTGACGTTGTGCGGTGTCTGTTCGCGGGCCAGCCGGATCATTTCCGGTGAGCGGTCCACGCCGGTCACCGATTCGGCTTTCTGTGCCAGCTTGCGTGCGAGGAGCCCGTCGCCGCATCCGACGTCCACGGCCGCCCGGCAGCCGTCGGGGACGGCTGCGAGGACGACGGGGTGGTAGTGGACGTTGTGGTTCCAGTACGGGTCTGTCATCGCGGCGTCCGGCTCAGACGAAGCTCCTCGTGGGCAGGGGCTTGCCGTACCACATCTCGATCAGGCGGGCGGCGATGGAGATGCCGTAGGGAGGCAGTACCTCGCCGGCTTCGAAGGCGGCGCCCAGTTCGTCCCGGGAGAACCAGCGGGCTTCGTGGATCTCGTCGCCGTCGACGTTGATGTCGGTGGAGGTGGCGCGGGCCATGAAGCCGAGCATGAGGCTGGACGGGAAGGGCCAGGGCTGGCTGGCGACGTACTCGACCGGGCCGACGGTGATGCCGGCCTCCTCGAAGACCTCACGGCGTACCGACTGCTCGATGGACTCGCCGGGCTCGACGAAGCCGGCGAGTGTGGAGAAGCGGCCTTCGGGCCAGTGCACCTGGCGGCCGAGCAGGATGCGGTCCTCCTCGTCGGTGACGGCCATGATCACGGCGGGGTCGGTGCGGGGGTAGTGCTCGGCGCCGCAGGCGGAGCAGCGGCGGATGTGGCCGGCTGCGGCGATGACGGTGCGCTCGCCGCAGCGGGAGCAGAACCGGTGGGTGCGCTGCCAGTTCTCCAGGCCGACCGCGTGCACCATGAGGCCGGTGTCGCGGGGTGACAGGAGGAGGCCGGCCTCGCGCAGGCCGGCGGGGCGTGCCGACTGGTCGATGCGGCCGGGCAGGGCGTCCTTCTGGAGGGCGAAGTAGCTGACGCCGTCCTCGTCGGTGCCCAGGAAGTAGCGGTGGGCCTCGGTCAGGGGAGCCTCGAAGGAGGGGGTCATGACGAGTTCGGTGCGGCCGTCGGCCGTCTCGTCGATGAGGACCTGGCCGCCGGAGACCACGAAGCAGCGGGTCGTGGGGTGGCTCCATGCCGCTGCGAGCCAGGCCTCGTCGAGGCGGTGGTGGGCTGCGCGGTCGATGCCGCTGGGGGCGGTGAGAGAGATGGGGCGGTCGGCGGTGTGGTCGGTCCAGGTGGTCACGGGTGCTTCCAACTCCCCCAGTGGAACGGATTGTTTCGGCGGGTGGTACGGCGGGACGGACGGCGGCAGGCGAACGGATCCGGCTGGGCTGGGCGGTGCGGGGCGGCCCTTTCAGTGTGCCCCGCGCGCGGTGCCGCTACGGCCGGCGCGGGGCTCTCAGGGCGCATGGCGCCAGGTCTCGGCGAGGTCGGCCCACAGGTACGCGCTGGTCTCGACGCCCTTGAGGAGCAGGTCGAGTTCGACTTTCTCGTTCGGGGCGTGCCAGCCGTCGGAGGGGACGGAGATACCCAGGAAGAGCACGGGTGCCTTGAGGACTTCCTGGAGGTCGGCGGCGGGTCCGGAGCCGCCCTCGCGGGTGAAGCGGACGGGCTTGTCGAAGGCACGGCCCATCGCGCGGACTACGGACTGCAGGGCGGGGTGGTCCAGCGGTGTCAGGCACGGGCGCGTGGCGGCGGCGAACGTGATCTCGTACCGGATCCCGGCCGGCACCTGTTCGGCGGCCCAGGTGCGGACGGTCTTCTCGATGTGGTCGGGGTCCTGGCCCGCGACCAGGCGGAAGGAGAGCTTCACCATGGCCGTGGACGGGATGATCGTCTTGCTGCCGGAGCCCTGGTAGCCGCCGCCGATGCCGTTGACCTCGGCGGTGGGGCGGGCCCAGATGCGCTCCAGGGTGGTGTGTCCGGCCTCTCCGTGGGTGGCGCGTGACTTGGCGGTGCGCAGCCACTGCTGCTCGTCGAAGGGCAGTTCGGCGAAGAGTTCGCGTTCGCGGTCGGTGAGTTCGACGATGCCGTCGTAGAAGCCGGGGATCGCCACGCGCGCGTGCTCGTCGTGCAGGGCGGCGACCAGGCGGGCTGCGGCGGTGGCCGGGTTGGGGACGGCGCCGCCGAAGGAGCCGGAGTGGATGTCCTGGTCGGGGCCAAAGAAGTGGATCTCACACTCGGCGAGGCCGCGCATGCCGGTGCACACGGTGGGGGTGTCCTCGGACCACATGCCGGTGTCGGAGACGATCACGGCGTCGGCGGCGAGCCGGTCGGAGTGCTGTTCGACGAGGCTGCGGAAGTTCGGTGAGCCGGACTCCTCCTCGCCTTCGATCAGCAGCTTCAGGTTGACTGCGGGCGCGGTGCGGCCGGTGGCGGCGAGGTGGGCGCGGACGCCGAGTGTGTGGAAGAACACCTGGCCCTTGTCGTCGGCCGCCCCGCGCGCGTGGAGACGGTTTTCGCGGACGACGGGTTCGAAGGGGTCGCTGTCCCAGCCGTCCTCGCGGGCGGCGGGCTGCACGTCGTGGTGGCCGTAGACGAGGACGGTGGGTGCCGCGGGGTCGGTGGCGGGCCACTCGGCGAAGACGGCCGGGGCGCCCGGTGTCTCCCAGACCTCCGCGGTCGTGAAGCCGGTGTCCTTGAGTTTGGCGGCGAGCCAGTCTGCGCTGCGTCGTACATCGGGGGCGTGGTCGGGCTGGGCCGACACGGACGGGATCCGCAGCCACTCCGCGAGGTCGTCGAGGAAGGCGGCGCGGTGCTGCTCGATGTACGTACGGACGGCGCTGACGGCACTGTCAACGGGCTGGCTCATGGTCACGAGCCTATCGGCCCGCACTGACATCCTCGGTGGGCGGTTCCTCACAGTTTGCTTCGGCGGCCGGTTCGTCCAGCAGCAGCCGCTCCAGTGCGGACCGGTCCGGCAGGCCGTCCGGTCGTACAACCTCACCAGTGCGTACGTAGAGGAACGCGGCGTTGACGGACTCCAGGGGCACTCCCTGCTGCTCGGCCCAGGCGAGCCGGTACAGGGCGAGCTGGAGGGGATCGGCGGTGCGCGAGTGGCTGGTCTTCCAGTCGACGATCTCGTACGTCGTCCCGTCGCCGTCGTCCTCCTTGTAGACGGCGTCGATGCGGCCCCGGACCACACGGCCGGCGAGGGCGAGCTGGAAGGGCACCTCGACGCGGTGAGGTGTGCGGTGGGCGTACTCGGTGCGTTCGAAGGCGTCCTTGAGGGCTTCCAGGTCGCGTTCGTCGGCGATCTCGGTCTCGCTGCCGGGCAGTTCCTCGGGTTCCAGCATCGGAAGGGTCAGTTCTTCGAAGCGGGCCTCGACCCAGGCATGGAAGCGGGTGCCCCGGCGTGCGGCGGGTTGCGGGGGGCGCGGCATGGGGCGTGCGAGTTCCTGCGCGAAACCGTCCGGGTCGGTGGCCAGGCGCAGCACCTGGGAAGCGGTCAGGGACGCGGGGAGGGGGACGTCCGTGACGGCCTTCCGGGCGCGCAGGAGTTCGCCGGTGAGGGCGTCGAGGTCGCGGTCCCAGGAGGCGAGGGTGCGAGCCTCCTCCGGGGTGAGGCGGGTGGGGGCGGCGGCACGGGGGCGCCCAGGGGTGGTGCGGGCGCGCTCGGCAGCGGTTTCCGTCGTGGCGGGGTGCGGGCGTGCGCCCTTGTTCCCGGTTGCCTCCGGGGCCGCTGCCTGGTGCGGGACGGTCGGGCGGTCCGTGGACCAGGCGTCCCAGTCGCCCGGGTCCTCCTCCGCGAACGGATCCTCCTCGGCGAACGGATCCCCCTCTTCGTACGGCATGTCCTCGTCGTCCGGCGGCGGGGGCCACTCCGGGTCGTCGTGGCTGTCCGGGTCGTGTGTGGCGGCGGGGTGGCCGTCCTCGTGGGAGGCGAGGTCGTCCAGGTGGGCGAGGACTGTTTCGGCGGCCGTCCGGCGCCGGGCCAGGGATGCCTCGTCCAGTGGCAGGGGCCAGACCTGGTCGGCGGTCGCCGCGTGCAGGGCCGGGTTCTCCTCGCCTTCGGCGGGTTCGTCCGCCCACGCCTCGATCTCGCCGTGTCCGGCCGCGCAGTGGTCGTGGAGGGCCCGCAGGAAGTCGGAGGGGCCGCGCGGCTTCTTCTGGCTGGGGCCCCACCAGTGGCCGGAGCCGAGGAGGAGGGAGCGAGGGCGAGTGAAGGTGACGTAGCCGAGGCGGAGTTCCTCCGTGTGCTGGTGTTCCTTCATGGCCTCCTGGAAGGCCTTGAGGCCCCGGGAGTCCCAGGCGTCCACGTCGGGCAGGGTGTCGGCGTCGCCGCGCAGTTCGTGCGGCAGGACCTTGCCCTGGGCGGTCCACTTCTCGCGGCCCTGGGTGCTGGGGAAGGTGCCGGTCACCAGGCCGGGGACGGCGACGACGTCCCACTCCAGGCCCTTGGACTTGTGGGCGGTGAGGACCTTCACGGTGTTCTCGCCGCCGGGGAGGGCGTTGTCGAGGCCCTTCTCGTACTGGGCGGCGGTGCGCAGGAAGCCCAGGAAGGCGAGCAGGGTGGCCTCGCCGTCGCCGGCGGCGAAGGAGGCGGCGATGTCCAGGAAGTTGGAGAGGGTCTCGCGGCGGCGGGCGGCCAGGGCGTGCGGGGACGCCGACAGCTCCACCTCCAGGCCGGTCACGGCGAGGACACGGTGCAGGACGTCCATGAGCGGGTCGGCCAGCGAGCGGCGCAGGTCGCGCAGTTCGGCGGCCAGGCGGGCGAACCGCACGCGTGCGTCCGGGGAGAAGGGCAGCCTGTCGTCCTCCTGTTCGGCGTCGAGCGGCATCTCCAGGAAGGTGTCGAGGGCGTCCGCGAGCGAGGTCACCTCGGAGGGGTCGACTCCTTCGACGGCTTCGGCGAGCCGGCGGTCGCGGTCGTGGGGGGGGGGGGGGGGGCGGGGGGGGGGGGGGGGGGGTGGGGGGGGGGGGGGGGGGGGGGGGGGGGGGGGGCGGTGGGGGGGGCGGGGGGGGGGGGTTGGGGGACG
>NZ_JBSFJW010000067.1:0-24502 GCF_053598255.1 Streptomyces sp. NPDC001157
CCGGTCCGGCAGCAACGGCTCGATGCGTGCCCACTGGGCGTCAGTCAACGACACACCAGACCAACGATCCGATGATCTGAAGGAAACGGCCTAGCAGGGGTGGGCCACTGGCGGGCTGCCAGCACCTGCGCCACTCGCGTCGCCAACTCCTGAGCCGGTAGCGCCTCGGCCAGGATTTGCCACAGCCGATGGCGGGGTAGGCGGCTGGTGGCGCCTGTCTCACCCGCTGTGCCCAGTTCAGCCAGCGCCTCCTGCCGCCACAGCAAACGCGCCAATGCCACCGGTTCGACGGCCGGGTTGGGCTGGGCCGCCCGCACCAGCGATACGGCGGATTGTTGGCGCCCGTCCTCGGCCAGCAGCACCCCCCACCACGGTGAGATCAGCGCCGAGGCAGCCGGCCAGCCAGCGTCGGTGGTCACCAGCCAGCAGTGGGTGAAGATCCGGTCATAGAAGGCGGCTTGACGTGGCAGTCGATCCAAGCGATCCAGCGGGCCCTTGATCTCAAATCCCGCCAGCTGCGAGCCGATGACGGCGACATCGGCGCGCGCTTCCCCGTTGCACAGGCCGAACTCCTCACGCAGCACCGCCCCCCGCCATACCGGCTGCTGCGAGATCCACTCCCGCACCACAGGCCGAATGTCCCCATCCCGAGCCAGCCCCCTACGCACACTCACCCCCGCACTCTAAAACGCCCCCGCCCTCCGGCCCCGCACGCCTCGTGGGTGCTGTTGGGCGACAGCGCCCCGCGGCGGGTGTGACACAGGCCGCGGGAAACTCCCCGCTGGGGCTGGGGCGTTCAGGAGTTCTGGCCGATCAGGCCGGTCACCCCAAGGAGGGCGACCGCGCTCGCCACCGCCGGGCCCCCCCGGACTTCCCACAGGCTCGCCCCCTCCCCTACCGCGCACCTCGTACTCGGCGGGCGCTTGGATCGACTTGGTGATGGTCTGGATGGAGTCCTTGCGCGTCTTGGCGTCCGTCGAGTTGTTGCCCAGGCGAGAAGGCGGTCCCAAGAGTTCCTTCGGTCTCCGGTCTCACCACAGATCGCCAAGCTGCTGCAGAGCGTCCGCCACATGCTGGCGCAGTTCCTCATCGGTGAGATCGTCCTCGTCCCGGAGACTCGGGTCGATGGTGTAGTCCTCCAGCGCGTAGAAGACCGTGTCCAGCGCGGTGGCGATCGTGTCACTCACCCGCTCTCCGGCATCCATGGCGTTGCGGCGTTCGGCGAGCCACCCGCGGGCGTAGGTAGGTCCGTCGACAGCATCGTCCAGTAGGTCCCGCATCAGCGTCAGTTGCCGTCCCGTGTGGCTGTCGGCGGGGATATCGCTGGGAACCTTCCATGACTTGCTCATTGGGGGGAAGTCGGTAACGACGGCGGCGATGTGCGGTTTCTCGGACTGCATCCTCCTGGCGTACCGCTGGAAGTCCGCCTTGGCCTTTTCGGGCCCCTCGGACAGGGCGCCACGCATGAACTGTGCGGTTCCTGCAAGAAGTGCGTAGCCGGGCTTGGGCAGCAGCGCGCCGTGGAGATTGTCGGCGGCCAGAAGCAGTTCGGAGCCCTCCTGCATGCGTGAAGCGTGGGCAAGGAGTTCGTCCGTGCTGAGAGGCGCTTGCGTGACCGTCATGTCATGGCGTTCGGGCGCGAGCGAGGCGGCGAGGATGGCGGTGGCTGCGGCTTCGCGTGCTCCGGCCACGAGGCGCAGGGCTGTGGGGCGGCTCAATCCCGCGTGTACGGGAAGAGGTGCGACGCTCTTGCCTCCTGCCGAGGCCAGCCAGTCGCTGCGGAAGTCCCCGGCTGCGGACAGGACCGCCTGGATCAGGTCACGGTTCTTCATGTTCGTCATTCGGCGTTCTATGTCAGGAATCCCTTGTCGATGATGTTCTGGAATTGCTTGTCGCCCAGTTTCCACGCTGACCAGAATTTTCCGTCGGTGTGCAGCATGACCATCTTCTTCGTTGCTGGATCGATGAACCCGAGTGCCTGACCCTGGTTTCTGTAGTTGAATTTCAGTCCAGGGCAAGTTGCGGTAAGCCAGGTCAGAGGTCTGCAAATCAGAGAATCCGCAGGTCAGTTGCTCCGGGCGTTGTCCGCATGTTGTTGAAGCACCGGAGGTCATGAGGCGCTGAGAACGACAAGATCGCCTCATCTGCTCCTACTGAGCTTGAACTCATGAAGTCGTTGGGGTGAGGGACAGCCCGGTTCCGGCGAGGCATCCGTCGATGAGGTGGGGCCGGTATTGGATCTTCCTCATCCCGTGGCGGATGGTCTGGACGAGGTGCTCGGGTGTGGTGAAGGCGGTGTTGGACAGCCAGCCGCGCCGCAGCAGCGACCAGATGCCCTCGACGGGGTTGAGGTCGGGTGCGTAGGAGGGCAGCTGGTAGACGGTCAGCCAGTCCTGCCGGTCGATGAACTGCCGCATCCCGTAGGCGAGGTGGACGTTGAGGTTGTCCCAGACGAGCACGATCGGGCCGCCGAGCTGGGTATGTGCAGTGATGAGCAGGTCGCGGTAGTCGGTCCAGGCGAAGCTCTTGCGTCCGTCGCGTCGGCCGTCGTCGCGGCGCGGCCGGTAGATCAGCCGGGCTCGTTGGCCTGGCTTGTAGCAGGTCAGTGCGGCGATCGAGATGCGGCGGCGGGAGCGGCCGCGGACCCGGATGACGGGTGTCTGCCCGCGGCGGGCCCAGGTGCGGGCGATGGGCGGCGTCATCGAGAAGCCGGCCTCGTCCTCGAAGACGATCCAGGCGTCGAGCGCCGCCGCGGTGCTTTCACCTGCGGCCAGGTCTCCTTCACCCAGCCGGTGACCTGGTCCTCGTTGCGTTCGACAGCACGTCTAGCCGGGATCTGGCAGGAGAAGCCGTGCCGGATCAGCAGCTTGCGCACTCCTTGCAGGGTGTAGCTCTTGTGGAAGCGCCGCCCGATCACGGTCTTGACCCTTGAAAGCGTCCACCGCTGGTCCGGCCAGCCGTGCGCGACCGGTCCCTTCGCCAACTCCGCTTCCACCTGGGCGAACTGGGCCTTGCTCAGCCTGGGCGGCGAAGCCGGACCTGCCGAGCGCAGGGCCCGCGGCCCACCCTTGTCCCAGGCCCGCCGCCACCGCTGCACGGACCGGACGCTCACCCGTAACTCCTTGGCGATCGCCGAGCTCGGCTCGCCCCGGGCGAACCCCTCGGCCGCGTTCATCCGGATCCCCTCGCGGAACTGCCGACGCTCGTCCGACAGACCGCCGCCCTGCGCATACCTCATAACCAACGGCGTACCGCGAGGATCAAGCTCTGTCAGCGGCTACGACAACCCGAGTTCAAGCTCAGTAGCCGTGACAGGGGCCACGGATCCAGGCGCCGTCGGCGGCTGACTGTCACGGCTACCGGTCTCGGTCCGGGACACCCCGGCGATGCCGGTGCGCGTCGGGGGATGCCGACTTGAGCGGGGGTCTGCGGGCCGGGCGAAGGCCCCCAGCAGCCACCGGGAGGTGTTGGCCTTCTACGCGGCCTTGGCCATCGGCACTCTGGTCTGGGTGTCTGAGACCAGGCGCTTTCGTTCTTCGAGTGCCTGCGTGGCGCGCAGCCGGGCCAGATCCCGGGCGAGGTCCAACTCGTTCACTCCGAAGACCCTTGCCCACATCGAGTACCACGGGTCCCTACGGCGCAGGGGAACATCGCACGCGTTGAGGAAGGCGTCGAACTGGACGAGTGTGTAGGGCAGGGTCTGGCGGGTGACGATCCGGTGGGCGGTGCTGTGCGGCAAGATTCCCAAGCCGCCGGCGCGACGCTCCATGGCCACCATCGAGGGGGCCCCGGACCGCTCGTACAACTCGACGAGGACGGCTGCCAGGTCGGCCTCCGAGCGCACCAGTGCGAGCACCGGAGGCTCGGGGCGGCGCGGCATCGTCTTCTGCCGCTGCTCGTACCGGGCCTGACGCCAGAGGTCCTTCGCCCTTTTCATCGCTCGGTCCAGCTCGACGTCCGTCTCGCGCAGCTGGCTTGTGGCGCGCACGAAGGCGGTGACGACCGGCCAGGTCGGGACGATCATGCCGCCCGCCGCGGCGCGCTGGAGGGTCTGGCGGCTGAACTCCTCGGCCTGCTCGGCAACTTCCTCGTACGTCCAGCCGCCCAGGCTTCGGCGCCTCCGAAGGAATGCGGCCAGCTGCGCGTTCGCCTTGAGTTCCCGGTTGATCGGCTTTTCTGGGCGCCCCACCCGTGCCGACCTCACTGTGCGGCTCCGAGCATCGCGCGCAGAACCTTCAGGAGGCGCTTGCCCGGCCGGGCGTGGGAGAACGTGATGGTGACGGCGCCGATGAGGCCAGCCCCCAGCAGCAGCTGGAGGATCGCCGGCAACGCCATGCCCGTGTAGGCGAGGGTCGCGGCCGTCAGGACAAGAACGATGATGACGGATGCTTCGGCGGGTCCGAACCGGTGGGAGGTCTCGGGCTCGGGCGCCGAGGCTGCCTCAACCACCGTCTTGTTCCGCTGGGAATCTCGGGACATGATGCCTCTTCCATGCGGGCCGCCCGGCGAATCCGTAGAAACGCCGGACGGCTTGTTCGCTACTGGGTCCAACTGGCTGATCACCACAGGTGGTTGGCGCCACCCGAAAACTGGTTCTCGGCCTGCTGTCCACAAGCATGGCAGGGAGAAGCCCTTCGGTCTCACCCGGAAGGCCCAACGGAACGGCGTTGGTGCAGGATCGTCCACGCCCGGACCTGCCCGCCCGATACCCGCTTACGTGGATGTGGTAAGGACGCAAAGCTCCTGGTCAGGGGAGCGCGATCAAGGACTTTCGGACCCTCGGTTGCGACCAGCAGAGACGATTGCGCTTTTTTGTCCCACTAGCGTTTGCGTACGAGCTCCCAAAGTTGCGATGCTCGCCGTACGGCTGGCACCGCCACCACCAGGGGGATGCCGCCCATGCCTCTTCGCTACTGGGTCCAACCACAGCGTAAGCGAGGCAACCGCAGGTCATGTTGGCGCATGCCTGCAAGAGGGGTCGATCCCGACGAGGGACCGGCCCCTCTCTTTTAGCTCTTGGCCGTTGGCTGAGAGCTAAGAGATACGGCCCCAGCGCGGTTCCGGGTCACCTGCCCATTCTCGGGTTACCGCGATCGTGAGGCGGTGGCTGACGGAGGTGGGAGGCCTGTTCACCCGGCAGACCGCGGTTGCCGTACGGAGTGGTTCCCTTACGGCCGGCGCCGCGGCGGCGGTTGTTCTTGGCGGCCTTCTCCATGCGGGCGAGGGCTTCGGCGCGGCGGGCGTCGCCTTCGGCCTTGCGCTGGGTGTGGGGCATGTCGGCGCGGTACTGCTGTTCGGTCTGCAGCTGCTCGATGCGGCGTTCGGCGGCCGCGCGTTTACCGGCGTAGTCGGTGACGTGCATCGTGCCCCGAAAGCTCGGTCATCGCGCTGGGCTTCCTGCAGGCGCTGGTCCCACCGCTGGGTGAGGTCCTCGAGTTCGGCCTCCGGGTTGCGCAGGCCGGAGACTTCGCGGGCCAGGTCGTGAGCTTGGGACGCCGCAGCGCGGGCGTCGTTCGCCTGCTGGCTGTAGATGGGGATCGCGTCGCTCATGGTCTGGGCGCGCTCGGTCTCGGCGGCCTTGGTGGTGCCCGGACGCCGCAGTTCCCGCCACCCGAGATCCTTCTTGCGGGTTGGCGTCGCGCCACTTCTGGCGGGCCCGCGCAGTTGGGCTGAGGGGTGTCTTGCCTTCCGGTGCTGGACGAAGGACTCTGCTACCTAGCACGCCATCGTGTGGACGTCGGCCAGGGTGAAACTCACGAGAGGGCACTTGGGCGGGTATCAGCTCCGTAGGCTCGCTTCGGTCAGGCTGCGCCGTGCTACAGGGCACTTCGTGGCGGGACGATATGCCGCCCGTCATCGACGGTGCGTTGCTGCGAGATGTCGTCCATGGGGCTGGCGCCGTGTGGCCGTTGAGGCTCAAGGGGGGCGAGGGCTGTGACCGTGTCAGAAAACCCGATGTTCCTTCGGCAGCGGCTGCGGGAGCGCCTCAAGAGGGCGCGGGAGGCGGCAGGCCTGACGCAGCAGCAGGTGGCTGATCGTTTCAGCTGGTCGCCGTCGAAGGTGATCCGCATCGAGAACGGGAAGATCGGTGTCAGCGTCACGGACGCGATGGCGATGGCGGAGGCCTACGGCTTGTCCTCCGAGGAGCGGCGGGAGCTCGTCGAGCTGGCCCGGGCCGCGCGCCGGCCGCCCTGGTTTGCCCCCTACAAGGGGGTGATGACGCCTGCGCTTGAGGCATACATCGCCTATGAGGAGTCCGCCACGATCGTGCGGGCCTTTGAGCGCAACGTCATGCCGGGGCTGGTTCAAACCGAGGAATACGCCCGGTCGTTGCTGCAGAGGATCGAGGAGGACCGCCCCGAAGCCGCCGAGCAGCGCATCGAACTGCGCATCAGGCGCCAGCAGATCCTGTCCGTGGAGGAGACGCAGTTCTTCTTCATCCTCGATGAATCCGTACTGCGCCGCACGATCGGCAGCGGCGAGATCATGCGGCAGCAGTGCGAAACCCTCCTCAGGGTCAGTGAGTTACCCAACGTGACGGTCTACTACGTTCCATTCACGGCGGGCGCCTACCCCTTCTTCCGAACGCCGTATCAGGTGTTCACGTTCGAGGAGGGAGATCCGGTCGCCTATCTGGAAACCACGGCCGGTGAGTCTCTCCTCTATGAGCACGCGTCGGGAGGCGACCGGAGGGATCCGGCCGACTATCTCGACGCCTTCCTTCAGGTCGAGCGCGGCGGCGCCGCCCTCCCCATTTCTGAAGACGCCCTCTTCGGGAATTTCGGCGACTAGCCTTCGGATGGCATCAGGTCCGCGGAAAAGAGTCCGCCGCGTGCAGGGCGGCAACGAAACACGACCATGCCCTTGCATCAAAAGAAAACCCGGGAATGCGGGGGTCTTTTGAATCACGCACGCTCAGCTTCTCCCGGAGGGAAACCTCAACGCAGGCGCCCGACTCGCTGTGCGAACTTCTTACCCAAATGCCATCAGTACGGAGCACTTTTCTACCTTTTTTCTGAGAAAGGACGAGGGAGGTTACCACGGCCGGGTCGGCGCCCGGTGCGACTTTGCGTCGCAGTTGTAAAACCGTTGGTTCAAATCCATAGCCGGACCGTGAAAAGGTGCGGGCGGTTCACGTCCCTGCACATTGCGTGACCATGCGGCGGTCGACACACCCGTACGGACCGCGCGTGACCGGTCGGCGGGCCGGCAGGGGGCGGTGTTCCGGTCGCCCGGCGTGCGGGCGGGCACGGGGCTTGCGGGACGGTGTGCGCGCTCGCCGTTGGCCGCCTGCCGGGCCGGGCCTGCCGGCCGGATGCCTCTGACGCGTCCCCCGTTCGGGGACAGGGGGTCAGCCGGCCTGCCGAAGCAGAGCAGGCCAAAATGCGGGAAGCAGGCAGTCAGGTACCCGAAGGCAGCCCGCAGGAATGCTGCGCCCGGGAACTCCACGCGCCGGTTTGCCACATGGCAGAATGGGGGATATCCGAAGTGTGACCGGTCGTCACGCCGTCTGTTTGGGCGGGTGGGGCGGGCGGGTGAGAGAAGCACTGGTGGAACCCCCTGTGGCAGCAGGCCGCCAATATGCGAATGATCCCCTGCAGGGCCGCGGATGACAGCATCCGGGGCCCTGCGCGCATGTGTAGCACATTCCATGCCTCAACAGGGAACGACACACTCGAACACCTGACCCGGTACAGAACGCCTGTGCCGGGAGCGGGTATTCCAGAGGGTGTGCAGTCTAAACCGGAAGGGATTCCTTCGGGGTCCGGGAGGGAAAGTAAAAACATAAGCCGGCTGCCACCGGCGTTTCTCTCGCTCCTCTCCGGGAGGAAAGCATCTGTTTTCCTCCCCTGCCCGCCCGGAGTTGCATGCCCATGAGCCAGTCCTGTCCTCCCCCTGAGCCGCCCCCCACGCCCGCGGCCGCCGGTGCCCGCGAACCCGCTCCCCCGCCCGAGCGGCCCCCGTGGTCCCTGGCCGCCGTCGCACTGATCATCGTGATCGGGGCCCTCACCTGTGCCCTGCTCACCATGATCCTGGTGCCCGACCACACCACCGCGGCAACCACCGCCGGACTGATCGCCACCACCGGCATCACCACCGCCGCCACCCTCCTGCGCCGCACCTGACCCGGTCTCTCCGGCACTCTCCTGCGCCCCTCACCGCGGCCACGCTCCCGCCGCGCCCGACGGCGGCGCCGGGGCGCTCCTGCCCCCCCCTCGCGCTGGACCGCCCGGCCGGCGTGGTGGGGGGCATGCGCCGGCCACGGGCAGACAGCGGCCCGGCATGAGGCAGACAAGACCCCAGCCGGTACACGGCCTGCAGCGGTAACGGATCGCCGCCGCAGGGGTGAGCCGGAAAGCCGGCGCCGGAGGGGCAGAGGGGCGGCTGAGGGGAGCCGGCCTCGGCCGAACAGCGTCTCCCGGCGCGGCTGTTCGCCGGCGTCCTCTTCGCCCTGCCCCACGCGCCGGCATACGTCGAGACCATGATCGCGCCCCCCGCGCGAAGGCGGCCTGTCCGGCCGGGACGCCTCATGGGCGTCCCGGCACGCTCACCTATTACGTCGCCGGCCCCACCATCGAAGAACAACGCGCCGTGGCCCTCCCCGAACCGGGCACCACCGCCGCCGCCCGGCTCGCCGAAGCCGTCGACCCGCAACGCCACCCGCACATGGACGCCGCACTCCCCCACATCCCCGCCCCGCACGACGAACAGCCCTTCGGCCACGGCCTCCGCCTCGTCGTGGCAGGCATCCGCAGCAGCACGACAACCAAACGCGACCCGGAACAGACGAGGAAAAAGCCCACCCCGCCCATGAACTGCCGGCACGCCGCGCCGGGGCGGCAGTTCATGGGCGGGATGGGCTCGAGCCGGCGTCGTCTCATCGCATGTGGCCGGGGGAACTCCGGGCGGTCTCCCACGCCCGCAAGACCAGGGCACAGAGGGCACCGGAGGAGAGCGGCACACAGGAGGCCAGGCAGGCTGTCGTCCGGCGGCGCGGCGGACCGGGCCTTTGGGAGTTGAGCCCGTGACGTGCGGGCCCGGGCGAAGTGGTCCGGGCCCGCAGCGGGTTCGGGGTTCGGGAAGATCCCGATGCCGTGCCCCCCGGGCGCCGGGCCGCTGCGCCCCCGCCCGTCAGCAGCCCGGCAGGTGGGGGCGCAGGCGGGAGGAGCGGGCGGCCACGAACGCGCCGGTGGCCAGGGCGATGCAGCCCATGAGGAGGAAGTAGGCGGGCAGCGGCACGACGGCCGTGAGGCGGTAGAGCTGCCCGCCCAGGACGACACCGACGGCTGCGAACATGCCGTTGAGGGCGAGGAAGCGGTTGAGGTAGCCGGGCGGGGCGACGGCGGCGGCCAGGGCGAGGCCGGCCGGGGCGAGCACCACCTCGCCCAGCGAGTACACCAGGTAGACGGCGATCAGCCAGGCCACGGAGACCTCGCCGGTGCGGGCCAGCAGGGCGGCCGCGGCCATGACGAGGAAGCTCAGGCCGGCCGCGGCCAGGGCACCGGCGAACTTGGCGGTGGTCCCCGTGGTGCGCAGCCGGCCTGCCAGGGGGGCCAGCAGCAGGATGAACAGCGGGTGCACGCACTGCAGCCAGCTCGCGGGAACCGTGAAGCCGAGGATCGCGCGGTCGGTGTGGTGGGCGGCGAACAGCGACAGGACGGAACCGCTCTGGGCGAAGATCATCCAGAAGGCCGCGGAAGCCGCCATGAGGGTGGCGAAGGCGGTCAGCCGGGCGCGGTCCACGGTGCTGCGCCGGCCCAGGGAGCGCAGGTACCAAAACGGCAGGCACACCGTCGCCAGGCCCAGCACGGCCAGCAGCGCGAGCAGGGGCAGCACGCCGAGGACGACGGCACTCGTGGCCGCGGCGCCGGCCGCGAGGACCGCGGCGGCCCGCCGGGCGGCCGTACGGGCCTGCGTGCGGGTCAGCGGGCGGGTGGGGGCGCTGCCGGTGGTGTCGAGGGCGCGCAGGCCGATACGGAACTGGGCGAGGCCCGTCGCCATGCCGAAGGCGGCTGCGGCGAAGCCCAGGTGCCAGGTGACCTTTTCGGCGAGGAAGCCGGTGACGAGGGGGGCGAGCAGGGCGGAGACCTGGATGCACATGTAGAAGCGGGTGAAGGCCTCTTCCCGCTTGTCGGTGCCGCTGACGGCGGACACCATGGCGGCCAGGGACGGCTTGACCAGGCCGGTGCCGATGACGATCAGCGCCAGGCCGGTGCAGAGGGCGGGAGCGGCGGCCAGGGCGAGGACGGCGTGGCCGCAGGTGATGAGGGCGCCGCCCACAAGGACGGCCCGGCGGGCGCCCAGGACCCGGTCGGCGAGCCAGCCGCCGGGCAGGCCGGCCAGGAAGTTCAGGGACATGTAGGTGGCGAACAGCGCGGTGGCCGTCTGCTGGGACATGCCCAGGCCGCCGTCGGCGGGGGCGGCGGTGAGGTAGAGGACGAGGATCGCCGCCATGCCGAAGAAGCTGAAACGCTCCCACAGGTCGACGCCGAGCAGGGTGAGAAAACCCCGGCGCGCCCCGGGCCCGGCGGGGGTGTGGGGCGGTGCGGGCGGCACGTACAGGCCGTTGCCGGTGCGGCTCGCGCCGGTCGCGGCGTCGGTGGGGTGCTGGGGCATGGTGCCTCCTTCCGGCAGCGCGCGGCTTCGGTGACGGCGGGTCACATCGCAGAAAGCTGCGGGCGCGTGGAGGGGCGGGGGGCGCGCGTTCGGCGCCCCCCGCCGGTGGGGTTTCGTGCCTGTCCTCAGTAGTGGGCGAGGACCTTGTAGATCTCGAACGGGCGGGAGCGGTGGGTGTCGCGGAACGCGCGCAGGGGGGCGGTCTGGTCCTTGTGCTGCGCGCCCGTCTCCCACGTCTCGAAGGACTCCCAGCTGTCCCAGTGGCTGACCACCACGTAGCTGTCCGGGCGCCCCAGTTCGGTCATGAGCTGGTTGCCCAGCAGGCCGGGGGTGCCGGCCATGCGGCGGCTGGCCTCGTGGTAGGCCGCGAGGACCTCCTCGCCCCGCTCCGAGAGGTGGTAGAGCACCACCTCCACGGCGGGAGCGGTGCTCATGCGGCCGCTCCCTGGAGGCTCGCCACGATCCGCATCGTGGCCATGGAGCCGCCGCTGCGGAAGGGGTGCAGCCTGGTGCGGTGCTGCAGATGGGTGTCGCTGGTCTCGAACGCGCGGAACTGCGGCTCGTCCACCCAGTCGCTGACGATGTAGTAGATGCCGTCCTCGCCCTCGGCCGTGCTCTTGGCCAGCCACTGGCCGCGGTTGGCCGGGTGGCCGGTGACGGAGTGGCCGACCTCCTTCCACACCCGTTCGAAGTCGGCCTCCATGCCCGGCTTGATCTGCATCCGCAGCATG
This sequence comes from Streptomyces sp. NPDC001157, assembly GCF_053598255.1. Taxonomy (NCBI): domain Bacteria; kingdom Bacillati; phylum Actinomycetota; class Actinomycetes; order Kitasatosporales; family Streptomycetaceae; genus Streptomyces; species Streptomyces sp. NPDC001157. The sequence continues at coordinate 11,349 of NZ_JBSFJW010000067.1, forward strand.
ACCCGGAACGTGGCGTCACTCATGGTCAGATGCCTCCGTCGACGTTGAGGGTCTCGCCGGTGATGTAGGCGGACAGGTCGCTGAGCAGGAACAGCACCGGGGCGGCCAGCTCGTCGACGCGGCCGAGCCGGGCGAGCGCGGTCTTCTGGGAGTAGGTGGCGCGCAGGCCTTCGGCGCGTTCGGCCGGCAGCGTGTCGAAGGCCTCGGTCTCGATGACGCCCGGGGCGATGACGTTGACCCGGATTCCCCTGCCGCCCAGTTCCTTGGCCAGCGAGCGGGTCAGGCCGATCACCGCCGCCTTGGCCGCGGTGTAGTGGGCGCGCAGCGGGATGCCCGCGGCCGCGCCGCGCGAGCCGACGTTGATGACGGAGGCTCCCGCGCCGAGCAGCGGCAGTGCCTGCTGGATGATGCGGTAACTGGCCGTCAGGTTGGTGTCGAGGACGCGCGACCACTCCTGGGGGGCCAGTTCGGCGAAGGGGATGTGGCTGATGACTCCGGCGTTGTTGACGATGCCGTCGAGCCGGCCGTACTTCTCCTTGGCGGTCTCGACCAGGGAGTCGACCTGGGCCAGGTCGCCCACGTCGGCGCGTATGACGTGGTGGTCGCCGCCGGTCTCCTTGAGCTCTCGGCGCAGGCTCTCGACGTACTCGCTCTCCTGCACGTAGCAGGTGAGGACGTCGGCGCCGGCCCGGGCGGCGGCGAGCACGATGCCCCGCCCGATGCCCCGGGAGCCGCCGGTGACCAGGAGTTTCTTGCCCTGCAGTCCGAGTTCCACCTGATGTCCTTCCGTGGTGTGACGGTGGTTCACACGCAGCCGTCGACGTGGATGTTCTGGCCGGTGACGTAGGAGGCCTGGTCGCTGATGAGGAACAGCACGACGTGGGCGATCTCCTGCGGGGTGGCGAGGCGGCCGAGGGCGACGAGCCGGGAGTGGTTCGCGCGCTTGTCGGCCGCGGCCTGTGAGGGCAGCGCGTCCAGGGCCTCGGTCTCGACCCGGCCGGGCGAGACGGTGTTGACGCGGATGCCCTGCGGGCCCAGTTCGCGGGCCAGGGAACGGGTCAGGCCGACCAGCCCCTGCTTGACGGCCGTGTAGTGGACGCCGCCGGGCATGCCGATCCGGGCCACGGCGGAGCCGAGGTTGACGATGGAGGCGCCGTTGCCGAGCAGCGGGAGCACGGACTGGGTGACCCGGTGGGTGCCGGTCAGGTTCGTCTGCAGGGCGGCGGCCCAGGTGTCGTCGGCGAGGTCGGCGTATGCGGCCGGGACGAAGTCGCCGCCGGCGTTGTTGACGACCGCGTCGAGCCCGCCGAGCAGTTCCCGGGCCCGCTCGGCCAGCAGCCGCGCGCCGTCGGCGTCGGCGACGTCGGCGCGCACCAGGTGGCCGGTGCCGGGCAGGGCGGCGAGCTCCTTGCCGAGCGTGGTGACGTGGTCGTTCTCGTGCCGGTAGCAGGTCAGGACGTCGGCGCCGGCGCGGGCGGCGGCGAGCACGATGCCCCGTCCGATGCCCCGGGTGCCGCCGGTGACCAGGATCCGCTTGCCGGTGAGGTCGGCGTAGGGGGTGCGCAGGGCGCTCGCCGCGGTCTCGATCTTGCGCTTGATGATGTTCATCTGGACGACGGTGTTGCGGTTGATGCGGTCGGTCATGCCGGCGTCGTCGAGCGGGGCTGCGTCCTTCATGTGGAAGTCCTGGGTCCACTGCATCCGCACGCCCCGGTCGGTCTGGGTGTACTGCCAGTGGATGTTCATGTACTCGAAGGGTCCGGTCTCCACGCGGTGGGCGCGGACGGTGCGGGTGGCGGCGTCGGTGGTGCGCTGCGACACCCAGCTCCACACCGTGCCGTTCTCGTCGGGGTGCAGGGCGAGCCGGAAGGTGACGGTCGGCCCGTCCTGTTCGAGGATCTCGGCGAGGGAGTACTCGCTGAACAGCTCGGGCCACGACGTCACGTCGTTGGTCTGCTCCCAGACGAAGTCCATGGGGGCGTCGATGACGATGGAGTTGCTGGTGTGTCCCGCCATCACTGGTGCCTTTCGGGTTCGGGGGTCATGTGAGGTGGTCGGTGCGGTTGCCGGCGCCGAGCACGAGCGCGGAGGTGAAGCCGCCGTGTCCGCGGGCGAGCACCACGGCGGTGCGCAGCGGGGTGTGCCGGGGCCGTTCGACGACCAGGTCGATGCCCAGGTGTCCGGCGTCGACGGGGCCCGCGGTGTGCGGGATGACGTCGGCGGCCAGGCTGAGCAGGGCGGTGGCGACGTCCAGTGCGGCGCCGCCCGCGTACAGCCGGCCGGTGAGGGTCTTGGGCGCGGTCACCGGCACCCGGCCGGCCCCGAACACCTCGTTGATGGCGGTGGCTTCGGCGCGGTCGGCCTCGGGCAGTGCGGCGGCGTCGGCGAAGACCACGTCGACGGCGTCGGCGGTCAGATCCGCGTCGGCCAGGGCGCGGCGGATCACCGAGGCCAGGGCGGGGGGACGGCCGGAGCCGGGTGGCGGGTCGAACCCGGCGGCGTAGCCGAGGATGCGGCCGTAGTGGCCCACACCGCGTGCGCGGGCACCGTCCTCGGTCTCGACGACCAGGATGGCTCCGCCCTCGCCGGGGACGTAGCCGCGCGCGGCCTCGTCGAAGGGCAGGTAGGCGCGGGTCGGGTCGTCCTCGGTGGACAGGGCGCCGGTGGGCAGCTGGGCGGTCAGCCCGTAGGGGCACAGGGAGGCGTCGGTGCCGCCGGAGAGCACCAGCCGGGAGCCGGTGTCCAGCAGCCGGCGGGACTGGCCGAGGGCGTCCAGGGCGCCGGCCTGCTCGGCGCAGACGACGCCGCAGGGGCCGCGCATGCCGTGCCGGATGGACACCTGGCCGGTGGTGGCGGCGTAGAACCAGGCGATGGACTGGAAGGCGCCCACCCAGGCCGGTCCGCGCTGGTAGAGCTGTTCCATCTCGCGCTGGCCGAACTCGGTGCCGCCGGAGGAGCTGGCGGTGACCACCGCCATCTCGTACTCGGGCAGCGTGGCGGGGTCGGCCTGCGCGTCGGCGAGTGCCGTCTCGGCGGCGGCCAGCGCGAAGTGGGTGAAGCGGTCGGTGCGGGAGACGAGGATGTCGGGGATCTGCTGGGCCGCCTCGAACCCGGGCACCTCGCCGGCCACCTTGACCGGGTAGCCGGCCGCATCGAAGCGGGTGATGCGTCCCAGGCCGCTCTTGCCGGCCAGGACGGCCTCCCAGTGCCGGCGTGCGCCGATTCCGGTGGGGGCGATGACGCCGAGGCCGGTGACGACCGCGGGGCGGCGCCGCCCCTCGGGTATGCCGAGGGCACTCATGCTGCTTCCCTTCCGCTGCCGGCACCGGGGCGGCTGAGGATCATGGCGCTCTGGAAGCCGCCGAATCCGCTGCCGACGCTGAGCACGTGGTCCATGCGGTGGTCCCGGGCGGTGACCGGTACGTAGTCGAGGTCGCACTTGGGGTCGGGCACCGACAGGTTGGCCGTGGGGGGCACCACCTGGTGGCGCAGGGCCAGTGCGCAGGCGGCGACCTCCAGGGAGCCGATGGCGCCCAGGGAGTGCCCGATCATCGACTTGATGGAGCTGACCGGGATGTCGTAGGCGTGCTGTCCCAGGCTGCGTTTGAACGCGGCCGTCTCGTGGCGGTCGTTCTGCTTGGTGCCCGAGCCGTGCGCGTTGATGTAGCCGATGTCGGTCGCATCCAGCCGGGCCCGGTCAAGGGCGACGCCGATGGCCTCGGCCATCTCCCGGCCGTCGGCCTTGAGTCCGGTCATGTGGTAGGCGTTGGAGCGGCTGGCGAAGCCGGCCACCTCGGCGTAGATGCCGGCGCCGCGGCGGCGGGCCGCGCCCGCCTCCTCGATCACCATGACGGCGGCGCCCTCGCCGAGGACGAAGCCGTCGCGGCGGCCGTCGAAGGGGCGGGAGGCGCCGGCGGCGTCGCCGTCGTTGTTGGGCGTGGTGGCCTTGATGGCGTCGAAGCAGGCCGCGGTGATCGGTGACAGCGGGGCGTCGGTGGCGCCGGCGATGACGATGTCGCAGGTGCCCTCCTCGATGAGCTGCACGCCGTGCGCGACGGCGTCCAGGCCGGAGGTGCAGCCGGTGGAGATCAGCGCGACGGGCCCCTGCGCACTGGCCTGCCAGGCGACTTCGGCGGCCAGCGTGCTGGGCACCATGTAGCCGTACAGGTGGGGCACCCCGTAGGTGTGGTCGACCAGCCAGTTCTTGCCGCTGTCGGACAGGACGACGTACTCGTCCTCCAGGCCGGTGGTGCAGCCGACGGCGCTGCCGATGCTGACGCCGGTGCGGTGCGGGTCGCCGGCCGTGGTGTCGATGCCGCTGTCCTCGATGGCCTCACGGGCGGCGACGACCGCGAACTGGGCGGCGCGGTCCATGCGGCGGATCTCCTGCGCGCTCAATCCGGCGGCCGCCGGGTCGAAGTCGCATTCGGCGGCGATGCGGGAGCGGAAGGCGCCTGCGTCGAACAGGCTGATGTCGCGGGTGGCGGTGCGCCCGCTGGCCAGCAGGTCCCAGTACGCGTCGCGGCCGGCGCCGCCGGGTGCGACGGCGCCGATGCCGGTGATGACGGCGCGACGGCTCATCGCGGGCCTCCGACGTCCGGGTTGGTGCCGCCCTCGACGAGCGGCGTCTCGGTGTCGACGTGGCCGAGTTCGGGGCGCGGCGCCAGCGGGGAGAGGTGGAAGACCACCTGCGCCGTCTGCCGGCCGGTGTTGACCAGGCGGTGGCGCACCCCGATGGGCACGAGCAGGGAGTCGCCGGGGCCGAGGGTGACCGGCTCGCCGTCCAGCGTGATGCTCAGTTCGCCGGAGACGACGTGCAGGAACTCCTCGGAGTAGGGGTGCAGATGCTCGGTGACGTACTCGCCGGGGGAAAGCCGCAGGGTTCCGCCGAAGCCGGAGGTGCAGCCGACGGTGCGGGGGCTGAGGGTGATGCGGATGTCGCCGCCGCGCTTGCGGTTGGCGGCGACCTCTTTGAGGTTCACCTTGGTGGTGGGGGCGGCCGTGGTCATCGCGTGCCGCCCAGGGTCGGGCCGGACGGCCGGGTGGTGACGGGGCCGTCGGTGGGGGTCCAGGTGTAGAACGGCACGGCCATCGCGTCGCGCGGCTCCCGCCAGTTCGGGTCGTAGGGGGAGATGAACTCCTGCAGGCGGGTGTTGATGTCGTCGTACAGCGGGTGGCTGCGCGCCTTGTACAGGTTCGGGCCGATGTCGTGGTCGGCCTCCACGAGGTGGAAGTACAGGTCGTGGAAGGCGAACAGGGTCCGCCGGGAGACACCCACCATGTGCGGCAGGTCGGTCGAGTCGGAGTCCGCGAAGACCTTGGCGACGCCCTCGGCGTCGGCGAGGTTCATCCGCGCCACGATCAGTGTGCGGTGCACGTTGCCCTCCTGGCTTCCTTGGGTCGTTGCTCCACCCTCGCGGGCGGTTCTCGAAGCTGTCTTGAAACGGTCTGGACCGGCGGCCGGGGACGTCACAGCTTCAGGTCGATGCGGTAGTCGGTCAGCCAGGTCTCCATCTGCAGCACCATCTCCATGCTGGCCCGCTCGACCCACGCGAAGGCGCCCTCGGGGGCCTTGTCGGCGTCGGCGGCCGCCGCGGTGGCGGTGGCGTCCAGCAGGCCCGCGACGGCCGCGCCGCGGTCGGTGGCCAGTTCGATGAACCGCCGGCGCACGAAGTCGCCGTAGGCCGCTTCCTGGGTGGTGGGGTAGGCGCTCTTCTTGCGGCGCAGCACCGGCTCGGGCAGCAGGTCGGCGACCGCGGAGCGCAGCAGGCTCTTCTCCACGCCGTCCACGCGCTTGAAGGCGGCCGGCACGTTGTAGACGTACTCCACCAGGGCCCGGTCGCAGAACGGGGGCCGCAGCTGCACGCCGTGGGCCATGCTCATGCGGTCGGCGCGGTCGAGGTGCGTGGGCGCCCAGCGGGTGAGGGCGAGGTAGGTGACCTCGCGGGCCCGGCGTTCGGCCGGGGTGTCGCCGTCGAGGTGCGCAACTTCGGTGAGGGCGTCGCGGTAGTGCTGGTCGGCGTAGCCGAGGAAGTCGAGGTCCTTGCGCAGCCGGCGGTCGATCATGGAGGTGCCCAGGCCGCCCGCGGCGGCGTCGTGGCCGCGTTCGAAGGACACCCAGGGGAACGTCTGGGAGTTGCTGTGCTCGGGGTCGTAGGCCCAGAAGTAGCCGTTGAAGACCTCGTCGGCGGTCTCGCCGGACAGGACGGCGGCGAAGCCGGCCTGACGCAGCCGGGCGAAGAACTGGATGAGGGAGACGTCCATGTCGCCGAGCGGGGAGGGGGCGTCCTGGCTGCGCAGGGACACGGCGTGCACGGCCGGGTCGGTGAGCGCCGCGGTGTCCAGGAGGATCTCGGTGTGCTGGGAGCCGATGTGCTCGGCGGCGAGCTGCGCGTAGGGGGCGTCCGGGGTGGAGCGCATGGTGGGGTGCGGCTCGAAGTTCTCGGTGTAGCCGGTGAAGTTCACCGAGAAGCTGCGCAGCGGGCCGGCGCCGGTGGCGGTGAGGGTCTGGTGTGCCAGGGCGGTCAGGGCGCTGGAGTCGATGCCGCCGGAGAGCATGGCGCCCACGGGCACGTCGGCGCGCAGATGGCCGGCGACGGCGGAGGCGAGCAGGTGGCGGACGGTGGTGATGGTGTCCTCGAGGCTGTCGGTGTGCCGGCGGGCGGGCAGCGACCAGTAGCGCTGCTCGGTGCTGCCGGAGGGGCGGACGACCAGCAGATGGCCGGGGACGACCTCCCGCATGCCGCGGAAGACGCCGGTGCCGGGCTTGCGGCTGTGCGCGAACAGTTCGCGCAGGCCGTCGGCGTCGACGACGGGGGCGACGTCGGGGTGGGCGAGCAGCGCCTTGGGCTCGGAGCCGAACAGCACGCCGGTGGGCGTCGGGTAGTAGCACAGGGGCTTGACGCCGAGGCGGTCGCGGGCCAGCAGCAGTTCCTGGCGGCGTACGTCCCACACGGCGAGGGCGAACAGTCCCTCCAGGCGGGTGAGGAAGCCGGTGCCCCACTGGAGGTAGGCGTGCAGGGCGGTCTCGGCGTCGCCGCCGCCGGTGAAGCGGTGGCCCTTGGCGGCCAGTTCGGCACGCAGTTCGTCGTGGTTGGTGATCGCGCCGTCCAGGGTGAGCACCGCGACGGGCGTGCCGCCCTCGGTGCGGTGCACGACGGGCTGGCGGCCGGTGCCGGTCACGTCCAGCAGGGCCAGGCGGCGGTGGGCGAGCGCGGCGTGGCCCTCGGCCCACACGCCCCGGCCGTCGGGTCCGCGGTGCGCGAGGGTGGCTGCCATGGCCTCCACGACGCTGGTCTGCGGGGACAGGTCCCGCTCGAAGTCGACCCAGCCGGCGATTGCGCTCATCGGGAGGTCCTCTCATTCACGGCGAGTTCAGCGGTGTCGCCGGTCTCGGCAGTGACGGCGACCAGGGTGAGCGGGATGGCGGCGACGGCGGCCCGGAAGTCGTCCAGGGTGGGCTCCGGCCCGTCGGTCACGGTGATGCCCAGGCGGCGCGGGCCGGCTTCGCGGCCGTAGCGCTGCCAGAGCTCCAGGTAGCCGCGGGCGGTCAGGCCCGGGTCGGTGACCGTCCGGAAGCGGGCCCAGACCCGCCGGCCCTGCCAGGTGAGCTCTCCGTCGGCGGCGGGGGTGAAGTTGTGCCGCCAGGAGCTGGAGGTGGCCAGGTAGAGGGCGCCGTCCAGGCGGTGCACGCCCGCCGGCACGGTGTAGGGCCGTTTGCTGCGCCGCCCGGTGAAGTGGACCAGTGCCAGGTGCGTGGCGACCGGGCCGGGATCGGGCCTCGACAGCAGGGCGGTCATGCGGGCGTTGGCGGCCGCCTGCTCCTTGTCGTCGCGCGGCGCACGGCTGATGCGCGGGAGGGTGGCGGCCGGCCCTGCGGTCGCCGCGGTCGCCGCCGTCATGACAGGACCACCGCGGCGGCGGTCAGGGCGCAGCCGGCGATCGCGAAGCAGGTGCGCAGCAGGTGCCAGTCGCGCCACTGGCGGCGCGGGTCCGCCCAGCCGGGGCCCAGATCCTGCGGCCGGGTCTTCTTGACCCGGTTGTTGATGGGCACGTTGCGTGTCTGGGAGACGACCGCGACACCGGCCATGGCGAGCGCGGCGGCGATGAACAGGGCGCGCGGCCCGGTGTCGTGCGCGCGCACCGCGAAGGCGGCGTCGATGACGACCGAACCGCTCACGATGAACGGCATGATCCGGTCGTAGCGCTTGCCGAGCAGCTTGTGGGTGTCCACATAGCGGTCGGGGGTCATCGCGATCAGGGCGGGCATGACACTGATCGCCACGGCGAACAGCACCCCCGCCACCAGGCCGGTGCCCAACAGCACCAGCACACTCAGTGTCTCCACCACGGCCTGCGGCCTTTCGTCCGGATTGCCAACGTCACGAGCGGTTCGACGATCGCAGCGGCTCCTCGTACGCGGCTCGAACCCGTCTGGACGCCCCGCGGCCGCATCCGGTGCTCGGCGCGGGCGCGGTCCGAGCGGGCCTCGAGGGCGGCGCTGTTGGCTGGCCGGGACTGTCCGGAATCGGCTTGCACCCAGCACCCCGGGCACGACGGCATCGAGACAAGGAGCACATCCGGTGGCTGAGCGAACCGACGTACTGATCGTGGGCGGCAGCATGGTGGGCCTGGCCCAGGCCCTGTTCCTCGCCCAGCAGGGCATCCGGCCGATCCTCGTCGAGCGGCACGCCCATATCTCGGCGCATCCGCGCGCGCAGGCGGCCAGTCCCCGCACGATGGAGCTGATGCGGGCGCTCGGCCTGGAGCAGGCGGTGCGTGCGCGGGAGAACCCGCACGCGCAGTACGGCGACATCCTGCAGGTGACGTCACTGACCGGGGCTGAACTCGGCCGGTTCGACGGCCCGTTCCGCCACGACCCGAACGAGGTGAGCACGACCGGCTGGACCCTGATCGGGCAGGACCGCTTCGAGCCGGTGCTGCGGGCGAAGGCCGAGGAGCTGGGCGCGGACGTCCGCTTCGGCACCGAGCTGGTGAGCTACGAGCAGGACGCCGAGGGGGTCAGTGCCGTGCTGCGCGATGTGCGGCACGGCACCGAGACCACGGTCCGCGCCGCCTACCTGGTCGCCGCGGACGGGGTGCGCAGCCCGATCCGTGACGGGCTGGGCATCGGCACGCACGGGCAGGGCGTGTTCGGCCGCCAGATGAACATCATCTTCCATGCCGCGCTGGACGAGTACGTCGCCGGCCGGCGCTTCTTCCTCTGCTTCGTCAGCAACGACCGGGTCAAGGGCGTGCTCGGCCGGCTCGACGACGCGGACCGCTGGGTGCTGGCGCCGAGCCTGCCGCCCGAGGAGACGCACACCGAGTACTGCGAGGAGGACTGCGTCGAGATGGTGCGGGCCGCGGTCGGCGTGCCGGACCTCGACGTCGCGGTGGAGACCCACACCAGCTGGGAGATCGCCGCGCGCGTCGCGGGCCGGTTCCGCTGCGGCCGGGTGCTGCTGGCCGGGGACGCCGCGCACATCATGCCGCCCACCGGCGGGTTCGGCGGCAACATGGGCCTGCAGGACGCGCACAACCTGGCGTGGAAGCTGGCGCTGGTGCTGCGCGGGCAGGCCGGCGAGCAGCTGCTGGACAGCTACGAGCAGGAGCGGATCCCGGTCGCCGAGTTCACCGTCGAGCAGGGCGTGATCCGCTATCTGCAGCGCAGCGGCCTGGACGAGGAGGCCGCGGCCCGGCACCGGCCGGAGACGACCGTGCTGTTCGGGCACGTCTACCGTTCGGGGGCGGTGCTGGCCGAACCCGGGGCGGACGACGGCGCCCCGGTGGAGGACCCCACCCAGCCGTCGGGCCGGCCGGGCACCCGTGCACCGCACCTCGTGCTGCGTTGCGGCGGCACGGACACCCCGCTGCACGACCTGCTGAGGGGGGGCTGGCTGCTGCTGGCCGGGCCGGAGGCCGGGCTGTGGGAGCGGGCGGCGGGCGGGGTGTCCCGGCTGACCGGCATCGACGTCGCCTTCCACCGGGTGGGCGCAGAGGAACCGGCGGAGGTGGCCGAGGAGTTCCTGAAGAAGTACGGCCTCACCGCCTGCGGTGCCGCGCTGGTCCGCCCCGACGGCTTCGTGGCCTGGCGTTCGGCCGGGCAGCCCGCGGACCCGGCGGTCGAACTGTCCGCGGTCGTGCACCGGTTGCTGTCGCGCGCCGTCTGAGCGGCCGGCCGCCGGCAACGGCACTGGGCGCGCCTCCCGGGTCCGGGAGGCGCGCCCAGTCGGGTGCGGGGGTGAAAAAACCGGCCGCCCGGGGTGGGGATTCGGGCGGCCGGTGGTGTCCCGTCGGCTGGGGGGTGGCGGTCAGTGCAGGCAGAGGATGCCGCGCAGCACCTCGGTCACGGTCCGGGTGACGTCCTCGGCGGGGCCGGCGGCCGCGCGCCAGGCGACGAAGCCGTCGGGGCGGACCAGGACGGCGCCGCCGGCGCCGATGCCGTAGCGCTCGGTGAAGGTGTTCTCGACGTCGGCGTAGTGGCCGCCGGCGCCGATGCCGCGGACGGTCAGCACCAGGCCGAGGTCGCGGGCGGCCCGGGTGGCGGCGGCCCACGGCCCGGCGGGGCCGGCGGTCAGCAGGGTGAAGCCGACCGGGAAGAGGTCGGTGGTGGAGAAGGGGCCGTGCTCGCCCTCGACGACCACGTGCGGGGCGCGGGTGCCGGGCCTGCCGCTGGGCTTGTCGGGGTTTTCGGTGATGGTCCACCCTTGCGGGTCCTCACCGGCGAACGCGCCCTCGGGGTAGGCGTATCCGAAGGTCATCGTGGTCTCGTCGACCAGGTCCTTGGCCACGTCGTCGAAGGCCTTGCCCTCGCGGACGGCGAACCGCAGCATGGCCTGGCGCACCGTCTCCTGGGCGACCGGGCGGCGCTCCGAGTCGTAGCTGGCCAGCAGCTGCTCGCCGGCCTTGCCGTCCAGCACGAGGGCGAGCTTCCAGGCCAGGTTGTAGGCGTCCTGGATGCCGGTGCTGGCGCCGAAGGCACCGGTGGGCGGCATCACGTGGGCGGCGTCGCCGGCGATGAGGAAGCGGCCGCGGGCGAAGGTGTCGGCGACCCGCGCCGAGATGTCCCAGGCGGGCATGTCGACCGACTCGATGGTCAGCGGCAGGTCCCGGACGCCGACGGCGGCCCGGACCAGTTCGACGCAGCGCTCGGGGGTGAAGTCGTCGGCGCTTTGGCCCTTCTCGGGGAAGAAGGAGACGTTGATGACCCACTTGCGGTCGTTGTCGATGGGGATGATGGTGCCGCGCACCTCGGGGTTGTTGACATAGGCCGCGATGATCTTGCGGCCGCGCAGGGCGTCGGTGAGGTCGGCGTCGAAGAAGAAGCTGACCAGGTTGGTGAGCGTGCCGCGGCCGTGGGCGTCTATGCCGAGCATCCGGCGCAGCGGGCTGCGGCTGCCGTCCGCCGCCACCACGTAGGAGGCGCGCAGGTCGCTGCTGTGGCCGGTGGCGAGGTCGGTGAGGGTGGCACTGACCCCGTCGCCGTCCTCCGCGACCGCCTCCAGGCGGGTGTGGAAGCGCAGGTCGACGCCGACCTCCTCGGCCCGCGCCCGCAGGATCGGCTCCAGCTGGTTCTGGTCGATCAGGGTCCACTGGGTGGGGCTGATCCGGCTGATGTCCTCGATGGAGGCGTTGGGCATGCGGACCCGCTCGCTGCCGGCGAGGGTCTCCACGTGCACCAGGTCGGTGTTGCCGGAGATCGGCGAGCGCCCGGCCCGCACCCGCTCTTCCATGCCGATGGCGCGGTACAGCTCCATGGTGCGCGGGTTGATGGCGCGGGCCTTGGGGTGGACGGAGGTGTCGGGGTGGCGCTCGACCAGTGTGGCCTTGACCCCGTGGTGGGCGAGGAAGACGGCGGTGGACAGTCCGGCGAGGCCGCCGCCGACGATGAGAACGGGCACCTTCTCCTGGCTCATGTTGATTCCTTGGATCGTTGGGCGGCCGTGCCGTCCAGGTCGGTCATCGGGTCGCGGTCACCAGCGTGTGCGTGCCGAGCAGCGGCTGTGCGGTGGGGGCGGTGAAGCCGGCGTCGGCCAGCCAGCCGTTCAGGTCGGCGATGCGGTACTCGGAGCCGTCGGGGCTGACCAGGCGCATGTGCAGGCTGGAGAGCAGGCGCTCGGCGTTGCGGCGCTCGTCGTCGATCATCCGGTCGTAGACGAGGATCTGCCCGCCGGGGTTGACGGCCGCGTGGACCCGGCGCAGCAGCTGTCGGCGCCGGTCGGTGTCGAAGCCGTGCAGGATGTGCCCGAGCACGATGACGTCGGCGCGGGGGATGTCGTCGGCGAAGAAGTCACCGCCGGTGAACTCGATGCGGTCGGTGTGCCCGAGACGGCCGACGTGCTCGGTGAACAGCGGCCGGGTGCGCTCCAGGTCGAACACGCCCGCCTTCAGGTGGGGGTGCTCGCGGACCAGGACGGAGGCGAGGTTGCCGCGGGCGCCGCCGAGGTCGACGAAGGAGGAGTGGGCCGACCAGTCGATGCGGCCGGCGAGTTCGGCGCCCATCCGGTCGCTGTAGGCGTCCAGACCGGCGAAGAAGCGCTTCATCTTCTGCGGGTCCTTGTGCTTGTCCCCGACGAACCCGCCCTTGTCGGGGTCCAGGTGCTGCGGCGCGCCGGTGGTCAGCGCCTCGGTCAGCCGCCCCCACGTCCCGTACAGCGTCTCGTTGGTGAGCTCCACGAACCCGCCGAGGTAGGTGGGGGTGTCGGGCACGAGATAGGCCTCGGCCAGCGGCGCGTTGGCGTACCGGTCGCCGGTGCGCTCCAGCAGGCCGAGGCCGGCCAGCGCGTCGAGGAAGTCGCCGGCCATGCGCGGGTGCAGACCGGTGGCGGCCACGATCTGCTTTGCGCCGGCCGGCCCCTCGGCGAGCGCGCCGAACACGCCGAGCGTCACCGCGCTGTGCAGCACCTTGGCCGCGCAGTCCGCGATGGTCAGCTTGATCAGCGGACCGGGGTCGACCGCCGTGGCTGTCGTACGGTCATCGGTCGTTGTCACGCGAGCCTCCTAAGCGAGCCTGGGGGACCGCTGCGGTCCTCGCCCGACAATGGCCTGCGTCATTGGAGTCCCGCTCGAAGCCGCCTCCAGCCGCCCCCTGGCCGCCCGCGTATGCGCATGCGCGAAGGGGGCCGGCGCGCGGGCGGTGCCCGCGCGCCGGC
>NZ_JBSFJW010000068.1:0-23784 GCF_053598255.1 Streptomyces sp. NPDC001157
CGCTACGACAAGACCGCGACCGTCTACCTCGCGGGACTCCACCTCGCCGCCATCTTCATCTGGTCGGCGAGGTGATCCAAAGGAAACGGCCTAGTACTGCGGCAGGGCCGTTTCTCTGATTGATTCCGTCGGTCGTGTGCCGAACGACACCATGCCGCACCGAACATCACCAACACGGGCGCGGCGAAGGGATGAACGGCAGCCGGAGCGCCGCCAATTCAGCATCACACCTGGTGAAGAGCACACCCACAACCCCCGCCGGGCGGGGCCACAGCACGCCACCCAGGAACAAGGACGACCTCGCTCCACGATTCAGCACGGCCTCACGCCGGATCCATCCGCGAAACCCGGACACGCACGGCACTGGACCGGCCCCGCCCTTTCAGGGGTGAACTACCGTCGACAGCGTGTCAGTCAGTGGCTGCTGGTAAACGAGTGGCGTCTTCGTGGGCAAGCCTCATAGCTTGTGCGCTCGTGACCGATGATCCGAGGATGCCCCCGAATCCCCACGACCTCGGCCGAGTGTTCAACGAGGTCCCGGAGCTCTACGACCGGGTTCGGCCGGGATACCCCGACGAACTGTTCGCGGACCTTGTCGCCGTCACCGGCTTGGACGAAGGATCGTCGGTGCTGGAGGTGGGCTGCGGTACTGGTCAGGCGACGCGTTCGCTGGCAACGCTCGGATGCTCAGTGACCGCCGTCGAGCCGGGCGCAGACATGGCTGCACTCGCTCGCCACCGGATCAGCTCCTTCCGTAACGTCGCAGTCGAGACGTCGACGTTCGAGGAGTGGGACGACCGCGGCCGACGCTTCGATGTTCTCGTGGCTGCGCAGTCGTGGCACTGGGTCGACCCGTCGATCGGCTGGCAGCGGGCGCACGACGTGCTCTCTCCCGGGGGCTGGATGGCGCTGCTCGGCCACGTCGTTGTCCGCCGGCCGGGAGAGCCGGAGGTGTACGCCGAGACCGCCGATCTCTGCGAGCGGTTCTGCCCCGGGAACCCCGACTGGGGTCATCCTCCGCTGGAGGACGACGTGCGCACCACAGACGAGGGCTGGGGCCTGGTCGACGATCCCGGCGGTTTGTTCGGCCCAACGATCGTGCGCTGGTACCCAACCGTTCAATGGTTCAACGGGGACGGCTTTGCCGATCACCTTCGCTCGTTGTCGATATACCGGAGGCTCGACCGCGACGTCCGTGAGCCCCTGCTCGACGCCATCGCCGAGCGCATCCGCACGCGAATGGGCGACCGCGCGTCACGCCGTTATCTGAGCGTCCTGCGTGTCGGACAGCGTGCCAAGTGAGGCCAATGCCCCTTCTCTGCACTACGAGATGCGGCCCGCGATCTGTGGGAAGGCTGGCATCCCGAGATCAATCGCCGTGCTGCGGAGGGCGGCCTCGGCGTCGATCTGGGCGAGCTTGTCGCGGGCGCCGGCCAGGCTGACCTGGAGGCCCTCGATCTCGCCGAGCCAGCCTTCGCGTTCGGCCTCGGCGATCCGGGCCTGCAGGTTGTCGCTGATCTCCGCCAGCCGTGGCCGCTGGGCGGGGTCCGGCCGAAGGAGCGCGCACCGGACGCACGCGTGCTCGTGGACGCAGGACGTGCCGAAGGCACGGGCGCAGATGCCGACGGACAGCTTGCGGCGTTCGAAGTGGCCCAGGAAAGCGTCCCACTCCGCGCTGGTGGGAGTGCGGTACTCCTCGGCGGGGCGCTGGCCCCGGCGGCGGGCGAGGAAGGCGCGGTGCGCCTCGATGGCCTCGACGGGGTAGGCGGCCTTGTAGCCCATGGTGGTGGTGATGGTCTTGTGGCCGCAGATCACCTGGGCGATGTGCGGGGGCAGCCCGGAGAGAATGGCATCGGTGACGAAGATCCTTCGGAAGTCGTGCGGCTGGTAGTTCAGCGGATCGCCGGCCGCGTCGGTGAGCCCGGAGGCGGCGAGCGTCTCACCGAGGGCCTTGCGGATGGTCTGGGCGGAGACGGGCCGGTTCTGTCCGGCGCTGCGCCACTGGAAGAGCAGGGGCAGGGGCGGGTTCCACTGACGTTCGCCCTGGTCGTAGGCGGCGACGAGCGGGACCGCTCCGTTGGCGCCGCGCACGCGGGTGACCATGGCGGACAGGACATCGGCGAGTTCCGGGCTGACCAACAGCAGACGCTCTTCATCGGTCTTGGAGGGAGCGATCTGCAGCAAAGGCACCACTTCGCTGGTGGTGGGCAGGGTGTACTGGACGATGCTGTGGTGGCTGATCTCCTCCATCTCCTCGATGCGGGCGCCGGTGTGCCGGAAGAACTCGATCGCCGCCCACACCCAGAACGCCCGGTTCTCGTCCGCCACCAGGTAACGGCGCCGCCCGCTCACGTCGGTGGCCAGGGCCGGTTCCAGTCCGGACTTGCTGGCCCGGGGTTTGGTGAAGGTCTCTCCCCCGACCGTGAACCGGGCTCCCAGCGGGGCGTCCCGAAACGCCGCCAGGCGTTCCTGCGCCTGACGCAGGAGGAGTTCGGCGGTGCGCAGCACGAAGGGCAGGGTGGGCATGCGCTCACGGGTGCGCTGGTTGACAGCAGTTCGGACGCCGACCCGGCAGTGATCACCGGCTACAAGGCGGCCCGGAACCGGCCCCTGACTCATGGGCAGAAGCTGTCCGACAAGGTACTGACCGCGGTGCGGGCCCCGGTCGAGCACGGCTTCGCTCATCTCAAGAACTGGCGCGTCCTCGGCAAGGTCCGCACGGACCCGAGGTGGGCGACCGCGCTGGTGCGGGCCCTGCTGGTGCTGACGAACCGGGAAGTCTCCCGGTGACCGACGATCTTCGCCGAAGTCATCCGCCCGCAACCGGCCCGAGTGCCGCTGAATACCCAAGGTAAGTGGGGCCTGGCTCATGCGAGGCCCCACGGCGGCATCAGACGGTGAGGACGAGCTTGCCCTGGAGGTGACCGCCATCGAGCAGCCGGTGCGCGTCAGCGACGCGCTCGAACGGGAACGTCTCCTGCACGTGGACCCGGAGCTTTCCCTGTTCGACGAGGTCGACGAGACCGCGCAGGGCGACCCGGTCGGGGTCGACCGCGATACCGCTGAAGCGCATGCCCGCCGCCTCGTACTTCGCGATGAGCTCCGGGTCATCCTCGGCGGTTGCGGTCACCAGGTGACCGCCAGGGCGGAGCACTCCAAGGGACCGCTCGACGGTGTCGCCGCCGATCGTGTCGAGCACGACGTCGATGTCACGGACCGCGTCGGTGAAGTCGACCGCCGTGTAGTCGATCACTTCATCGGCGCCGAACCCCTCGACGAACTCCCGCTTGCTCCCGCTGGCGGTCGTGATCACGTGCGCGCCAAGGGCTTTCGCGATCTGGATCGCGACGTGGCCAACCCCTCCGCCACCGCCGTGGACCAGGACGCGATCGCCCTTGCTGACGTCGGCGAGGTCGACGAGCCCCTGCCACGCCGTCAGCCCGACGATCGGAAGCGCAGAGGCTTCAACGTGCGAGAGCGAGGTCGGCTTGCGTACCAGGTGCAACGCCGGCGCCGACACGACCTCGGCGTACGCGCTCGCCGCCCGCGGGAACAGCGGCATCCCGAACACCTCGTCGCCGGGCCTGAACCGCCACGTCTGCGGGGCCTCCTCGACCACGCCGCTGATGTCCCAGCCGAGGATGAACGGCGGCTGGCCGATCAGCGGGAACTCGCCGGCGCGCAGGCGCGCCTCCAGCGGGTTCAGCCCGATCGCCTTGACGCGGACGAGCACCTCGGTCGGGAGGGGCTGGGGCTCGGGCGCGTCCACGATGGTGAGCACCTCGGGACCGCCGAGCGCCTGCTGGTTGATGACTCGCATGACTCTCCTGTGCTTTGGAGGGGGAGAGAACCCAGGCTATGTTTCCGATAGGAACCAGCAGGTGCCTTAAGGAGCCAGCAGGTACCTTTGGCGCCATGAGCGGTTTCGGTCCCGGTGATTTCTTTCTCGCCGACTGTCCGGCGCGTCTGGCGGTCGAACTGATCGCCGACAAGTGGACGGTGGTCGTGCTCTACGGCCTCAGCGAGGGCCCGGTGCGCCATGGCGAGTTGATCGAGCTGATCGGCGGCATCTCCCGCAAGATGCTCACCCAGACGCTCCGACGGCTCGAGGCGCACGGACTCATCCGCCGCCACGCCTACGCCGAGGTGCCGCCCCGCGTCGAGTACGAGCTCACCCCGCTCGGGGCGACGCTGATCGATCCGATCCACATGCTGACCGAGTGGGCGAGGGCGAACGGCGACGCAGTACTCGATGCGCTCGACGCCGATCCCGAGCCGGTCGCCCAGAGCGACTGAGGCCCCCGCCAGGACACTGAGTATCCTCTCGGGCGCTACTCGGTATCGGCCCGGCCGCGCTCGGTCTGCAGGCCCCCGATGTGTTGGACGATCTGCCGCATCGGGGTGGTGTTCCTGGCCACGACCACGAGCGTCTCACCGGTCTCACCCAGGTGTGGTACACGAGGTCAAGCTCGTGGTCCATGGCGGGACGCGACATTCCAGTCGGCGGGGGCCGGTCATAGCGCAGCCTTACCTGGCATCCCGCCGGAGCCGAGCCTGCCCGATGATCTACGCCTTGGTCATCGGCCGACGACCGGCACGAGTACCCAACTCGCCATTCACACCAGACCCGTGACCTGTGACTTCACGATGCACACCGCTGACTCTGGCTGTCCCCGACCGCCTGCCCGATCTGCCAGGGGCAGCCGAGCCTGCTGGCGTTCGACAGCGCGTCGGCCGGCTGATCGTCTCCCTGGACAGGGCCGTGCTGTTCGTCGTCGGCCAATCGGTACCCGGGCGCCGTCGGCAGGCATCCGCTGATCGCCGGGCGCACTGCCTGGCCTCGCCCTATAAGGCGTTGTCCAGCGTCAGGGTGAGCTCGGCGATCCGCCACCTACCGTCGGACCGTCGCAGGCTGAACGTGTAGACCCCGGTCGAGATCATCTGGATGCTCTCGCCGGTGTTTCTCGTCTGCAGCAGATAGGCCCGCACCTCGGCGGTGGCGGCGTCCGTCGTCGTGACCACGACGTTGCCCAGGTGGTGCCGCACCCTTCCGGTCTGGACCGTGTGCCCGTCACGGATGAAGTCGAGCACCGCCGCGCGTCCGGCGACCGGGCCGAGCATCCCCTGTCCGGGCATCGTGAAGGTCCAGGTGGTGTCTTCGGTCAGGACCGTTTCCAGCTCGGTCACATTCAGCTCGTCCAGGGCGTGGGCGTAGTTCGCCACCGTCTGCTGGAGTTCGGCGATCACGAGGCCACCGTCAGCACGATCTTGCCCTGGATGTGGCCCTGCGCGGCTCGCGCGTGTGCGCTGCCCGCTTCGGAAAGCGGGTAGGTGCTGTCCACCCCGACCTGGAACTCGCCCTCGTTAAACAGGTGCCCGATCTCGGCGAGCTGGGGGCCGTTGGAACGCACCTGAATGTTCGAGACGGTGATGCCAAGACGCGCCGTCTCTTCCGGGTCGTACTGGGCGAAGAACACCGGAAGCATGGTGCCGCCGCGCTTGAGCACGGTCAGGAAACGTGAACTGTCCGGGCCACCGACGGTGTCGATCACCAGGTCGACGCCGCTGACCACGTCCGCGACCTGCGTCGTGGTGTAGTCGATGAACTCATCGGCGCCGAGCTTGCGCAGGAACTGCTCGTGCCGGCTTGAGGCCACCGCGATGACGTGTGCCCCCTTCCATTTCGCCAGCTGCACCGCGAAGTGACCCACTCCACCAGCGGCCCCGTTGACCAGCACGATCATCCCTGGCGTGATCGGCACCGGCTGGTGCACCTGGCCGGTGAAGGGAGACGGCACGTCGTGGCCGAGATCAACCAGGTACTGCCAGGCCGTCAGCAGGGCCATCGGCGCCCCGGCCGCCTCAACGTGGTCGATACCGACCGGCTTGTGAGCCAGGTCAGAAGCCGGCGCGGCCACGTACTCGGCGTACGTCCGGCCGTCGAATCCCGGGAACCGCAGCATGCCGAAGACCTCGTCACCGACGGCGAACCCGGACACGTCCGGAGCGACCGCCTCGACCACGCCCGACATGTCCGTTCCGGGGATGAGGGGGAACTCCAGCACCGGCCTCATCTCGGCCGGCATGACCTTCATCCCCTCACGCAGGTACCAGTCCGGCGGGTTGATGCCCACCGCGTGCACCCGCACGAGCACCTCGCCCGGACCGATCTCGGGAACCGGCACCTCGTCGTACCGCAGAACTTCCGGCCCGCCCGCCTCGTGGAACTGGATCGCCTTCATCGCGCCTGTCGCTTTCTCAGGGAAACGTTGCTCCTTCAGTCAAGGCCCCGGACGGCATGGCCGTCCAAGACCCCTTCGGCAACCGGTCATTCCGAAACAGCATGACGCGTACCCTGCAACGGTGAACGATCTCGGACAGGACCTGGAACTGCGGCTGGTGCGCTACTTCACCGTGGTGGCGGCGCACCAGCATTTCGGCCGGGCTGCCGCCGACCTGCACGTAGCCCAGCCGGCGCTGAGCCGCCAGATCCAACGGCTCGAGAAATATCTCGGCACACGACTGCTGGACCGCACCCCCCAGGGCACCCGGCTCACTCCGGCCGGCCAGACATTCCTCCCTCAGGCCCAAGCCCTGCTGCAGGCCGCCCGCCAGGCCGAACTGGCCGTCCGTGAACAAGCCCGGACCGAACGAATCACCATCGGCTATGTCGAAGACCTGGTGATCACCGCCGCCGTACGGGAACTGCGCCACCGTCACCCAGACGCCGCGATCGCCACCCGGCATCTGAGCTGCCGCGACGTCGGCGCACTGTCCGACAAGCGCGTCGACGCCCTGATCGCGCGGACCCCGTTGCCGCTCGCCGCCGACAACGTGTCCACGACCCCCCTGTACGAGGAGCCCCGGATGCTCGTGGTCCCCCGCGGCCATCCCTGGGCCGACCGCGCGTCGGTGACGGCGGAAGAACTGGCCGACGAAGAGGCGGCCCCGTGCGCGTTCGAGACCCCGGATTGGACGTCCTACCGGATCCTCGGGGCCGGCGTGCCGCCGATTGAGAGCTACGAGGACAAGCTCGAACTCGTCGCGAGCGGCAGGGCGATCGCCGTCCTACCGGTCGGCGATCGGCGCAGCTCACTGCGTCCCGACCTCGTCACCGTCCCGATCGAGGGTGCTCCCCCCAGCCAGGTCGTCCTGGTCAGCCGCAAGGGCGACCCGAATCCAATGATCACGAATCTCCGGCTGGCTGCCAAGGCCGTCCTGGCCGCCCCGCCATGCTGACCGGAACCAGGCCGGGCGATGACCATGGGCGGCAGGTCTACCACGGCCTCCGAGGAGAGACCCGCCGGCTCACCGCAGGCTGAACACCGCTCGACGCAGGAACTGCCCGTCTTGTCGCCAACTGCTCTCGGGAAACGACAATGGCCTGTGCTCGCCTCGTAGAGGGCACAGCATCCTGAGGAGTCGGGGCGCTGGAGTGCGAGCATGACGCAACCACTGGTGGAGTGTCGGTATTCGAGAGTTGCAGTATTTGCCCGCAGGGTAAGCAGCCCCGCAACCGGCCCAGGCACGTCAGCGGTGACAAGGCGTACTGATCACGTCCAACGTCGACGGGCGGCAGATGCTGGCCGTCTCCTCGGTCGACCACCTCAGCGCAGAGGGCGCCGGGCGATCATCGCGGAGAACCGCGCGGCATACATCGCCGAGTACGGCGAACCCGCGTAGTCACTCATCGTCGGCGGCTACTGACGCGGGTTTCGGTCACCGGGCGGTTGTGGCCGCCACTGAGTGGGCGACGTCGCGATGAGCCTCGTGTTCGGCGAGCCGGCCGGTGAGGGCGGCACGGACGTCTTCGTAGGTGTCGGGGCCGAGCGGGAGGCGGAGCGGGGTCGCGCCGGAGTCAACGAGGTCGATCATCGCCTCCGTGAGTTTCTCTGCGCTGTTGGGCACCGGGAAGTGGCCGCCGAGGAACGCCTGCCGGGTGTCGGCCGCGGGGGTGTTCTCGTACTCGGGTAGGGGCGGTGCGATGTCCAGCGACGTGCCGAAGCTGGTGGGGGTCGCGCCCGGCTCGATGATGGTCAGGGCCAGGCCGAACGGCGCGATCTCGCGGGCGACGGTCTCGCAGAACCCCTCGATGCCCCACTTGGAGGCGTGGTAGTAGCCGAGGCTGGGGTAGGTCGTCTGACCGCCCGCGGTGGACACCTGCAGGATGCGGCCTCGGGCCTGGGCGCGCAGGTGCGGGAGGGCGGCACGGATGACCTGGATCGAGCCGAGCAGGTTGGTGTCGATGACGCGCCGGATCTGTTCGTCAGACGCCTCCTCGACGGACGCGAGAACGCCGTAGCCGGCGTTGTTGACGACGACGTCGATCGTGCCGAGGGTCTCAAACGCCTCGTCGACGACGCGACGCACTCGCTCGGTGTCGGTGACATCGAGCTGGGCGGTCCAGAGCCGGTCGCCGTGTTCGGCGCGGAGGTCATCGAGAGCCTCGGGCCGACGGAGCGTGGCGGCAACGCGGTCGCCACGGGCCAGCAGGTATTCGGTGAGCAGTCGCCCGAAGCCTGAGGAGGTGCCGGTGATGAACCAGGTGGTGGTCATGATTTTCCTTCGCTGTGTGGTGCGCGTGGCTGGTCGCGGTGTCGCTGATGCGGACAGGGGTCATCGATGCGACGGCCTGGGCCTGGGCTGGGGATGAGTCGGCCGAGTTGCTCGCGCTGCCGTGAGGCAACTCGGCCGGAATCTTGTCGAGGTGCCGTCGTCAGCGGGTGCCCGCCTCGGCGCGCGCGTAGAACGCGGCGAGCTCGTGGGGGTTCTTGGTGTAGACGTCGATCTTGCGCACCGTGCCGTCCTCGACCTGGTGGATCTCGACCATGGTCAGCGGGAACTCCTCACCGGTGGTGTGGGCCGTGAGCGTTCCGGTGAGCCTTCCGATGACGCCGGCCGGGCCTTCGAACACCTCGGCATCGGTGATGGCGACGTTGGCGTAGCCCATCATCGCGCCCAGGATCGACTGCACGAACACCTCGCGGCCCTGGTGCACGCCGCCGTAGGGGAGCTGGGTCGGCTCGTCGATGATCACCTCGGGGGCGAGCTTGGCCAGGACACCCGGCACGTCGCCCTTGCTCAGCGCGTCATACAGCCCTCGCACGACCTGCGCGGGGCTCTCCGCCAGCGTCTTCATCTGGTTGCTCATCTTGCGTGCCCTTCAGTTTTGTTCCGGTACTGGAAAGGTCGGCCGGCCCGGGGGCACATGTGTCCTCGCACCGGTCGGGCCCCAGAGGATTGGGGCATGCACCATGCAACGGCAGAGGGGCGTGACGGGGGAGTTTCTGCTGTGAGGGGTACTGGCAGGGTCCCCCACCGCTCGCGTGGCCTGCCTACCCTGTCGTCATGGACAACCGGGACGCAGTCAGCGCTTTCCTCCGCTCCCGACGCGACAAGATCACCCCTGAGCAGGCGGGTCTGCCGACCTACGGTCAGCGGCGGGTGCCCGGACTGCGCAGGGGAGAGGTCGCCACGCTCGCCGGGGTGAGTGTCGAGTACTACACGCGCCTGGAGCGCGGCAACCTCCAAGGTGTCTCCGACAGCGTGCTGGACGCCCTGGCTCGCGCCCTGCGGCTGGATGCCACCGAGCGCATGTACCTGTACGACCTCGCCCGCGCTGCTGGGCCGGCGCCGGGGGGGCGGGCACGGCAGCGGGAGGTCCGGCCGACGGTGAGGCCGAGCGTGGCGCGGATCGTCGAAGGCATGCCGGGGATGCCGGCATACGTGATGAACAACCGCCTCGATGCGCTGGCCGCCAACCCACTGGGCCGGGCCCTGTACTCGGAGATGTACGCCGACCCGACCTGCGGGGCGAACGTCGCCCGGTTCGCGTTCTTCAATCCAGCAGCCAGGCGGTTCTACACCGACTGGGAGCGCATGACCCGCTTCGCCGTGGGCGCGCTGCGCGTCGAGGCGGGGAAGAGCCCCTACGACCGGGAACTGTCGAACCTGATCGGTGAACTGTCCACCCGCAGCGACACCTTCCGCGTGATGTGGGGATCCCACGACGTGCATGTCTTCCGCGAGAGCACCAAACGCCTCAACCATCCGCTCGTCGGCGACCTGGAACTCGATCAGGAGACCATGAGCCTGCCGGACGAAAGCGGCCTGAGCGTGGTCGTCTACAGCGCGCCCCCCGGAACCGCCGCTGAGGACGGCCTGAAGCTGCTCGCCAGCTGGTCCGCCACAACCGGACTAGAGCAGAACGCGCAATCCACGAGCAAACCGTCGACCCGGCAGCCCTGACGGGCTACACCTGCCCGAAGAACCGCTCCACCCCGTTTGCGGCGACGGCCTGGCTACCACACTGGAGTCGCTGGTCCGGCAACTGGCGTTAAGAGGCGAGTCGAAGTCGTTCGACAAGGCGCTGGCGGCGCACCGTCTACAACTGCGAGAAGCGCAGAACACGCCAGAGCTCACTGCAGAATATCCTTCGGCGACAGGACGGATCGCGGCCGGGGTGGGGCTTGCGGTGGTGCAGAGTCTGCCCGTTATCGGGCCGCTGGCCAGCCCGGTGTCGGCGGACAACGTGAGTGAGGCCGCACATCGCATCGGAGCGGCGTTCAGGGAGCGCGCCCGGGCCGCCGACGACGTGCCACTCGCACCCGCGGCGGCGCTCGGCGGACCCTTCGTGGACGTCTTGCACCGGCTCTCCCATGACACCCCTTGGTTGGCCTTGTTCTTCGACACCTACGCTTCTCCTCGTATCGCTCCAAGGCTTCCCGCCCCGATCGCGGCAGAGGAACCTCCCTGAAGTCACCCGCCTTGCGGTGCTTCAACTTTGCCGGCTTGTGCGTGTTGGAGTGGATCTGCTCATGCACCCGGTAGACGTCATCTGCCACGAAGTTGTTGACGTTGACCGCCCGGGCCTCACCATTCCGCAACCCACAACCCGCCATCATGACGATCTCGAGGGCGAGAAGGTCATCAGCGACAACCAGCGCCTTCTTCAGGTAGACCAGGGACGGGATGACCACCTTCTCCCTGACGTACTCCGGTTCTTGGACGCCCTTTGCAGGGTCATCCACCATGGCTCCCTTGCCATAAGCGTCCCGCAGGATCGCCTTCAGCGTGCGGAATATGTTGACCTGGTTTCCGCGACCGACCCCATCGGCCTCCAACTCGTCCAAGAAAAGCTCGACCACGATCGCCGTGACGGAGTTCAGCTTCCGCGATCCGAGCCGGGGAATGATGTGCACATTGATGGAGCTGTCAACGTGCTCGCCTGTGGAGTACTCCGTCATCCGGCGCTGCCGGGGCCGCCACTGCTTCGCGTATTCCTCGACCGTCTGCTGGCCGAGTTCTCGGCGGGCCTCGGCAACGGATGGCGCCGTCCGCTTCTTCTCCGCGTAGAGGTGCGTGAGGCGTTCAATCGCCTCGTCCTGCGTACCGTAGCCGGTCTCCTCGGGCGAGCTGTCGGGGCACGAATGAAACCTCCGGGTGGAGTGGTGGACGACCCTGGCCCGGTCACTCCCCAGCCCGCACGTCAGCACCATGAGGACGCACTCGCGCCCAATGCTGACTGTTTGCTGACCTCAGCCCGGCTATCATGCCTTTGACCTGCGGAAATGACCAAGTGTTAGATCTTGGACTTGAACATGGTGCGCAGGATTCGGAACTCCCTGAACTCGGCTCCCTGCCTGCTTTGCGCAGGTCAAGGGCTGTTCTTCAGCCTACAGCGGCTCTCCCGCGGGTCAGCCGCGACGGCGAGCGTGACCAGCGTAGGGACAGGGGCATCGGCGTGCAGCGAGATCCCGGTCACTTCGGATGGCGCCTCATCGGGACACCTTCAGCGTCCCCGGGGGCGGCGGGAGATCACTTGGGGAAGTTTTCCCGTCTTCCAGTAGCCGTCGAGGATCTTGAGCAGGCGCTCGGGGTCGTTGAAGACCTCGCCGATCCGGTCACCGTATTCCGCGAGGAGCGGGTCGCTCTCGACCATCTTGCGGCCGGCGCCCGTGAAGGACGACGAGTAGGCGTGACAGTCGCCGCACCACAGGTAGTTGATCCATGACGGTTCGTTTCGGCCGTAGGTCGTGTGGCGGTAGACGCGCATGGTCGTGTGGCCGCGGAGCGGGCAGGTGCGTTCGGCCAAGGGCAGGTGCAGTTGGGCGCCCAGCGCCTCCCGGTGATGATGGTCGTAGGGGCGGATCATGGAGTTCCGGACCTCTCTGAAGGGTCGCGGCAGGTGCGATTCGGGCCGACCGCGGAGGGGGTCGATCCCACCACGGCAGCTCCGGCGGCGCACGTCGTCCTGCTGAACTCCACCTCCTACGAGGGGCACGGCAGGCGCCGCGCCCCCGGACCGGTCCCCCGCGACCTGTGTCTCAGGGACAAGATGGGTCTCCGATCTGGAGGAGGCCCGGGATGGGTTATGACCTGCACGCAGTGATCGCCGAGGAGGAGGTGCTGCGCAGCGCTGCACAGGGCCTGCCTGCCGCCCGGTTGGCCTCGATCGGGCAGGGCCTGTCGCTGATGCCGATGACGGACGCCCTGTTCGATTCCCTCACGGATGGCAGGAGCAGTGTCGCGTTGGGGTTCTGGCGGTTGCCAGGCAGCTTCGACAAAGCCCTCGCCGACTGTTCAGCCCGTGGGCCTGTGGCCTACGTGGAGGCTGAGTACTTCGGCGGCGTGGGTGCGCAGCGGGCTGCCGTATGGGACGAAGGGACAATCGTGCTGGGACCGCTCCATCTGGAGGAAGGCCGGCCCTTTCCGCCCGCCGGCAGCCCGATCTCTCAAGCGCTACGGCGGTTGGGCGTGGCGGCGAGCGCCGAGGAGGACGAGTTCTCAGCCGTCGGGTTGCACCGGCACCGACACAGCGCGGCATGGATTGCCTGACGGGCTTCCCACGGCAGGGGGATCAGCGGGTGCGGATCCAGACCGTCTTCTCGCGGGTCCACTGGTCGAAGGCGTTGGTCGATTTCTCCACGCCTCCGAACCCTGACTGCTTCCAGCCGCCGAAGGGTGTGGTGATGTCGCCCTCGCTGTAGGAGTTGACGGAGACGACGCCGGCCTGGACGCCGCGTGCCAGCCGGAGGGCGGTGTCGAGGTCGCGGGTCCATACCGAGGCGGCGAGGCCGTATTCGGTGGCGTTCGCCAGGTGCAGCGCCTCGTCCTCGGTGGTGAAGGTCTGGACGGTGACGACGGGGCCGAAGAGTTCCTTGGTGAGGGCGTCGCTGCCTTCGGGGGCGTGGGTGATCACGGTGGGTGGGTAGTAGGCGCCGCGCTGGGGCAGGCCGTGCGGCAGGCCCCCGGTGTGGATACGGGCTCCGTCGGCCCGGGCGGCGTCCACCGCCGCCGCGACCCGGTCGAAGGCGGCCCGGTCGATCAGCGGGCCCAGCTGTGTGCGCGGGTCCGCCGGGTCGCCGATGACCAGGCGTTTTGCGGCTGTTGTGAAGCGCTCCAGTATCTCGTCGACGATGGTGTGGTGGACCAGGACGCGGGAACCGGCCGTGCAGTTCTGTCCCATGGTCAGGAAGGCGGCCTCGGTCATGTGGTCGATGAGTTCGTCGCCGTAGGAAAGTGCGTCGGCCATCAGTATCTGGGGGCTCTTGCCGCCCATTTCCAGTGAGACGCGTTTGAAGTTGGTGTCGGCGGCGTCCTTGAGGATGCGGCGCCCGGTTTCGGTGGAGCCGGTGAAGGAGAGGGCGCCGACGACGGGGTTGCGGGCCAGGGCGGTGCCGGTGACGGAGCCGCGGCCGGTCAGGACCGTGAGGACCCCGTCGGGGAGGCCCGCCTCGGCGGCCAGCTCGGCCAGGTGCAGCGCCGAACGCGGGGTCGCCTCCGCGGGCTTGACCAGCAGGCTGTTGCCCGCCGCCAGCGCCGGGCCGACCTTCCAGGCGGTCATGGCCAGCGGGTAGTTCCAGGGAAGGATCGCCGCGACCACCCCGACCGGTTCCCGGGTCATGAGACCGAGGCCGTCCGGTCCGCCGGGGGCGATCCTGCCGAACACCTTGTCGGCGGCTTCGGCGAACCAGCGGATCGACTCGACCGCACCGGGTACGTCGCCGGTGAGGCACTCGGTGATCGGCTTCCCCGCGTCCTCGCTGTCCAACCGGGCCAGGATCCCGGTGTCGCGTTCCATCAGGTCGGCCAGTCGCAGCAGCACCGCGCTGCGCTCCCGGACCGGCAGTCCGGACCACACGCCGGACGCGAAGACCTGCTCGGCCCGCTCGGCGGCCTTGGTGACGTCTTCGGCGCTGGTCGCGGGCACGGTGGTGATCAGTTCCCCGGTGGCCGGGTTGACGACCCTCAGCGTGGCGGGGCTCTCGACTGCGGTCATTTCTCCTCCACCAGTTCCCAGCGTCCGTCGGTCTGCCGGGCCAGTCCTCGGCGGCGCAGGTCGTCCAGATAGCGGGCCATGCCGCGCTCCCCTCTCCGCCGGAACAGCGGGAACACCTTCGGCAGCAGGTTCGGCGCGAGCATCGCGAGCCGGACCAGGCGGGACTCGCCCGTCCGGGGGTAGGCCTCCAGGCGGGGCTTGTCCAGCAGGGACACCACGGCAGCCACCACGTCGTCGGGCTGCTGCGGCGGGTCCTGGAACTGCATGGAGTTTCCGCCGTCCACGGCCTCCTGGCGCAGCATCCGGGTGTCCGTCGCCGACGGCAGCACCGATCCGGCCAGGATGCCCTTGCTCCTCAGATCGAGCCCGACGGCGAGCATCGCCCCGCGCAGCCCGAACTTCGAGGCCGTGTAGATCGGGGTCTCCCCCAACGGGAAGATCCCACCGAGGGAGACGGTGGTGACCACGCGGGCGTCCCGGGAGGCCTGCAGCAGCGGGATCGCGATCCGGGTGGCGACCAGGGGCGAGGTCAGGTTGAGGGTGATCTCCTGCTCGATGCTCTCGACGCTGCGCACGTCGAAGCGTTCGGCGCTGGTCATGCCCACGTTGTTGACGAGGACGTCGAGGCGGCCGTACGCGTCGGCGACCTGGTCGAAGAGGTGCTCCACCTGGGCGCGGTCGACGAGGTCGCAGCCGAGAGCGGTGTGGCCGGCGCCGGGAAGCTCGGCGGCGACGCGCTTGGCACGGGCCTCGTCGATGTCGACGACCACGCAGCGGGCTCCCCCGGTGGCGAAGCGGCGGCACATCGCGCTGCCGATCCCGCCGGCGCCGCCGGTCACCAGCATGACCTTGTCACGGAAGTCGAAGCCGCTCACGAGACCGCCTCCACGTCGCGCAGGGACCGCACGCGCGGCGGCAGGCCCTCGGTGCGCCAGCCCATCTCGGCAGCGACCTTGGCGAGGTGCTTCACGTAGGCCCCGCTGTCGACGTAGCCGGTGTGCCGGGGCGAGTCGACGAACTTGAGGCCGCCGGTCAGGTCCGGGCGGTCGGTACGGATCATGCCGGCGAAGCGCTTCGCGTTCGGCAGCCCCTGCGCCAGGTCGTCGATGTGCCCGGCGATCAGCTGGGCCTGGGTGTCGAAGAGCTGGTACGCGCCGGAGTTGGTCTCGACGAAGCCGACCCCGAACAGGCCCTGGTGCTCGCGGGAGAACGACGACAGGTACAGGTCGGGGTGTTGCTCGTCGCCGAAGTACTTCTGCGCGACCGGCACTTGGTGGACGTAGCCGGTGGCCAGCAGGATCAGGTCGAAGTCGTCGCGGGTGCCGTCCGTGAAGTGGACCGTGCTGCCCTCGGTACGGGCGATCCCCGGCTTGGCGGTGATGTCGCCGTGCTGGAGGTGGTGGATCAGCATCGAGTTGATCGCGGGGTGGGTCTCGAACAGTTTGTGGTCCGGCTTCTGCAGGCCAAGGCGCGTCGGGTCGCCGTTGATGATCCGCAGGACGGCGCCGAAGACCCGCTGCGCCAGCCACATCGGCAGGTGCGGCCCGCCGGCCGCGATGGTGTCCACCGGCCGGCCGAAGAGGTGCTTGGGGATGAACCAGTAGCCGCGGCGCATGCTGATCACCGCGTGGTCCGCGCTGCGGGCCGCGTCGCAGGCGATGTCGCAGCCGGAGTTCCCGGCGCCCACGACCAGGACCCGCTTGCCGCGCAGTTCCTGCGCGCTGCGGTAGCCGACCGTGTGGCGGACCTCGCCGGTGAAGTGGCCGGGCAGTTCAGGGACGTTGGGGTGCCACTGGGACCCCGTACACACCACGACCTGGCCGTGCACGGTCTGCAGTCCGTCGGTCCGGGTGACCGTCCAGGTGCCGTCCGAGTTCTTTTCCACGCTTTCCACCTCGACGCCGAACTGGATGCGCTCCGTGAGTCCGTAAGCGTCGGCGAAAGACGTCAGGTAGGAGAGGATCTGCCGGTGCGGCGGATAGTCGGCGAATTCTTCGGGCATCGGAAATCCACCGAAACCCGAGAGGGTTTTGCTGGAAATGAAATGGGCCGACTCGTACATCGGGCTGCCGGGGTTGTCGATGTCCCAGATACCGCCCGGCCCGGTGTGCCGCTCAAGATGCGTGTACGGCAGGTTCCGCTCCGTCAGGGCTCTGGCGACCGCGAGCCCGGCAGGTCCCGCTCCGATCACGCAGGTGTCGTACTGGATTTTTCCCATGAGGCGGATCCCTTTTCTATCGGTTCGCAGGCCCGTTCCTGAACGGCTGAAGGGGTTGAGGGGTTGAGGGGTTGAGGGGTTGAGGGGTTGAGGGGTTGAGGGGTTGAGGGGTTGAGGGGTTGAGGGGTTGAGGGGAATCTATTCATCTGCAGTTCAGCGCGAAATGGTCCGTGCGGTCAGAGAGGGGGCCTGGGCGGCCACGCGAAAGACCGTGCGGTCGTCAGGAGCGCGAGGACGAGTGCGGCGGGTATCGCGTAGGCGAGGCGGAAGTGGCCCGTCGACCCGAGGATTCCGCTGGCGGCCCCGCCCGCGAGCACGCCCGCGTAGTTGAAGACGTTCATACGGGCCAGGACCGCTTCGGTCGCCCCCGGTCGCAGGCGTCCGGCGGAGGCGAGGCAGAGGGGGACGAGTGCGGAGACTCCGAGCCCGGTGCACGCGGCGGCCAGGACCGCGTACGGCCAGGCGGGGGCGGCCGCCAGTCCGCCCAGGGCGGCGGCGGTGAGCAGAGTGGCGGCACGGATCACGGCCACCGGCCCGATGGTGCGTACGAGGTGGTCGGCGCAGGCCCGCCCGGTGACGGTGCCCACCTGGTAGGCCGCATAGGCCAGGGGTGCGATGGACAGGGCGGTGTCCAGGGTCTGGTGGAGGTACAGCGTCGACCACGACGAGACCGTGGAGTCGATGACGTAGGCGACCAGGAGGACAAGGCCGAACGGGGCGAGTCTGACCCACAGTCCGCGGCCCAGCACGACGGACTCCCCGTGGGACTTCCCGTGGGACCCGTGGGACTCCTCATGGTCGGACACGGCGACGGGTGAGTCGGTGGGCAGCTCGTGCGTGCGGACGGTCAGGGCGAGGACCAGGACAAGCCCGGCCTGTGCGGTCAGCGTGTACTCGGCGGGCCAACCGAGGTGCGCGGTGCCCGCGGTCAGCAGTGCTGCCGCGATGCCGGCCGCGCTCCAGGCGGCGTAGAAGGAGGCGAAGATGCTCCGGCCGTAGTGGCGTTCGACGGCGGCGGCCCGGGTGTTCGCCGACACGTCGATGCAGCCCAGCGCCATGCCGAACAGCCCGTAGGACACCGCGGCCACGGCCTGGCTGGGAGCCCAGCCGATCAGCAGCAGGGATGCGGCGGTCGCCACGACGGCGATCCGCATCGCGGCGACCAGCCCCACCCGCCGGATCACGGCCAGTCCGGCGAAGCTGCCGACGCCCGCACTCAGCGCGACGGTCACGACGAGCACGGTCATCGTCAGCGGGGAGAGCGCGAGACGCTCCTTGACGGCGGGCACCGTGGTGGACACGGCGGCCACCGCCGCGCCCTGGGCGGCGAACACCGTCGCCACGGCCCGTCGGGCCGCCGCATGGGGGCCGCGGCGCACGGATCGTCGCCGGGCCGGGGTCTGAACAGGTGCGTTCATGGTGAGCCTTCGTTCGTTGCGCCGGCGCGAGAGCGCAAAACGGGCGGGTTCCGCAAAAGGTAGGGATGGCGAAAAGACCGTGTGCAGCGCGCCGGAGGCCGAAAAGGGGGCTCTGGCGGCCACACCCGCGACAGGCGGGGCCCGGCTGCTTACAGTGAGGCGAGAGACGCCCTGGTGAGAGGGGATGCGATGCCCGATGCTCCCGCCCCGGTCACATCGCCGGGCACGAGCCGCAGCACCTCGGCCACCATCGCGCCGAACATCCTGCGCTACCTCGCCAGGGTCGCCGGCGAGTCCGGCGTCGACCTGCAGCCGCTGCTGACCCGGGTGGGTCTTGAGCCGACGGTGATGGGCTCCGCCGCGCTGCGGGTCTCCTACCGGCAGGGCAGCGACGTCATCCGTCAGGCGGTGCAGCTGACCGGGGACGAGCACCTGGGGCTGCGGGTGGGCGCGGCGCAGCACCTCACCGCCTGGGGGCTGATCGGCCTGGCCATGATGGCCGCCGACACTCTTCAGGACGCCATCGAGACCGGGGTGCGCTTTCAGAACCTTTCCGGCGCGATGACGGTCTGGTCGGCCCGCTGGGAGGACGCCGGCTATGTGTTGCGCGCCGATCTTCCGGACCCCGCGCTGGATCCGACGGTCGCCGTCTTCCTGACCGAGGAGGCGTATGCCAGCGTCGTCACCCTCACCCGGCTGAGCGTCGGTGCCGCGTTCACCCCGCAGACGGTCGAGTTCGCCTTTCCCGCGCCGCGCGACACACGCCCGTTCGACGACCTGTTCCGCTGCCCCCTGCGCTTCGACGCCTCCGGCAACCGCATGGTGTTCCCGGCCCGGTGGGCCCGTGCGGCCATGCCGGGCCGGGACCCCATCACCTACGCCTCGGTGCTGGAGGTACTGGAGAAGGAGATGGCTTCACGGCGTGACCAGCAGGATCTGCTGGAGGTGCTGGAGATCTCCATCGCGCAGAGCCTTCCGGGCGTCCCCTCGTTCACCGAGCAGGCCCGCAGGCACGCGTCCAGCGAACGCACCCTGCGCCGCCGCCTGGCCGACTGCGGCACCACTTACGAGGCGATCGTCGACGGAGTGCGCCGCGAGCAGGTCGAACAGCTCCTACGGCGCCCGGAACTGACGCTCCGTGACATCACCCGCCAGGCGGGCTTCGCCGACGTGAGCGCGCTGCGGCGGGCGGTGCGCCGGTGGCACGGGCTGACCCCGCTCGAGCTGCGCGCCGGACTGCTGCAGCGGGAGGCTCCGACCGGCCGACCGCACGTGCTGCCCGAGCGGGGCGCCGAACCCTAGCCGTGTCGCTCACACACGAAACTGTGGCTGCCCGGCCCGAGGTCCGACACCGTGACCACCCCTTCGGTCACCTGCACGCCACGGATCGACGACCGACGCCCGTCCCACGGTGTCTGCCGGTCGGCGCGCTCCCTTGCCGACGCGCGTCGCCGGGGAAGGTGACCGAACCCCGAGTGCGTCCCGGTACCTGAACGGTGAGGCGGAAGGCACGGCCGGTGTTCTCCCAGCCGACGCGCAACGGGCCGTACGGTGTGGGCAGTTGCCCCGTCGCCCAGTCGACTTGGACAGGAGTCGGCCGCCACGGCGCGTCAACTTCTCGGACGGTCACGGCACTTCCGGTCCGTCGAACGGTCCGGTCGCGCCTCCGTTCGGTCGCCACCGGGCAGTCCCGGACACTTCCTCCCGACGCGTCGGCGGCGTGCATACGGTCCGGACACCGAGGCGGGTCGCCAGCACCGGCCCGCGCACTCAACGGCACACAAAAGGAGGCGCTGTGGCGAGTGTGGAAGTGTCGCTCAAGGAGATGATGGCCGGGATCGAAGGAGCCCTGGGAGCTGCCGTCGTCGACTTCACCAGCGGAATGGCGCTCGGCACGCTCGGCGGGAACAAGGACCTGGACCTGACCGTCGCCGCGGCCGGCAACACGGATGTCATCCGGGCCAAGGTCCGCACCATGGAGCAGCTGGGTCTCAAGGGCAAGATCGAGGACATCCTGATCACACTGGACCGCCAGTACCACGTGATCCGCCTGGTGACCGGTCGTACGGGCAACGGGCTGTTCCTCTACCTCGTCCTCGACAAGGCCCGCTCGAACCTGGCGATGGCCCGCCACCAACTCAAGCGGGTGGAGGAGGCGATCGAGATCTAGCACGCCCGAGGACGCCGGCGGCTTCGTCTGCCCATCATGTGAAGACTTCTTCAAGTCACCACATCAGCATGGTTCCAATGTGCGTTCCTGCCGGGTCCGAGGCGTGAAGGATCGGTATCCGAAGGCGGTCCGCGGTGCGGCGGTGTCCTCGGACGCCGCCGCACCGCGGCGGCCGCAGTCCCATCCACCCGACCAGGAGCGAGCATCCATGCAGGCCCCCCTCTACCAAGTGAAGGCGGAGTTCTTCCGCATGCTCGGCCACCCCGTACGCATCAGGGTGCTGGAACTCCTCCAGCACGGGCCGGTGTCCGTACGGGACCTGCTGGCCGACATCGAGATCGAGCCGTCCAGCCTGTCGCAGCAGCTGGCCGTCCTGAGGCGCTCCGGCATCATCGTGTCGATACGGGAGGGCTCCACCGTCCGCTATGCGCTCGCCGGCGGAGACGTCGCCGAACTGCTCCGTGCCGCCCGCCGGATCCTCACCGAGCTCCTCACCGGCCAGAACCAGCTCCTCACCGAACTCCAGCAGGCCGACGCCCCGGCCTCCATGCACACCACCCGATGACTCGGGATGGGACGGGAGTCCTCACTCCGCGTCGGCGACGACCGACCCGACCCGCTCCGCCAGGCCCGGATCTCGGCGGACGAGCAGCGTCGCGTAGCCGACGGAGAGGAGGAGCGCTGCCAGGGCCGCGACCGGGAACCAGTTGTACGGCGCCGGCTGGCCGGGCTTGGCCAGGTAGTACAGCGGGACCAGGATGGCCAGCGCGCCGACGGCGGGCAGCACCAGGTGGCGGCCGGTGCGGAACTCCTGCGGCCGGTAGCGGCGGTAGTACAGCGGCAGGGCGATGTTGGACGCGAGATAGACCAGCAGGATCAGGATGGAGCCCAGGCTGGAGGACTCGGTGAAGAAGACGACGGGGTTCATCGGGCCGCCGTCGGCGCCGAGCAGATGGCCCAGCCCCCAACCGCCGATGATCAGCAGGGAGACGACGGCGAAGGTGACGATCGCGTTGTTCGGTGTACGGCGGGTGGGGTGGACGTAGCCGAAGAACGACGGCAGCAGCCCCTCGCGTCCGGCGTTGAAGACCAGGCGGGCCTGGGAGTTGATGCCGGCGATCAGCACGCCGAGCGTGGAGGTCAGGCCGCCGAGGTAGGCGAGGAAGGCGAGCGCGCCGAGGGTGTCGTGGGCGACGTCGATGAACGGGATGCGTGCCGCGCCGAGCCGGGCGACGTCGTAGTCGAAGCCGGTGACGGTGGCGTAGGAGAAGAGGATGTAGCTCACGGTCATGATCCCGATGGAGGAGAACACGGCGCGGCCGACGTTGCGCCGGGGGTTCTCCGTCTCCTCGGCCAGGGCGGCCGAGTTCTCCCAGCCGATGAAGAGGTAGACCGCGAGGGGGAAACCCGCCGCCAGGCCTCTGAGACCGTGGTGGATGTGGTCGGGCAGGAACGGGGCGGCGGAGAGGTTGCCGCGGTGTTCTACGAGTGCCGCGACCGAGACCACGACGAGCACCAGCATCTCGACACCGAAGAAGTAGCCGGCCCACTTGGTGGAGACGAGCACCCCGCGCAGCATCAGCACCACCGCAAGGCCGGTCAGCAGCAGGGTCCAGATGATCCAGGGCAGGTCGACACCGGTGTAGTGGTGCAGGGTGATCTGCACGAAGCCGCCGGAGATCGCGATGACGGAGGCCATCGCGATGATGTAGCCGAGCACGGCCAGCAGGGCCGTGGTCACCGCGCTGACCGGCCCGAAGGTCTTGCCGACGAAGGTGATGAAGCTGCCCGCGGAGGGGTGGGCGCGGGAGAACTGGGCGAGCGTGTTGCCCAGCAGCGCGACCGCGACGCCCGCGGCGAGGATGGTCAATGGGGACGCCACGCCGGCGGTGGTGGACAGGAAGGCGAAGCCGAAGAAGAAGCTCATGGCCGGGCCGACGTTGGCCATGGTGGCGGCGGCGATGTCCGCCATGCCGAGCACACCGCCGCGCAGCCGCTGGGGCGTGCCGCCGACGGCGCCCGGCGTCGGCGGCGGGCCGACGGCTTTGGGGTCGGGCATGGCGGCGGCTCCTTCTGATCCGGTGCGACGGGGCGAGCGGTGCGCGGGGGATGTCAGCCGGGGTGGGCGTGCTGGTGTGCCTTCACTGCCTGTACTGCGGGGTCCAGCGCGCCGCGGCCGAGTTCGGCGAGCAGGTCGGCGTGGCAGCGGTTGCGTGCCCGTACGACGGTGTGGTCCGGGGCGGGCTGGACCAGGCACAGCCTGCCGAGGAGGTCGGCGGTCAGTTCCCGGACGCCTGCGCCGCCGAGTGCCTCGGCGAGGTCGAGGTGGAAGCGGGTCTCCAGCATCAGCAGATGTCCGGGGTCTTCGGTCAGGTCCATCTCGTCGACCAGCGCCTGCAGTCCGTCGAGCCGGTCGGCCGGCACCTCGCCCGCGCCGTGGGCCACGAGGCCGCACTCCAGCAGCAGGTGGAAGGCGCCCAACGAGGCCGCCTCGCCCTCGTCGTGCAGCGCCGGGACGATCGTGTCCCAGCCCTGGGCGACGAAGGTGCCGCCGGTCCGGCCGCGCCGGCGGTCGAGCAGGCCGTCCTGGCACATGGCCTCCAGCGCGCGCCGCACGGTGATCTCCCCGATGCCCAGCTCCTCGGCGAGGACACCGGCGTCCGGCAGCCGGTCCCCCGGCGACACGGAGGTCAGGCGCACCTGCAGGGCGATCCGGGAACGGACGAGCTCCGCGCCGGTCTGGCCGCGGCCGGGCAGCACTCGGGCGTCGTGCACACCGGCGACCGACGCCGGACCCGGCTGGCCGTAGGGCCCGAACTTGCCCGCTGCATTCACCACGAGGTCACCTTAACGGCCTGCTGAGCGGGGGTTACGGCGGGCGGTGGAGCAGGGGCCTGTGCGCGCTCGGTTGCATGCTCGGAAAATAGAGCATGGTGAACAGTTAAACAAGACTGTTCTTTTGGATCGTACTGAACTAATTTCCCGGTCACCGTCCCCGCTCCCCTCATGGATGTGTGATGACTTCAACGCTCACCCAGAGTCCGCCCTCCGAGCCCGGTCTCAAGGCCGGACTGAAGAACCGCCATCTGTCGATGATCGCCATCGGCGGTGTCATCGGCGCCGGCCTGTTCGTCGGCTCCGGCTCCGGCATCGCCGCCGCAGGCCCCGGCATCCTCGTCTCCTACGCCCTCGTCGGCGTCCTCGTCGTCCTCGTCATGCGGATGCTGGGGGAGATGGCCGCCGCCAACCCCACCTCCGGCTCGTTCTCCGCCTACGCCGACCGTGCACTGGGCCGCTGGGCCGGGTTCACCATCGGCTGGCTGTACTGGTTCTTCTGGGTCGTGGTGCTCGCGGTCGAGGCGACCGCCGGCGCGAAGATCCTGGCCGGCTGGATACCGGCGGTCCCGCAGTGGGGCTGGGCGCTGATCGTGATGGTCGTGCTGACCGCCTCCAACCTGGCCTCGGTCAGCTCCTACGGCGAGTTCGAGTTCTGGTTCGCCGGCATCAAGGTCGTCGCCATCGCCGCGTTCATCGTGGTCGGCGGGCTTGCGATCTTCGGTCTGCTGCCCGGCTCCGACCACCCCGCGTCCGGCTTCTCCAACCTGACCGGCCACGGCGGCTTCCTGCCGCACGGGCCCGGAGCGATCCTCACCGGCGTGCTGATGGTGGTCTTCTCCTTCATGGGCAGCGAGATCGT
>NZ_JBSFJW010000069.1:0-20192 GCF_053598255.1 Streptomyces sp. NPDC001157
GGCCGGGATGATGCCCGCGGCGCCGTTCGTGGGGGCGGTGACGACGCGCCCGCCCGCCGCGTTCTCCTCGTTCACCGCCATCGCGTAGAGCGTGACCCACTCCATCGCACGGCCCAACGGGTCGCCCTCGGCGCGGAGTTGGCGGGCGGAGACCGCGGCCCGGCGCCGCACCTTCAGACCGCCGGGGAGGATGCCCTCCAAAGCCAGGCCGCGCGACACGCAGCCCTCCATGACCCGCCAGATCTCCAGCAGGCCCGCCCGGATCTCCGCCTCGGTGCGCCAGGCCTTCTCGTTCTCCAGCATCAGCGCGGAGATCGACAGACCGGTCTCCCGGGCGAGCCGGAGCAGTTCGTCGCCCGTGCTGAACGGGTGGGCGAGCACCGTGTCGTCGAGCTTGATCCGGTCCGCTCCTACGGCGTCCTCGTCGACGACGAAGCCACCGCCGACCGAGTAGTACGTCTTCTCCAGCAGCGGGACGTCGTCGGCGTCGTACGCGAAGAGGGTCATGCCGTTGGCGTGGTACGGCAGCGAGCGCCGGCGGTGCAGGACCAGCTGGGCCGAGACGTCGAAGGCGATCTCGTGGGCCGGGCCGATCTGGGCGCCGAGGAGGCGGATGCGGCCGGTGGCGCGGATGCGCTCGACGTCCAGCTCGGCCTGGGCGACGTCGACCGTGTGCGGCTCGTTGCCCTCCAGGCCGAGCAGCACCGCCTTGGGGGTGCCGTGGCCGTGCCCGGTGGCTCCGAGGGAGCCGAACAGCTCCGCGCGTACCGCGGTGGTCTGGGCGAGCAGGCCGTCCTGCTTCAGCCGGGCGGCGAACATCGCGGCGGCGCGCATCGGGCCGACGGTGTGCGAGCTGGACGGGCCGATGCCGATGGAGAACAGGTCGAAGACGCTGATTGCCACGCCATACTCCGGGGGATTGGCGGGGCGTGCCGACGCGGGTCACGGGCACGCCCCTGCGGGCGGGTTGTCGGTTACAGACCGGGGTACAGCGGGTGCTTGTCGGCGAGGGCCTTGAGGGTGTCCGTGTCGTACGACGGCTTGAGCGCCTCGGCGGCCGCGAACGCGGTGATGCCGACGGTGGCGTTGCCCCGGTCCACGACCAGCCACTCGTGGTCCCAGGTGAGGCGCAGGTGCCGCGGGATGCTCGTGGCGGTCATCCGGGCTTCCCGCAGGGGCAGTTGAGGCATGGGGCTCATGACACGGCGGCCGGGACGGCGGGGGCGAGGGTGCGGCGGAGCCTGTTGAACAGCTTCGGCTGGTTCAGCGAGAGCACGGCGACGGGGGTGCCCTCGCGCAGGTAGACGGAGACGAAGGAGCGGCTGTCGAGGTTGCCCTCGATGAGTTCGGGGCGGTCCCCGGGGGCGACGTGCCCGGCGAGCTGGATGCGCACCTGGTACTGGTCGGACCAGAAGTACGGTGCGGTGACCCGGGCGGGGGCGGCGGACTCGCCGTTGAGCAGAGTGCGGGCGGCGGTCTTCGCCTGTTCGGTGGCGTTGGTCCAGTGCTCGATGCGGGCGTGCCGTCCGCTGAAGGGGTTGGGCCAGCAGGCGACGTCTCCGACGGCGACCACACCCGGGACACTGCTCGCGCCGCCGGCGTCGCACACCACGCCGTCGTCGACCTGCACGCCGGAGCCGGCCAGCCAGTCGGTGGCGGGCCGTACGCCCACGCCGACCACGACGATGTCGGCGGGCAGCAGGCTCCCGTCCGCCAGCCGCACCCCGGTGACCCGGTCCCGGCCGGTGAGTCCCGCCACGCCGGTTCCGCACAGCAGACGCACTCCATGATCGGTGTGCAGCGAGGAGACCACCAGGCCCATCTCGCGCCCCAGTTGGCGTTCGAGCGGGACGTCGACGGCTTCCACGACGGTGACGTGGAGGCCGAGCCGGTGGGCGGTGGAGGCCACCTCGGCGCCGATGAAGCCGGCACCGATGACGACGACCCTGGGCAGTCCGTCGAGCAGTTCGGCGCGCAGGGCCTCGGCGTCGTCGAGGGTGCGCAGGGTGTGGACTCCGGCAAGGCCGTCCATGCCGGGGAGAAGGCGGGGGCTGGCACCTGTCGCGACGACGACGCCCTCGCTGCGCAGTCGCCGTCCACCGGCGAGGGTGACGGACCGGTCCGCAGGGTCGAGGCATACGGCGCGTTCGCCGAGCAGCCATGTGACCTGGAGGGCCTCGTACTCGTCGGCGTCGCCGAGTGCGAGCGCGTCGGCGTCGATGTCCCCCTTGAGGAAGTCCTTGGACAGCGGCGGGCGGTCGTATGGCGTGTGGCGCTCCTCCCCCACGACGACGATCTCGCCGTCGTAGCCCTCTGCGCGCAGTGCGCGGACCGTACTCAGGCCTGCCAGCGACGCGCCGACGACGGTGATGCTCATGGGGAACCTCCGGGTTGCGGGCGCCCGACCGGGTGTCTCTAATTACACAACAAAGCTCGCTATACGCAACATGCTTGGGGCGAGGTCGGGGGCTTGTCAAGAGACGGGCGGCATCAGTGCGTAATAGCGCAGAAGGTTGCGCGATATGCAACCTTGAAGAGGGGCGGAACGGGGTTACAGCAGGGGCTCGTGGCACTGGGAGAGCCGAGTCCTGGCCGACGGGCACAGTGCCGTCGCCTTCCGCTGACGGTCGCCACAAATGCGTATAGTTGCGCCATGAGCAACTACACGGCCGACGGCGAAACAGCAGCTCCCGCGGTGAGCGGGGTGCAGTCCGTCGACCGTGCCGTCAGCGTCCTGGAGATCCTCGCCCAGCGCGGCGAGGCGGGCGTCAGCGAGGTGGCCGGCGAGATCGACGTCCACAAGTCGACCGCGTTCCGCCTGCTCGGCGCGCTGGAGGCACGCGGTCTGGTGGAGCAGACGGCCGAGCGGGGCAAGTACCGGCTCGGCTTCGGGATCGTGCGGCTGGCCGGTGCGGTCACCGGCCGGCTCGACAT
The DNA here is from genome assembly GCF_053598255.1 of Streptomyces sp. NPDC001157. Lineage (NCBI taxonomy): Bacteria > Bacillati > Actinomycetota > Actinomycetes > Kitasatosporales > Streptomycetaceae > Streptomyces > Streptomyces sp. NPDC001157. The sequence continues at coordinate 2,935 of NZ_JBSFJW010000069.1, forward strand.
CACCCAGCAGGGTCGGCCGGTGTGCGAGCGGCTCAGCGAGGAGATCGGCGAGACCGTCAACATCGCGGTCCTGCAAGAGCATTACGCCGTCAACCTCTACCAGGTACGCGGTCCGGGCGCGGTCGGCACGCACAACTGGGTCGGTCAGCTCACCCCGGTGCACGCCACGTCCAGCGGCAAGATCCTGCTGGCGCATCTGTCGCCTCAGGAGCGCGCGGACGTGCTCGCGGCTTCCGGGCTGCGGAAGCTCACGCCCCACACGCTGACGGTCAGGGCGAAGCTGGAGAAGGACCTCACCGCGGCCCGGGAGAGCGGGTACGCGGTGACGCTGGAGGAGCTCGAGATCGGGCTGCACGCCATGGCGGCGCCGATCCGCTCCCGCGACGGCGAGGTCATCGCGGCGCTCAGCGCGTCCGGGCCTGCGTATCGCTTCACCGAGGAGCGGATGCGTGAGGTGGCGCCGGTGCTGCTGAAGGGGGCGGAGGAGATCAGCCATCGGATGGGATATCTGGGCTAGGCGCCGCGCTGCTTGCCGCGGGATGCCGTCCTTTCGACTGCGGCGCCGTCGTGGCTGGTCGCGCCCGTGCGGCGCAGCCGCATATCGATACAGCCTCGCGTCCCTGAAAACCCGCTGCTGTCAGGCAGGTGTCTCGGCACCCCAGCGGGCCGTCACCCGCACCGCGTCGAGCGTCGACGTCACGTCGTGCACTGGTAGGCACCAGGCGGCCTGCGTGGCAGCGAACACGGAGACGGCGGTGGTTGCGGCGTCGCGCTGCTGTGCCGGGCGGGGTTGGCCGGTCGCCGGATCGGCCAGGTGGCAGCCACCGCGGAGTCACCAGTGCCGGCGGGTCCCGCCGCACCCCCTCAGGGAATCTCCTGCTCCGCCCAGATGATCTTTCCGTCGGGCGTGTACCGGACGCCCCAGCGATCGGTCAGCTGGGCCACCAGGAAGAGGCCGCGGCCCCCCTCGTCCGTGCTGCGGGCATGCCGCAGCCGGGGGGCCGTGCTGCTGGCATCGGCGACCTCGCAGGTCAGGCTGGAGTCGCGGATGAGGCGCAGCCGGATGGGGGGCTCGGCGTAGCGGATCGCGTTGGTGACCAGTTCGCTCACGACGAGTTCCGTCGTCATGGACAGCTCCTCCAGCCCCCAGGCCGCGACCTGGCGGGTGGCGCGGGCGCGGACGTCGGCGACGGCGGCCGGGTCCACCGGCACCTGCCACGAGACGACGTGGTCGGCGCCGAGGGCGTGGGTGCGCGCCAGGAGGAGGGCGATGTCGTCGGGCTGCGGCACGGGCACGAGTTGCCGCACCGCGGAGGTGCACAGGAGGTCGAGGTCGGTCTCGGAGCGGGTCAGGAGGTCGCCGAGCTGGGACATGCCCCGCTCCATGTCGCCGTCGGCGCCCTCGATGAGGCCGTCGGTGTAGAGGCCGATCAGGCTGTTCTCGGCGAGTTCGATCTCGGTGGCCTCGAAGGCCATCCCGCCGAGCCCGAGCGGCGGCCCGGCCGGCGGTTCCGGGAAGGACACCTGTCCGTCGGGCGCCACGACGACCGGCGGCGGGTGTCCGGCCCGGGCCATCGTGCACCGCCGGGTGACCGGGTCGTAGACGGCGTACAGGCAGGTCGCCCCGAGGAAGGCGGTGGTGCTGCGGTGGGCCGTCTCGTCGTCGGTCCGCTCGGCGCTCAGCCGCAGCACGAGGTCGTCGAGGTGGGCGAGCAGTTCGTCGGGCGGCAGCTCCATGTCGGCGAGGGTCTGCACCGCCGTGCGCAGCCGGCCCATGGTCGCCGCGGCGGTGATGCCGTGCCCCACCACGTCGCCGACCACGAGGCCGACCCGGCCCCCGGACAGCTGGATCACGTCGAACCAGTCGCCGCCCACACCGTCCGTCGGATCCGCCGGCAGATAGGCCGAGGCCACCTCCAGCGCGGTGCCGCCCGTCAGAGCCTGCGGCAGCAGACTGCGCTGCAGGGTGACGGCCGCGGTGTGTTCCCGGGTGTAGCGGCGGGCGTTGTCGACGCACAGCGCCGCCCGCGCCACCAGTTCCCGGGCCAACAGCACGTCGTCGGGCTGGAACTGGACGGGATTGAGCGACCGCATGAACGTGGTCAGACCCAGGATGGTGTTCCGTGCCCGCATCGGCACGGCGAGCAACGAGTGCAGCCCGAACTCCCTTATCTTCTCTGCCCGTTCGGGCTGTTCGGTGACCCATCGCTCCTCGGACGGATCGAGGACGGGCAGCAGGATCGACTCGCCGTCGATGAGCAGGTTCATGTCGTGTGCGGGAGGCAGGAAGCCCGAGCGTTCCCCCACCCGTACCACGGCCTCCGGGCAGCCCTCGCGCACCGAGCTCATTCCGGCGCGGCGCATCACCGGCCCGACGGAGGCCGGCCCGGCATCGGTCAGCCATGCGCCGTGCCCTTCGGTGCTGAGCACGGGCTCCAGCAGGTCCACGACCACGAAGTCGGCGAAGCGGGGTACGGCGAAGTCGGCGAGCTCCTGAGCCGTCCGCATCACGTCCAAGGTCGTGCCCACGCACGTTCCGGCCTCGTTGACGAGCGTCAGCAGCCGGCGGGCGGTCCACCGCTCGGTGACGTCCTGGACCATGTAGCAGACGCCCGTGACGGAGTCGTCGGAGTCCACCAGCGGGAAGAAAGAGGTCGAGTAGGCGTGCTGGCGGTGCGGATCGGCCCAGCTCCAGCCCAGGTACTCGTAGTCGGTGACCGGGACCCCGGTGTCCCGGACCTTGCGCATCAGCCCCTCGATGGCGGCCGCCTGCAGCCCGGGCAGCAGTTCGCTCAGCCGGCGTCCCAGCCGCTGCTCGCGGGGCACCCCGCCGAAGCGTTCCAGGGTGTCGTTGAGCCAGACGTAGCGCAGTTCCTGGTCCATCACGGCCATGCCGATCGGGGAACGGGTCAGGAACCCGTCGAGGACGGACTGGTCGACCGACCACTGCTGCCGCCGCTCCCGCGCCGACATCAGGAAGCACTCGTCCTCGCCGATACGGAAGGACGCGGAGATCCTCAGGTCGACCTCGAGGGTCCGGCCGTCGCGGTGCCGCACGGAGATGAGGCCGCTCCACCCCATTCCGGCGCGGCACCGATCCGCCACAGCGGCCACCCGTGCCGGGTCGGCGGGCATCGCCACCAGGCGCGCCGCGGGACCGCCGACCACCTCCGACGCGGGGCGGCCCAGCAGTGCTTCGGCACCCCGGGTCCAGCCGAGCACGACGCCCGTCGCGGACACGACCGCCGCCGCGTCGGTGGACGCGTCGAGGAGTTCGCGCGGCCCTGAGGGCGTCGGCCCGTCGGATGTTTCTCGCGCAGGATCCATGGGTGCCATCCGGGTGCCGTCCTCTACACGACCATGTTCCTGCTAGTCGGCCCGATGCGCACGGCCCTGGCGGACTCCCCCGCCCCGCCCGCAGCGCTTCCCCCCTTCCCGGACCGGAGGGAGCATGGAAGTGCCGCTGGTCGGAACCCGGGTGGCGGATCCCGCCTACGGTGGAGGTGGTTGCGGGATGACAGCCGAATCCTTCCAGTCCGACAGAGGTACGGACGACTTCGAGCCGCCCCCGCCGACCGGGCTGCTGGACGTCCTGAGCGTGTCCGCGATGGTCGTCGACGCCGACGGACGCATCGTGTTCTGGACCCCGCAGGCCGAGGAGTTGTTCGGATACAGCGCACAGGAGGCGCTCGGCAAGTACGCGGCCCGGCTGTTCATCCACCCCGAGCATCTGAAGTCGGTGGTCAAGCTGTTCACGGAGGTGCTGGAGACCGGCCGGAGCTGGGCGGGCGCCTTCCCCGTCAGGCACAAGGACGGCAGCACCCGGGTGATGGAGTTCCGCAACATGCGGCTGCAGGACGATCTCGGGGACGTCTACGCCCTGGGCATCGCCGCCGACCACAATCTGCTGCAGCGCGTCGAGACCGACCTGGCGCTGTGCGAGCGGCTGATCAACCAGTCCCCGATCGGTCTCGCCCTGCTGGACGCCGATCTGCGATACCTCCTGGTCAACCCGGCGCTGGAGCGCATCGACGGCATCCCCGCCGAGGATCATGTGGGCCGGCGTCTGAGGGAGACGCTGCCGCTGCCGGACGTCGGCACCATCGAGAGCGCGCTGCTCCAGGTGCTCACCACCGGGACCCCGCTGCTCGACCAGTACCACGTGGGCCGCCCGCCGACCGACCCCGACCACGAGCACGCCTGGTCGCTGTCCTTCTACCGGCTGGAGGACCCCGGCGGGCGGGTGCTGGGCGCGGCGGCCTCGGTCGTCGACGTCACCGAACGGCACCGGGCGGCGGCCGAGGCCGACCGGGCCCGGCGTCGGCTGGCCCTGATCGCAGATGCCTCGGTGCGTGTGGGCACCACGCTGGAGGTGGAGGAGACCGCCCGTGAACTGGCCGAGATCGCCGTCCCGCAGCTCGCCGACGTGGTCGCCGTGGACGTCCTCGACTCCGCGCTGGCATGCCGCCGCTCACGCAGACCCGACGACGGCCCGGAGCTCTTCCGCGCCCTCGCGCTCAAAGCGGCCCAGCCGACCGTGGCCCTGCGCGCGGCCGACCCGCCCGGCGGTCTCGCGGCCTACGAGGGGGACCGTCTGGTCACCCTGTGCGTGCACACCGGCCGGCCGGTCCTGGTGCGGCACGTCGGCGACAACGATCTGCCACGCATCGCCCGGGACGCCGAGGCGGGCTCGCTGCTGGCGCGCGCGGGCGTCCACTCCTACCTGGCCGTACCGCTGATAGCCCACGGCGAGATACTCGGTGCCCTGGACCTCAAGCGCACCACCAACCCGCTCCCCTTCGACGAGGACGACGTCGTGCTCGCGAGCGAGCTGGCCGGGCGTGCGGCCGTGGCCATCGACAACGCCCGCTGGTTCCAGAGCGTGCGCAACACCGCGCTCACCCTCCAGCGCAGCCTGCTGCCCGACCACCCGCCGCAGCACGCGGGGCTCGAACTCGCCTCCCGCTACCAGCCCGCCCAGGCCACCAGCGAGGTCGGCGGCGACTGGTACGACGTCATCCCCCTCGCCGACGACCGGACCGCCCTGGTCGTCGGCGACGTCATGGGCAACGGCATCGACGCCGCCGCCACCATGGGCCGGCTGCGCACCGCCACGTGCGCCTACGCGGACCTCGACCTCGCGCCCGACGCCGTGCTCCAGCACCTCGACAAGATCACCTGCGATCTGGAGCACTACATCGTCACCTGCCTGTACGCGGTGTACGACCCGCGTACACGGCTGTGCCAGTTCGCCAACGCCGGCCACATGCCGCCCGCGCTGGCCGGCCCCGGCCGCGCCCCCGAGCTGCTCGACCTGCCCTCCGGCGCCCCGCTCGGCGTCGGCGGCATCGCCTTCGAGACCACCACGGCCCGACTCGACCCCGGCGACCTGCTGGTCCTGTACACCGACGGCCTCGTCGAGACCCGCCACCACCCGATCGACGACCGCCTCGACGTCCTGCTCGGCTTCCTCGACGAACCCCACCGCGCCCTGGAGGAAACCTGCGACCTCCTGCTCTACGGCCTGCGCCACCCCGACGACCATGACGACGTCGCCCTGCTCGTCGCCCGGGCCCTCTAGGCGGGCGCGACGGGGAACCCGGGTGACGGAAGAGGCGTTCTTCTTCGTGAAAGGAACGGGGGCGACAAGATGAGTGACAAGGCACGGAAGCTGTTCGAGGCGCTCGACCTCGACCACAGCGGAACACTGACCCGCGAAGAGGTGATCATCGCCCTGCGGACCAAGGGCCCGACCCTGGCCGCGTCGGGGGATCTGCCGTTCTGGGCTCTGGGGGACGCCGACGCCTCCTCCGCCCTCTTCGACGCCGCCGACCAGAACGGCGACGCCGTACTGACCCTGGAGGAGTTCGCGGCCCTGGTGGACCGCCGCTTCGGCTGGCACTGACACCGGCAGGCGCAGCTCCGAGTTCAGCTCTGCGCCGGGGTGAGCACCACGAAGTCCGCCCTGGACGGATCCAGGCAGACGGCCAGCCGTCCGACGCCCGCCGCGTCCTGGGGCCCCATCTGCACACTGCCGCCGTTCTCGGTGACCTTGGCGACCGCCGCGTCGCAGTCGGCGACGGCGAACACGGGGTGCCAGTACGGCCGCCCGCCCGCCAGCGAGAGAGCCTCCTTCGGAACCTCCATCAGACCGCCGTGCATGCGCTCCTGGGGCAGCCCGGCCGGAGTGATGAGCGTGTACGTGCCCCCGCCGCCCGGCAGCTCCATGTCGCCGAACTGCCAGCCGAGGACACCGCCGTAGAACTCCTGCGCGGCCGCGGCGTCGCTCGTGTACAGCTCGGTCCAGGACAGCGAGCCCGGCTCGTCCACCAGCTCGACGCCCTTGTCCTTGCCCGGCTGCCATACGGCGAACTGGCCGCCCAGCGGGTCGCTGTACTGTGCCATCCGGCCCCAGTCGTCGAGATCCATGGGGGCCACCCGCACCGTGCCGCCCAGTCGCTCCACGGTCTGGGTCGTGGCGTCCGCGTCGGTGACGTTGTAGTAGATCATCCAGGCCGAGCGGGCGCCCTCCTCGGTGAGCTTGCCGAGCCCGGCGACGATCTTGCCGTCCTTGCGGAACATCCCGCCTTCCATCTCCCCGCCCTCGCCCATGGACTCGTACTCCCAGCCGAGCACGGCGCCGTAGAAGGCCGCGGCGGCGCGGACGTCGGGGGCGCCGAGGTCGAGCCAACAAGGAGAACCGGGAGCGAAATCAGTGGTGATCACGGAACTGCCCTTTCGCGGATTTCGTACGGACAGGACGATTTCGTACGGTCTCAGCCTGGCACCGAGTCCCGGCACCCGCCCGTCGGGCGATCCCGCCGCGGCGGCCCGGAACCACCGAAGTCAGCTGCCGTGCCGACGGGCCTGCTTCACCTCGCGGTCTGCGGCCCAGGCGTCGCCGACCGGGCCGAGGTGGCCGAGCTTGTCGGGGTTGATCACCGCGCGGACGGTCTGGATCCGGCCGTCGGCCACCTCGAGGGCCATGGTCTGCAGGATCCTGCCGTCCCGGTCGCGGAAGATCGCGCCGGGCTGGCCGTTGACCTCGTGCAGTTCGAACGTCACATCGATCCGGATCAGCCAGGGGAAGACCGTGCCCAGCAGCCGGGCCACGTTCTCCGCGCCCATGACCGCCCTGGCCAGCTGCGGGGCCTTGCCACCGCCGTCCCCGACCAGCTGAACATCGGCGGCCAGCAGATTCTGCAGCCCGCCCACATCGCCGTTCTTCAGCGCGTCGAAGAACCGTGTCGCCAGCTCCTCACGGTCCTCGCGGTCCGCCGTGAACCGGGGCCGTCCGGCCCGCATGTGCCGCCGGGCCCGTACCAGCAGCTGCCGGCATGCCGCCTCCGACCGCCCCACCGCCGCCGCGACGTCGTCGAACCCGAAGGCGAACACCTCGCGCAGCACGAACACCGCCCGCTCCAGCGGGCTGAGCCGCTCCAGCAGCACCAGCGCCGCCATCGACACCGAGTCGGCCAGCTCCACCGACCGCGCGGGATCCTGGTACGGATCGTTCAGCAGCGGCTCGGGGAACCACGGCCCGACATACTCCTCGCGCCGCACCCGGGCAGAGCGCAGCACATCGATCGAGATCCGGGTGACCACGGCCGACAGATACGCCTTGGTCGACGTGGGCCGGGTCGCCGAGCCGTCGAAGCGCAGCCATGCCTCCTGCACCGCGTCCTCGGCCTCGCTCACGCTACCCAGAATCCGGTAGGCGATCGAGAACAGCAGCGCCCGCAGCTCCTCGAACTCCTCGACCTTGCTCACGCCGATCCCCTTCCCCCGAGGTGCTCCCACGGCGCGTCCATGGTGCGCTCCCCTGCCGTCGTCAGTGGTCACACCCTCTGAGACGGGGTGGCCCGCCGCCCTGTGACATGGCCGAATGTGACCTGCGTCTCCGGTCGCAGCCGCCCTCGGCGCTCGGCATTCACACCGTGTCCGGGGCGGGCCGAACGGCGCTGCGAGACCTCGGTCGCCGGCTCGCCACCCACCCGAACACCACCACCGAGCACGCCGCCGCGAACGCGCACCAGGTCGAGACGAACTCCAGCCGCCACAGCGCCCAGCACACCAGTGCGCCCACCCCCGCCAGCACGCCGAGCGCCACCAGCCAGCGGTCGCCGGACAGCAGCAACGCGCCGACCGTCGCCAGCAGATAGCCCGCGATGAGCATGCCGGCATGCGGCAGCCCGATGACGTAGCCGACCGTGTGCCCGCGGATCTCGGCCCGCACGGGACGGGTGGCAATGGCGTACGCCGGCACGGCCGCGGTCGCGACACCGGACGCCACGGGAATCGTCAGCCTCGCTGCCGCATGCCGCGGGACGGCGCACAGCACGGCCGTCGGCACCCACAGTGCGAGCAGGGGCAGGGCGATCACGGCCCAGACCACGGTGGCCGCTCCGGTGCCGCCCCCTACCTGCCAGACCCGGGCCTCGACCAGCTGATGGACACCGAGCAGCACCGGCAGCGCGGCAAGGGGGAGATCGCCCATCCGGTGCACGCGCGCCACGCAGGCCACACCGACGCCGGTGATCCCGGCACCCGCGACGAGATCGGCTGTCGCACTCCAGCACATGGCACCACGATGCCCGGCGACCGCTGATGGATTCCACCGGTGCCACCGGCGACGCCGCAGTCTCAGCCACGCTCGCTGAGATGCGCCTCCAGCTCTGCGGCGCCCGTCAGCATCGCCCGCCCGCGGGCGGACAGCGGGCTGCGCCAGTCACACGGTGCCCGCTTCCGCGGCTCCAACCCGCCGGCCGCCCGCACCCGGTCGATCAGCGGGGCGATCTGCTCCAGCAGACAGCCGCCCCGTCCGGGCTGGGGAGCCGGCCGGGCGTCCCGCACATCGGACTCGTCGTAGACCCGGTACCCGGTCAGCGGGTCGCGGCGCGGGTGCGCCAGTCCGGCGCGCCGTGCTGGGACATGGAGATCGCGGGCGAGCCGGGCTACGAGGGCACGTCCATCACGGCGGTCAGCGCCAAGTGCGGGCTGCCCGCCAGCTCGATCCAATGGCACTTCAAGGACAAGGACGACCTGATCGCCGCGGTCATCGAGCGCAGCTTCGAGAACTGGGCGGCGGCCCAGCGCGACCTGTTGATGGCCAACCTGTTCGCACAGGGTCAGGCGCCGGCCTTCGGCAAGACACGTACCGACCCTGACCGGCTACGCCATCACCGGGGCCGACGGACTGTTCTTGCACCGGGAGATCAACGGTGACGCCGTCGACCTGGTCGCGATGTTCGAGCTGCACGCGCGGTTGCTCCACGACGCCGCGACCCGCATGGCGGCGAGGACGGGGACACCGCCCGGGGGCTGACCGCCGGTCGCCCCGCCCCGGAAGAGCACAAGCCCAGGCCGCCCGCCGCTTTCGCTTCTATCGTGGGAGCACACTGATGGTTGGCGCCAAGGCAGGCAGCACATGAGGAAACCGCAACCGATCGACTACGCGGCGGTCTTCCAGGCCCTGCCCGGCATGGTGGCGCTCTTGACGCCGGAGCTGGTGTACGTCGACGTCAACGACGACTTCGCGCACTTGGCGGGGCGCTCTCGTGAGCAGCTGCTGGGCCGCTACATCTTCGATGTCTTTCCGGAGAACCCGAACGATCCCGCCGCGGCCGGCATGCGGGAGACCCGGGAGTCGATGCTGCGCGTGGTGGCCACGGGCGAGCGGGACACCATGGCGGTGCTCCGCTACGACATCGAGGACGCCCAGCGGCCCGGCCACTGGCAGGAGCACTTCTGGAGCCCCGTCAACGCACCCGTCCTCGGTCCGGACGGGAAGGTGGTGCTGGTCGTGCACCGGGTGGAGGAGGTCACCGAGCTCCTGCGCGCCGGCGCCAGCCGGACCGACAGCGACCGGGCCCGGGTGCTGGAGGCCGAGCTCTACACCCGCGCCCGGGAACTGCAGGAGGTCAACGAGCGGCTGCGCAGGGCCCATGCCCATGAGCGTGAGGTCGCCCTGGCCCTGCAGACGGCGATGATGCCCACCCCGAGGCATCTCGGTCCTCATCAGGCGGCCGTGCGCTACCGGCCCGCCATCGGTGACCTGAACGTGTGCGGCGACTGGTACGACCTGGTGGACCTGCCGGGCGGCCGTATGGCGGTCGCGGTCGGCGATGTCGTCGGCCACGGTCTGGCGGCCGCCTGCGCCATGGGACAGCTGCACAGCGCGCTGAGCGCGGCCACCCGGGTCGCCGACGGACCGGCGCAGGCCCTGGAGGCCCTCGACATGTACGCCTGCTCGGTAGACGGCGCCGAGTCCGCCACGGTGGCGACGACCTTCATCGACTGGGGCCAGAGCAGCATCACCTACAGCTGTGCCGGCCATCCGCCGCCCGCCATATTGCACCCGGACGGCACCGTGTCCTTCCTGGACCAGGCCACCGACCCGCCGATCGACGCACGCCCCGGCCGCGTCACCCGCCCCCAGGCCGGTGTTCCCTTCGCGGAGGGCGACACCCTGGTGCTGTACACCGACGGTCTGATCGAGCGCCGTAGCGAGGACATCGACACCAGCCTGGGCCGCCTCGCCGACTGCCTGGCCCGCCACCGCCGTACCGCTCCCGAGGCCCTGGCCGACGCCCTGCTGGCCGACCTTCTGCCGGCCACGGGCAACACCGACGACACCGCGCTGGTCGTCGTCAGCCTCTAGCCGACGGGCCAGGCTCCCACCGAGCGTCACCGCTGAGACGGCCGCTTGCGCACCGACGCCGGCCGGCGCTCACCCATGCCCGTCGTACTGCACATGGCACCCCATGCGTCCCCCAAAGCGCGAAAGACCTTCACCTTTGACATCGTTCCGGGCCTTTGCGGCAAGGCCGCCTACGGATTCGCCTCAGTCTCCCCCGTACTCAGCAGGAGGTACACCGCATGGTCGGCAGACATGCAGCGGGCAGGCGCCGCGCCGCCCTGGCCACACTAGGCACCCTCGCCCTCACCGGGATCCCCGCGGCCGCGGCGGCCGCCCCGCCGCCCGCGCCGGGGCCCATGCCCGCCGGGGCCCGGTCACTCGGCGCCGACAAACCGTCCGCGCAGATCCTCGGCGCGATGCAGCGCGACCTGCATCTGACGCGGGCGCAGGCGGCCACCCGACTGGTCAACGAGGAGGAGGCGGGCACCCGTGCGGGCCGGCTGCACAACGCCCTGGGCGGGCACTTCGCCGGAGCGTGGGTGAGCGGGAAGACCTCCGCCGACCTCACCGTCGCCACCACCCATGCGGAGGACGTGCCCGCCATCAAGGCGCAGGGCGCCAAGGCCGTGGTCGTCAAGGCGCCCCTCAGCGCCCTGGAGGCCGTGAAAGCGAAACTGGACGCGGCCGCCGTCCGCGTGAAGACGCACGACACCCCGGTCTGGTACGTGGACGTGCCGGCGAACCGGGTCGTCGTCGAGGCGACCAGGCAGTCGGCGGCCGCCGCGTTCCTCAAGGCCGCCGGGGTGGAGGAGCGCGGAGTCGCGGTCCGGCTGACGAAGGACCGGCCGCGGCTGATGGCGGACATCGTCGGCGGCGAGGCCTACTACATCAACAACGCCGCCCGCTGCTCCATCGGCTTCTCCATCACCAAGAGCCAGCAGCAGGGCTTCGTCAGCGCGGGCCACTGCGGCAAGCCCGGCGACAAGACCACCGGCTACAACAAGGCCGACCAGGGCACCTTCCAGGCGTCCACGTTCCCCGGCAGGGACATGTCCTGGGTGGCCGTCAACAGCAACTGGACCGCCACGGCCGAGGTCAAGGGGTCGGGTGGCAGGAACACGCAGGTCGCCGGCTCCGTCCAGGGGCTCGTCGGGGCGTCGGTCTGCCGCTCCGGCTCCACCAGCGGATGGCACTGCGGCACGATCCAGCAGCACAACGCGTCGGTCGACTACGCCCAGGGCAGCGTCGACGGCCTGACCCGGACCACGGTGTGCAGCGAACCCGGTGACTCCGGCGGCCCGTTCCTCTCCGGCGCCCAGGCGCAGGGCGTCACCTCCGGCGGCTCCGGCGACTGCACGACCGGCGGGACCACCTTCTACCAGCCGGTCAACCCGATCCTCAGCACCTTCGGCCTCACCCTGAAGACCGCGTCCGTGCAGACCGGCCCGCCCGCCCAGCAGGGCACCGGCACGGCAAGCGCATGGGCCGCCGGCCGGGTCTACGAGGTCGGCGCCACGGTGACCATCGCGGGCGTGCGCTACCAGTGCCTGCAGACCCACCAGGCGCAGGGTGCCTGGTCGCCGGAGGGCACGCCGGCCCTGTGGCAGCGGATGTAGCGGCCGCAGGGGCTTGCGGTGCGGGGGCCGGGCCCCCGCACCACCGGCTCAGCGGATGAGTTCCGCGGCCCTGGTCGCCCTGCCCAGCAGCCACTCCAGCGGTCCGCGCCGGAAGTACCGGACCCACAGCGTCGCGAACACGGTCACGGCGACGACGAAGCCGAGCAGCACGTGCAGCGGAGAGCCGGGCAGTTCCTCGATGCCGAGGAAGTGGATGCCGACGATGTGGAACACATAGGCCGTCAGGGACATCGATCCCACCGCGATGACGGGGCGGGCCAGCCGGTGGAAGCGCGGGAAGGCGTCGACCGCGGCAAGGCAGGCGGCCAGTACCGCGATCGCGAGGCCCGTGTTGGCCACGATCGACAGGGTCGTCTCACTGTGCGGTGAGGCCACCAGCAGGCCGGCCGGGGTGTCGCCGCTCGGGTAGCCCCAGGTGTCGGACCACCAGGCCGAGCCGGCCGAACGGCCCTCGCCGAAGCCCCCCGAGCTCAGCTTCGTCAGGGCGCCGGGGACGAGGTGCAGGGCCAGCCAGGAGCCGCCGTGGCCGAGGACGGCGAGGGCCACGCCGGTGAGCGCCAGGCGGGTGCGTACGGCGGTGGCGGCGAGGTCGAGTCGGGCCACGGCCATGCCGGCGATGACGAACGGGACCCAGGTCAGGGCCGGGTAGCTGCCGGTGAACAGCAGCGAGACGATGCCGTCGCCGCCCTCGGGCCAGGCCCAGATGCCGCCCGGGCCGCCGTCGCCGGTGTTCAGTGCGCCCTGGACGACGTAGAGGATCTGGGGCAGGACCAGGGCGCTCGCTGCCGCGATGGCCGCGAGCGGTCCGGCGCCGAGGCGGTACAGCGGCAGCACGAGCAGGAAGTACAGGCCGTAGAAGGCGAGGATCACCTCGACCGGTGTGCCGGTCAGGGTGAGTGCGGTGCCCAGGGCCAGCAGGATCAGCGCCCGGATGACGACCTTGGCGACCGCCTGGCGGCCCGCCCGACCGGTCCTGGGGGTGCGCCGGCCCGTGATCAGCATGATCGAGAAGCCGGCCAGGAAGGCGAACAGGGCGGAGGCCCGGCCGTGCGCCAGCTCCATGAGGTGCCCGGTGACGCCGCCTTCGGACGGGTCGGGGCCGACATGGGCGGCGTACATGCCGTAGACCGCCAGGCCGCGGGCCAGATCCACGCCGATCAGGCGGCCCAGCTGCGAGCGTTGAGCCGCCGAAGCTCCGGCCGGTTGGCCCGCCGGGCCTTCGGGCCGCCGGGCCTTCGGGCCGGTTGGAGTCAAATGCGACGAGCGCCGTGTCATCTGCGTTCTGGGTCATGCCTCCCAGCCTGGAGAGGCGTTCGGGCCGGGAGTATCCGGCGGGTGTCCGGACCTCCCCCGCCACCTGGCGGGGGAGGCCACCGGGCGGCGGGGTCCTACGGCCGAAGCGCCTGACTGCGTTCAGATGTATTCGGTCGCGGCGTCCAACAGCCAGTCCACCAGGTAACCGGCGAAGGACGAACGGACCAGCACCCAGAATCCGGCCCCGGGTTCGTCCCGGGCGACCAGAACGACCTGGGTGCGGCCCAGCGTCGTCTGGGCGCAGCGGCCCGCGCCGAACGCGCGCGGGTGCAGGTCCAGCGCGCAGCCGTGGGCCAGCAGGTCGCGGGCGTCGGCGCCGGAGACGAGGAGGGTGGTGCGCTGGGCGGAGACATCGGTGACGGAGACGGGCTCCTCTCCGACAGCCGCCCGGATCCGGGTCTCCAGGTCCCGCTCGCTGCCCGGCGGGCCCACCACCAGCCATTCGTCCGGGCCGAGCCACAGCGCGGTCAACTCCCCCGCGCGGATGGCCGTGTCGGGTTCGAGCGGCAGTTGCAGGCCCAGGGCGAGCCCGACTGCGTCGGCCGCTCCTCCCTTGGCGTCCAGGCGCACGTTCACCTGGGCCAGGAAGGGGAGTTCGGCGAGCCGGACCGCACCTTGGGAGGTGCGGGTCGCGGCGGCCAGGCGGTCGGCGTAGGGCCCCAGGGGGCTGCGGGGCGGGGCGGTGAGTGCGGTGTCAGCCATCGCGGCGGGCTCCCTCGGGGTCGTAGAGAACGGGGCTTGCGACGGTCACCGGGACCAGCCGGTCGCCGACGGGGGCGTACAGCCGCTCGCCGATGCGCTCCCGGCCGCCCTTGATCAGGGCCAGCGCGAAGGTCCGGCCGAGGGCGGCGCTGCGGTAGCTGGAGGTGACGTGGCCGAGCATCGGGACGGGTGGCGCGGGCAGTTCGCTGTCGGCGACCAGTTGCGTGCCCTCCGGGAGGAAGGTGCCGGGGTCCTCCGGGAGCAGGCCGACCAGGTGCTTGCGGTCCGGGCGGACGGTGTCGGCGCGGGCGAAGGAACGCTTGCCGATGAAGTCCGGCTTCTTCTTCGACACCGCCCAGCTCATCCCGAGGTCGTGCGGGGTGATCGTGCCGTCGGTGTCCTGCCCGATGATCGGGTAGCCCTTCTCGGCGCGCAGGACGTGCATGGTCTCGGTGCCGTACGGGGTGATGTCGTACGGGGCACCGGCCTCGTACAGCGCCTCCCACAGGGCGAGGGCCTGCCACGGCGACACATTGATCTCGTAGGCGAGTTCACCGGAGAAGCTGATCCGGCAGACCCGCGCCTCGATGCCCGCCACGGTCGTCTCCCGCCAGGCCATGAACGGGAAGTCGTCGTTGGAGACGGCGAGTCGGGGAGCGAGGGAGCCGAGGACGTCGCGGGACTTCGGGCCGACCAGGGCGACCGTGGCCCACTGCTCGGTGACCGAGGTGCAGTGCACCTTCAGCTCGGGCCACTCGGTCTGCAGCCACTCCTCCATCCAGTCCAGTACGGTCGCCGCGTTGCCGGTGGTCGTGGTGACCAGGAAGCGGTCGGGGGCGAGGCGGATGACCGTGCCGTCGTCGAAGACCATGCCGTCCGGCTTGCACATCACGCCGTAGCGGATCATGCCGACCTTCAGGGTGCTCATCATGTTGGTGTAGAGCAGGTCGAGGAAGACTCCGGCGTCCGGTCCCTGTACGTCGATCTTGCCGAGGGTGGAGGCGTCCATGAACGCCACGCTGTCGCGGGCGGCGGCGCACTCGCGCAGCACGGCCGCTTCCATGTCCTCGCCGTCCTGGGGGTAGTACCAGGGGCGCTTCCACTGGCCGACGTTCTCGAACAGCGCGCCGTGTTCGACGTGCCATCCGTGCAGGGCGGTGGTGCGGACCGGGTCGCTCAGCACGCCCCGGTCCCGGCCGGCCAGGGCCGCGAAGGAGACCGGCGTGTAGGGCGGCCGGAAGGTGGTCGTGCCGAGCGCGGAGATGTCCACGCCGAGCAGGTCGGCGACCACGCCGCTCGCCAGGACGCCGGAGGTCTTGCCCTGGTCGTTGGCGGTGCCGGCCGTGGTGTAGCGCTTGGTGTGCTCCACCGAGCGCATGCCGGCGCCGGTCGAGCGGGCCAGGTCGTCGACGGTGACGTCGCGCTGGAGGTCGACGAAGCGCGGGGCGCCTTCCCGGCCGGGGACGGTGAAGACCTGCATGGGCGGCGTGGCCTGCGGCTGGGCGGGCACGGCCGGGAGCGCCGGGGCGTCCGGGGTGTAACCCTCGGCCTCGATCGCGCGGGCGCCCGCGGCGGCTCCTTGGGCGAGCACGGCGGCCAGGTCGAAGCTGCCGTTCGCGCTGCCCGCGACCTCGACGGCCTGCCGGACGACGTCGGGCACGAAGGTGCCGAGCGCCTCGTCGTAGCGGAGCTTGCCGCCCGCCTGGCTGAACAGGTGCGCCACCGGGTTCCAGCCGCCGGAGACCAGCAGCAGATCGGCGGCGAACTCCCGCTGTGCCACGGTCTGTCCGTACGGCGCCACACTCACGGCTGTCAGCCGCGCCTCGCCCTCCGTGCCGGTCACCGCGTATCCGGCGAGCACCTCGATGCCCGCCGCTCGGGCGCGGTCCGCCCACTCGCCGGGTACGGGGCGGGTGTCGACGATCGCCGCGATCCCGACGCCCGCCGCGGCGAGGTCCAGTGCGGCTGCGTAGGCGCTGTCGTTGGTGGTGAACACGACCGCGTGACGGCCGGGCAGGACGCCGTGGCGGTGCAGATGGGTGCGGGCCGAGGCGGCCAGCATGATGCCGGGGCGGTCGTTGTCCGCGAAGGCCAGCGAGCGCTCGTGGGCGCCGGTGGCGAGGACGACGCGGCGGGCGCGGATGCGGTGCACTCGCTCGCGGGAGACGTTGTCCGGGGCCGCGGCACCGAGGTGGTTGGTGCGGCGCTCCACGGCGAGGAGATGGTTGTCGTCGTAGTACCCGAAGACGGTGGTACGGCGCAGCACGCGCACCTCGGGGGCGGCCTCCAGCCGGGCGCCCAACTCCTCGGCCCAGTCGAGGAGTTCGCCGGTACCGAGGAGGCTGCCGCCGAGTTCGGGGCGGTCGTCGGCGAGGATGACGCGGGCGCCGCTGCTCGCCGCGGCCGCTGCCGCCGCGAGGCCGGCCGGGCCGGCGCCGACGATCAGCAGGTCGCAGTGGGCGTGTACGGCGTCGTAGCGGGCGGGGTCCGGTCGGGTGGCCAGGCGGCCCTGGCCGGGGAGGCTGGTGGCGACCAGGCCGTCGTAGAGCTCGACGGTGGTGGCCGGGAGCATGGGCTCGGGGAAGGGTTCCTCGATCTGGATGACGGCGTTGGGTTCTTCCACGCCGGCGGAGAAGATGCCTCGGGGGCGGCCGAGTTTGATGCTGGTCGCTGCCGTGATGACGCCGTTCGCCAGCAGTGCCGATGCCAGGGTGTCGCCGCGGTAGCCCTGGTATTCAATGCCGTCGAAAGTGAAGGTCAGGGGGGTGTCGCGGTCGACTCGGCCG
Organism: Streptomyces sp. NPDC001157; assembly: GCF_053598255.1. NCBI lineage: Bacteria > Bacillati > Actinomycetota > Actinomycetes > Kitasatosporales > Streptomycetaceae > Streptomyces > Streptomyces sp. NPDC001157. The sequence continues at coordinate 20,013 of NZ_JBSFJW010000069.1, forward strand.
CCGGTGGTCAGGCGGAACGGCTGGTTCTCCCCCACCCCGCCCCTTCCCGAAACCAGGGGGCCTGCCCCCTGGACCCCGGCTGGGGTGCTCCGCCGGTGTACGTGCACATCGGGGACTGCTGGAACGCGGGCAGGCGCAGCCGGGGCATCGGCCGGGATCAGGCCCGGCGCGCGCTCGCGG
>NZ_JBSFJW010000070.1:0-17071 GCF_053598255.1 Streptomyces sp. NPDC001157
CCGAGGTGCTCGGCGGCAGCCCCGAACAGGTCGAGAACGCCGCCGAGATCGGCATGGAACACAACCTCGGCCTGACCTGCGACCCGGTCGGCGGCTTGGTCCAGATCCCGTGCATCGAGCGCAACGGCATGGCCGCGGTCAAGGCGGTCACGGCCGCCCGCATGGCACTGCGCGGCGACGGCCGCCACCACGTCTCCCTCGACAAGGTCATCAAGACCATGAAGGAGACCGGCGCCGACATGAAGGTCAAGTACAAGGAGACCGCCCGCGGCGGACTCGCCGTCAACGTCATCGAGTGCTGAAGAGGCAAGTCCATGGGACGTGCCACCGAACGACGGCGCGTACTGCGCATCCGCGACGGAGCCGCCCGCACCCCAGGTGCCGTCGGGCTGCTCGTGCACCAGCACCCACACCCGTAGGACGTCGGCCTCGGACAGCCCGGCGGCCGCGACACCGTCCTGGTGGTGTGCTGGACCAGACCCGCCTTGCACCGCTCGGACAGGGCGCCCTGCGGAACCGTCACGTCCACGAGGAAGCGGGGCGCGTCGTCCTCGGCGGTGGTCTGCGCTCCTTCGGGCAGCTCGACGAGGTGGCTCCAGGCCTGGGCGCGGAAGAACGCGGTCTCGGGCGCTCCCTCCCAGCGCAGCAGTACGACGGCCAGGTCGCGCTGGACGGTCCCGCTAGGCTATGACGAGCGTTATAGCCAGTGGGGTTCGAAGAGGGAGCGCGGCCGTGGCCAAATCCAGCGCACCGTCGCGCGAGCGCATCGTGGCCGGTGCGGCCGACCTGATCAGCAGGCGCGGCCTGAACGCCACCAGCATCCGCGAGCTGGCCAAACACGCCAAGGCGCCGCTCGGCTCGACATACCACTACTTCCCCGAGGGCAAGGGGCAGTTGGCCACCGAGGCGGTGCAGCACGCCGGAGAAGCGGTGGCCCGCGTCCTGCGCGAGGGACTGCACACGGGCCCGGTCGCCGGCCTGCGAGCCTTCCTGTCCCTGTGGCGCGGCATCGTGTTCGAGAGCGACTTCCGGCCGGCTGCCCGGTGCTGGCCGTCTCCGTCGAGGAGCCACCCGCCGACGAGATGCCACCGTCCCTCGCCGCCGCGGCCGAGGCGTTCGACACCTGGGAGCAGCTCCTGTCCGACGCCCTCCGCCGCCACGGCGCCGACGCCGAACAGGCCCCGGGACTCGCGGCCCTGATCGTGGCCTCCGTCGAGGGCGCCATCGCGATGTGCCGCGCCAAGCGCAGCATGCAGCCGCTGGACCGGGTGGCACAGCAGCTCGAGACGCTGATCGCGGACGCGATCGAGGGCTAGAGCCCGGCGCCCTGCGGGCCGGTACCGGCTCTGGGTGAGATCGGTCGGGCTCAGGCGCCGACCGCCGCGCGGATCGCCCCGGCCTTCTCCTCGGTGAACACGCCGCTCTCCAGGAGGGAGAGGATGGAGAGGGTCCTGCCGCCGGAACCCCAGCTGCCCTCGTCGATGACCCGGAAGTCGACCCACCCGGTCGGCGACGGCTCCGGCAGCCCGCGAGCGCGTCCTCGCCGCACTGACCGAAGCCATGACCTCGGCTCTGACCTCCCGGCGCCAGTCCCCGTCCATGACGGCCACGTCGATGACCATCACGTCGAGCTCCTGACCGGCGTCCGCCGGCGTCTCGGCAAGCGTGCGTCGCTGTTCGAGACTCGGCGGCCCTGCGGGGCGTTGAGGTGATGACGGTCACTGCATACCTCCTATGACGATCGTCATAGGGAGACCTTGCAGCAGGTCTATAACGAGTGTCATAGGCCGGTCGGTTGCCGGATCCGCTTCGAAAATACCCCTGGGGGTACTCGTGCTACTGTCGAAAGTGCATACCCCATGGGGTATTTCTCCGACGGAAGGAAGCGCCTCGTGTTCTTCGTCGACACGATCGAAGTGGCCGGCCTCGGCAACCGGAGCTATCTGGCGGGCGGCAGGCTGACGGCCGTCGCGGTGGATCCGCCGCGCGACATCGACCAGGTGATCGCGGCGGCGGCGCGGCGGGGGGTGCGGATATCGCACGTGGTCGAGACCCACCTGCACAACGACTACGTCACCGGCGGTCTGGAGCTGGCCCGCGTCACGGGCGCCGCCTATCTCGTCCCGGCCGGTGCCGCCGTCGCGTACGAGCGGGTGCCGGTCGACGACGGGGACCGTACGGAGGTCGATGCCGACAGCGGGCTGGTTCTGCGCGCGTTGGCGACACCCGGCCACACCCCGCACCACACCTCCTACGTCCTGGAGGAGGGCGGAACGGCGGTCGCGGTGTTCACCGGCGGCTCGCTGCTCATCGGCGCCGTCGGACGGCCCGACCTGGTCGAACCGCGGCTGACCGAGCGCCTCGCCCGAGCCCAGCACGCCTCCGCACACCGCCTCGCGGCCGAACTGCCCGACGAGACACCGGTTCTGCCCACCCATGGCTTCGGCAGCTTCTGCTCCTCGGCCCAGGCGGAGGGCGCAGACACGACCATCGGCAAGGAGAAGGCGTCCAACGCGGCGCTCACCCGCGATGTGGACACCTTCGTCGCCGACCTGCTCACCGGCCTGGACGACATCCCCGCCTACTACGTGCACATGGGCCCCGCCAACGCCGCGGGACCCGCGCCCGTCGACCTCACCCCGCCCGCCGTCGCCGACGCCGACGAGATCGCTGCCCGGCTCGCGGCGGGGGAGTGGGTGGTGGACCTGCGCAACCGAGTGGCCTTCGCGGCAGGCCATGTCGCCGGCTCCGTCAACTTCGCGGCCGAAAGACAGCTGGCCACCCATCTGGCCTGGCTGATCCCTTGGGGCAAGCCGCTGACCCTGCTGGCCGAGTCGGCCGACCAACTCCTCGCTGCCCAGCGCGAGTTGACCCGTGTGGGCATCGACCGCCCGGCTGCCGCGGCGATCGGTGATCCCTCGGACTGGGTGCGCGCGGGCGAGGCCCCGGTCTCCTTCTCGCGCGCCACGTTCGCCGACCTGACGGACCGGCGGCGCGACGGGGACGGGCATGTGGTCGTGCTCGACGTGCGGCGGGACAGCGAACGCGCCGACGGCTTCGTGGAGGGCGCCGTCCACATCCCCCTCCATGAACTGCGCCGTCGGCTCGGCGAGGTCCCCGACGGCCAGGTGTGGGTGCACTGCGCCGGCGGTGTGCGCGCCGCCATCGCCGCTTCCCTGCTGCACGCCGCAGGCCGGGACGTCGTCGCCGTCGACGACGCCTTCGCCGCCGCCGAGAAGGCCGGACTGACCGTGGGGAGCGGACGGTGTCGTTGAACCTGTTCAGGCGAGGCCCCGGCAGGGTGGACGCGCTGCGGGCCGCCGAGCGCACCGGACACGTGTACGGCGTCCCCGCGGCCCGGGACGCCGTACTGCTGGACGTCCGTGAGTCGTACGAGTGGGAGGCGGGCCACGCCCCGGACGCGGTTCACGCCCCGCTGTCCGCGCTGGCGGCGGGTGCGGCACTGCCCGAGCGGGTGGCGGGCCGGCCCTTGGTGGTCGTCTGCCGCTCGGGCAACCGGTCCCGCCAGGCTGCCGAACTCCTGGCCGCTCGCGGCGCCGACGCGGTCGACGTGATCGGCGGGATGCGCGACTGGGCCCGGCGGGGGCTGCCCGTGGTGGACCTGCGAGGCGAGAGCGGAACGGTGGCGTGAGCGTTCTCGTACTCGCCCTGGTGTCCGGTGCCGTCATCGGTGTGGCGCTCGGTGCGCTCGGGGGAGGCGGCAGCGTCCTGGCCGTCCCCGCCCTGATCTACCTCCTCGGTTTCACACCGGTCGCGGCCACCACCGCCAGCCTGGTCATCGTGGCCGTCACCACGGCCACCGCACTGCCCGCGCACGCCCGGGAGGGGCATGTCCGCTGGCGCACGGGACTGCTGTTCGCGGCCGCGGGCATCGGGCCCGCCCTGCTCGGCGGGCTCGTGGCGGCACGGCTGCCGGCAGCCGTCCTCACCGCGGGCTTCGCCCTGGTGGCGCTGGTCGCCGCGGTGCGCATGCTGCGTCCGCGGGCCGGCCCGTCCGGTGCCGTCCGCGTGGTCCGGACCGGCCGGGCGGCCGCGGCGGGGGCCGGGCTCGGGGCGGTCACCGGAGTCCTCGGAGTGGGCGGCGGCTTCCTCGCCGTACCGGCCCTGGTGAGTGTCCTCGGGCTGCGGATGCGGGCGGCGGTGGGGACGAGCCTGCTGGTCATCACCCTCAACTCGGTTGCCGCCCTCGCGTTGCGCGCGGGCACGGCCGATGGACTGGACTGGGCCGCCATCGGACCGTTCGCCGGGGCCGCCGTCCTCGGTGCCTGGGACGGCAGACGCCTCGCCACGAAGGTGTCGGGGCAGGCGCTTCAGCGGATCTTCGCCCTCGTGCTGCTGGGTGTGGCCGGTTTCATGCTGATCGGCTCGGCCGTGTGACGGCCGCCGACAGGCGGCCTCGTCACGCCAGCGACAGGAACAGCTTCTCCAGGCGGGCGCGCATCTGCTCGACGTCCTCGCCGTTCCTGCGGCCCGACTCGACGTCGGTCAGGCACTGCTGCAACCCGGTCGCGATGATGGCGAAACCCGCCCGGTCCAGGGCGCGGGAGGCCGCGGCGAGTTGGGTGATGACGTCCTCGCAGTCACGCCCCTCCTCGATCATCCGGATCACACCGGCGATCTGGCCCTGAGCGCGACGCAGCCGGTTCAGCACGGCCTTCAGTTCCGCACCCGCGAGCTCCATGTCCACGACGACTCCTCCGTCAACGTATACCCCTAGGGGTACTGTACGTCCCGTTTCGGGACGGCGTCGAACACCAACGAATCCAAAGCCGATCACAAAGGATCACAACTGCCGTGACCGCTTCCCCCGTTCCCTCCGCCCTGGCCACCGACCAGGCCCATGGACTGCTCCACCGGCTGACGGTCATCGATGTGCGCACGCCCGGCGAGTACGCCTCCGGCCATCTGCCCGGTGCGCTCAACATTCCCCTGGACCAGATCCGCCGCGCCCTGACCGACATCCGGTACGCCGCCGAACGCGGCGACGTCCTGGTCGTGTGCGCCTCCGGGGCCCGCTCGCAGAACGCCTGCAGGCTCCTCGCCGAGCAGGGCATCCCGGCCGCGACGCTGACCGGCGGCACCGGCGCCTGGGCCGCCGCAGGACATGAACTGCACCGGCCGGCGGCCCAGCGGGACCGGGCGACCTGGGGCATGGAGCGCCAGGTGCGTCTCACCGCGGGCACGCTGGTGCTCCTGGGGCTGGCGCTCGGCCTCCTCCTGCACCCGGCCTTCCAGATCGTCTCGGCGGCGATAGCGGGCGGCCTGGTCTTCTCCGCGCTCACCGACACCTGCGGCATGGCGGCCCTGCTCGGCAGACTCCCGCACAACCGGCCCCGCCCGGCCGACCTCGACACCGCACTTGCGGCGCTCCGCAGCGGCTGACCTGCGCACCCGCCTCGCCGACCCCGCCCCCCGCGGGCCCGATCAGCGACCGCGAGACCTTCCGCCTCCGCGGCCTCGTCCACGACCCCGTGCACTACGGCCGCCTCTACCTCGTCGGAGACGCCGCCCACATCGTCTCGCCCATGGGCGGCAAGGCATGAACCTCGCCCTCTACGACGCCGACGTCTTCGCCCGAGCCGTCCGGGACTCCGTCCGTGACCACGAAGACACCGCCCTGCGCAGCCACTCGCAGCGCTGCCTGCGCCGCGCCTGGAACGACCAGGAGCTCTCCCACTGGCCCACCCGCACCTTCCACGACGCCGGCGACGACACGGTTCACCGCTCATGGATTCGGCTTCTCTGCTTCTTCATCTGCGCGATGACCTCAATGCGTTCCGCGCCTGCCTGTACGGCGATGTGCCGAGCGCATCCGCCTCGGGGTGGACTGCGCCTTGCGGCCACGGACACCGAGGGCTCCTGGACCTACGGCCGCAAAACCCCCGTAGCCACGCTGTCCGCGCCCGCGGAGCACCTGTTGCTTCTTGCTGTGCTTTGCCCCCTGAACCCGCCATATCGGCTCGCCTCGCCCGGCTGCGAACTGGCACGCTGCGTCCCATGGAACGCGCGGAGGTGCTGCTCATCGGAGGACGGGCCGGAGTCGGCAAGACGACGGTCGGGTGGGAGGTGTCGGCGCTGTTGCGGGCCGCGGCGGTTGCCCACGCGGTCATCGACGGTGACTTCATGGGGCAGGTGCACCCGGCGCCGGAGGGCGATCCGCATCGCGCGGAGATCACCGAGAGCAATCTGACCGCGGTATGGGCGAACTTCGCCCGGCGCGGCTGTCGCCGTCTGATCTACACGAACACGGCGAGTGTGCTCCCCGAGGCGGCGGGCATGTTCGAGCGTGCCATGGGGGCGGAGGTGCGCGCCGTACGGGTCCTGCTCACCGCCTCCGATGCCACCGCCCGAGAGCGGCTGGTACGGCGGGAACTCGGCTCGGAGTTGGAGAGGGAGCTTGAGGGCAGCGCTCGCAAGGCCCGGATCCTGGACCGGCGGGCCCCCGCGGAGGCGGTGCGTGTTGTGACGGACGGACGTACCGTCGGGGACATCGCGCGGGAGGTCGTTGACCTCACCGGCTGGGCGGAGCACGGGAGTTGACCCTGTCCACGGAGCGCGGACAACCGTCGAGTCGCGCCGTAGGGTGGCGCACATGAGCATCGACGACGTTGCGCTGCGTCCGGTGGCCGAGCCCGACCTGCCTGTCATGGAACGCTTCCTCATCGATCCGGAGACCGTCGTGCCCTTCCAGTGGTGGGGCTGGTGGGACACCGGGCGCTGGCGGCGTCAGTGGGCGGAGAACGGCCTGCTCGGCGACGACGCAGGGCATCTGATGGTGGTGCGCGGCGCGGAGCGGCTGGGGTTCGTCGCCTGGCGGCAGGTCAGGCCCACCCGGACCACCACCTACTGGAACATGGGCATCAACCTGCTGCCGGAGGCCCGCGGAAGGGGCGTCGGAACCGAGGCGCAACGGCAGTTGGTGCACTACCTCTTCGCGAACACAACGGTCGTACGCATCGAGGCGGACACCGAAGCGGACAACATCCCCGAACAACGCGCCCTGGAGAAGGTCGGGTTCACCCGCGAGGGCGTCCTGCGCAGCATCGCCTTCCGCGACGGACAGTGGCGTGACGGCGTGCGCTACAGCATCCTGCGCGGCGAACTGGCCTGAGCACATTGCTCAAGGCCACCGGCACAGGCAGAAAAGCCGGCAGAAAAAACAAGGGCAAGGAGGTCACTCACTCCTTGCCACTCTCAACTTATAGCGCACTGGGGGCCTTGCGGCAAGGCCCCGGTCGTGCCGCACAATCGCACGCCGAGGCCACAAGCTGCGGAAATGGGAGTTTCACGACGTGCATGTTCTGTCTGGTGACATGACCCCCCTGACCACCCGTGCGTTCGACCTTCCCGACCGACTCGCCCACAAGGCCGACCCGACCCTGATCGCCGGCGACGAGCAGCACTTCGCGGCGATCGCGGAGAACCTCGAGCAGACGATCGCCGAGCTGTCCGCCCGCCTCGACGCCGAGCTCAAGGCACCCGGCGGCATCGGCCGGCAGGCGATGGACCGGGACATGGAGGTCCACCGGCTGACCGCTCGGCTGCGCACCCTGCGCCGCTTCGGCCTGGACCTGTGTCTGGGACACATCGTCGGCGCGGACGACCCCGAGCCCGTGTACATCGGACGACTCGGTCTGACCGACAGCACGGGGCGTCGCCTGCTGCTCGACTGGCGCTCTCCCGCTGCCGAGCCGTTCTTCGCGGCCACCCACGCCAACCCGATGGGCCTGGCCAGCCGCCGACGCTACCGCTGGACGCGCGGCCGGATCAGCGACTACTGGGACGAGGTGTTCACCACCGACGGGCTCGAAGGGCGCGCCGCGCTCGACGACCAGTCCGCGTTCATCGCCAGCCTGGGCAGCAACCGTTCGGCCCGGATGCGGGACGTGCTCGCCACCATCCAGGCCGACCAGGACGCCATCATCCGGGCGGGATCCCGCGGTGCTCTCGTCGTCGACGGCGGTCCCGGCACCGGCAAGACCGTCGTCGCTCTGCACCGTTCCGCCCATCTCCTCTACTCGGACCCCCGCCTCGGTCACCGTCGTGGCGGCGTGCTGTTCGTCGGTCCGCACCGGCCCTACCTGGACTATGTCGCCGACGTCCTGCCGAGCCTCGGTGAGGAGGGCGTGCAGACCTGCATCCTGCGGGACCTCGTCGACGAGGGAGCCGACGCGAGTGTCGAGGCCGACCCGGACGTGGCGCGTCTGAAGTCGTCCGCGCAGATGGTCAAGGCGATCGAGAAGGCGGTCCGGTTCTACGAGGAGCCGCCCGCCGAGGGCATGACGGTCACCGTCGACTGGACCGACATCCGGCTGACCGCCGCCGACTGGGCCGAGGCGTTCGACGCGCCGGAACCCGGCACCCCGCACAACGAGGCGCGTGATCAGATCTGGGAGAAGCTGGTCACGATCCTGGGAGACAGATACGACGGCGACGACCTGCCGCCGGAGCAGTTCCGCAGAGCGCTGCGGCAGGACAAGGAGCTGGTCGGGACCCTCAACCGGGCATGGCCGCTGCTCGAAGCTGCCGACCTGGTCTCAGACCTGTGGTCGGTGCCGGCCTATCTGCGGATGTGCGCGCCCTGGCTGAGTCGCGAGGACGTCCGCAAGCTGCAGCGGGCTGATGCCCAGGCCTGGACGGTGTCCGATCTGCCGCTCCTGGACGCCGCCCGGCAGCGGCTCGGCGATCCGGAGACGGCCCTGCGCAAGCGCCGGCACGCGGCCGTCATCGCCGCCCAGCGCGAGCGCATGGCGCAGGTCGTGGACAACCTCATCGACGCGGCGGCCGACTCCGGCGCCGACGGCGACGACGGCGAAGGCCTGGTGAGGATGTTGCGCGGCCAGGACGCCAAGGTCAGCCTGGTCGACGAAGCCGAACTGACCGGCGTCGAACCGGATCTGCTCGCCGGCCCGTTCGCGCACGTCGTCGTGGACGAGGCCCAGGAACTGACCGATGCGGAATGGCAGATGCTGCTGCTGCGCTGCCCGTCCCGGAGCTTCACCATCGTCGGTGACCGCGCCCAGGCCAGGCACGGGTTCACGGAGTCGTGGCAGGAACGGCTCTCACGGATCGGGCTGAACCGGGTCGAGGTGGCCTCCCTGAGCATCAACTACCGCACGCCGGAAGAGGTCATGACGGAAGCCGAGCCGGTCATCCGGGCCGCACTCCCGGACGCCAACGTGCCGACCTCCATCCGCAGCGGTGGCATCCCCGTCGTACACGGCTCCGTCGCGGAGTTGGACTCGATCCTGGACACCTGGCTCGCCGCCCATGCCGAAGGGATCGCCTGCGTCATCGGCGATCCCACGTTCCCGGGCACGCCCCGGGTCCGGTCGCTGACCCCGGCGCTGTCGAAGGGGCTCGAGTTCGACCTGGTCGTCCTCGTCGACCCGGAGGCGTTCGGCACGGGCATCGAAGGAGCGGTCGACCGCTATGTCGCCATGACCCGAGCGACGCAGCAGCTCGTCATCCTCACAAGCTGAAAACCCTTGGCGGGCCATCGGAGATCCGTAGTAGGTTCCCTTTAGGAACTTACTGTGGACTAGGGGGAACCGACCGTGTCTCAGCACACCTGGACCGCTGTCGACGACTACTTCAACGGCCTGCTGGTCGAGGAGGACGAAGCGCTGCTCGCGGCCGCCACGGGCAGCGAGAGGGCAGGGCTGCCGCCGCACCAGGTCGCCCCCAACCAGGGCAAGCTGCTGAACCTGCTGGCGACCATCCAGGGCGCGCGCTCGATCCTGGAGATCGGCACGCTCGGCGGTTACAGCACCATCTGGCTCGCCCGAGCCCTGCCGGTCGACGGACGCCTGGTCACCCTGGAGGCCGACGAGCATCATGCCGCCGTGGCCGCCGCCAACGTCTCCCGCGCCGGGCTCGACCACATCGTCGACCTGCGCGTCGGGAAGGCCCTGGACGCTCTGCCCCGGCTGGCGGACGAGGGGGCGGGACCGTTCGACCTGGTCTTCATCGACGCCGACAAGCCTTCCAATCCCGCCTACCTGGAGTGGGCGCTCGAGCTCACCCGGCCCGGCAGCGTCATCGTCGGCGACAACGTCGTCCGCGACGGCGCGGTCACCGACCCCGCCGACGCCGACCCGCGCGTCCGGGGCGTCCGCCGCTTCACCGAGCTGATCGCGGAACACCCCCGGCTCACCGCCACCACCATTCAGACCGTCGGCGCCAAGGGCTACGACGGCTTCACGCTCGCCCTGGTCACCGCCTAGCGGACCGAGACGACAATGGCGAAGCGGGGGTGTGGCGCACGCAGCGGGATCGCCCGCCACCGGGTGCTGAAGCCGAGGGCGCGGCCGCTGGTCGTGACGGCCCGGTCGGCGGGCACGCCGGCAGCCCTCGCCGCCATCGCGCCGCCCGCCGGGCGTCACAACCCCCGACGGGCAGCCGCACACCCGGCGCACCTGTATGCCGTGAGGCAGACGCACCAGCCGACGCCGCCCTTGGCATAGCCCTCGAAACCAGGGCAAAATCGGGCGGGAGGTGCGAGGTCCCTCGCTGCCTGGAGCCGCCGAGGCGCTTCATGGAACGGGCTCGTGGGAGACGTGGATGGAGTGGCTGGTCTCGCTGGTCGGCGTCGGACTGGTCCTGGCCGTCCTGCGGGATCTGTTCCACACGCTCTGGCACCCCACCCGCCACGGAGGCATCAGCCGACTCGTCATGACGAGGATGTGGCGACTCGCCCGGCGCCGCCCCCGCCTGGTCGGCCTCGTCGGACCGCTCGCCATGGTGACGGTGGTGGGACTCTGGGCCGTCATCATCATCCTGGGCTGGGCGATCATCTACTGGCCCCACATGCCGGGCGCGTTCACGCTCACGCCCGGTTCCAGGGCGGCACAGCAGCCCGCGCTGCTCGACTCGGTCTATCTGTCCCTGGTCACCGTCGCCACCCTCGGCCTGGGGGACATCACACCCGGCGAAGGGTGGCTCCGCCTGGTCTCCCCGCTGGAGGCCCTCGTCGGCTTCGCCCTCCTGACGGCCACGGTCTCCTGGGTGCTGGAGATCTACCCCGCGTTGACCCGCAGACGGGTCCTGGCCATCCGGTTGGCGCTGCTGCACCGCTCGGCCCCGACCGCCGGGCACATCGACAGCGTGGCCGGAGCGGCGCTGCTGGACAGCCTGGCCACCGAGGTCGTACAAGTCCGCATCGACTTCACCCAGTACGCCGAGGCCTACTACTTCCACGACGGCGAGGACCACTCCTCCCTGGCCGCCATCCTCGGCTTCGCCGTCGCCCTCGCCCGGCAAGGGCAGGCGGCCCGACGTCCGGACGTGCGACTGACCGGGAACCTGCTCGCCGGCGCGCTGGACGACCTCGCCACCATTCTCGACCAGCGTTTTCTGCACACGGGCGGCACGACGACGGAGGTCTTCGCCGCGTACGCCGCCGACCACGGCCGCAAGGTCACGCAGTCCTGAATCACCTCCCCTGGTGAAGGCGGGACGGCGGCAGCTACATTTGTATCGCTACAAGAAAGCGGTTGTCGTGCAGTGTCCGCCTCTCGACACAGGAGTACGTCCGTGCCCAACGCCACCGCGGTCATCAACCTCGACATCGAGGGCCCGAGGATCAGCCGTCACCTCTACGGTCACTTCGCCGAGCATCTCGGCCGCTGCGTCTACGGCGGCTTCTGGGTCGGTGAGGACTCTCCGATACCCAACGAGGGCGGCATCCGCCTCGACGTCGTCCGGGCGCTGCGTGCCCTGGACATCCCCAACCTGCGCTGGCCGGGCGGCTGTTTCGCCGACGAGTACCACTGGCGTGACGGCATCGGCCCGCGCGAGCAGCGGCCGAGCATGGTCAACACGCACTGGGGAGACGTCGAGGAGAACAACCACTTCGGCACCCACGAGTTCATGGCGCTGTGCGAGCTGCTGGGCGCCGAGCCGTACATCAGCGGCAACGTCGGCTCCGGCACCGTGCGGGAGATGAGCGAGTGGGTGGAGTACCTCACCCGTGACGGCGACAGCCCCATGGTGCGGCTGCGCCGGGCCAACGGCCGCGAGGAGCCCTGGCGGGTGAGGTTCTGGGGCATCGGCAACGAGACCTGGGGCTGCGGCGGCAACATGCGCGCCGAATACTCCGCCGACCTGGCCCGCCAGTACGCCACCTACTGCCGCGACCACGGTGACAACAAGCTCTACCGCATCGCCTCGGGCGCTTCAGACGCCGACTACAAGTGGACCGAGACGCTGATGCAGCAGATCAGCTGCTTCGGCTGCGAGGCCACCCCGAAGAACTTCTTCCAGGGCCTGTCCGTGCACTACTACACGCTGGCCGGCCCCTGGGAGGCCAAGGGTAGCGCGACCCTCTTCGACACCGACGACTACTACCGCACCATGGTCGCGGCCCGCCGCCTCGACCGCATCCTGACCGGCCACTCCACCGTGATGGACCTCTACGACCCGGGCCGCACGGTCGGGCTGGTGCTGGACGAGTGGGGCACCTGGTGGGACGTGGAGCCGGGCACCAACCCGGGCTTCCTGTTCCAGCAGAACTCCCTGCGCGACGCGCTCGTGGCCGCCACCCACTTCGACATCTTCCACCGGCACGCGGCCCGCCTGTACATGGCCAACATCGCGCAGACCGTCAACGTCCTGCAGGCGATGCTCCTGACCGACGGCGACAGCCTGGTGCTGACCCCGACCTACCACGTCTTCGAGATGAACAAGGGCCACCAGGACGCCACTTCACTCGCCGTCCATCTGCGCGGCGACGCCCTGCGGCGCACGGTCGGCGACACGGAGCTGGAGACCCTGTCCGCCTCCGCCAGCGTCAAGGACGGGGCGGTGCTGATCTCGCTGTCCAACCTGGACGCCGAAGAGCCCGCCGAGGTGACGCTCGACCTGCGCGGCGGTGCCGTCGGTGAACCGAGCGCCCGCATCCTGACGGCCGACCGCCTCCAGGACCACAACACGCCGGGCTCGCCGGAGAGGGTCGCCCCGCGCCCCTTCGAGGCCCTCAAGGCCACCGAGCAGGGGCTCACTCTGACGCTGCCGCCGCACTCGTTCGTCACGGTCGGCGCCCCGCTCGGCTGACACAACCCGACCGCGAGGAGCCGGAGGTGAGGTGACAACGATCCAGGACGTGGCGAAGGCGGCCGGGGTCTCACCGATGACCGTCTCGAACGTCATCAACGACCATCCCAACGTCCGCCCCGCGACGCGCGAGAAGGTGCTCGAGGCCATGGCCCGGCTCGACTACCGGGTCAACGTCGCCGCCCGCAATCTGCGCAAGGGTCGTACCGGAACCATCGGCCTCGCCGTTCCGGAGGTGGACAGCGCCTACTACGGGCTGCTGGCCGCCACCATCATCGCCGCGGCCGAGCGACGCGGCCTCAGGGTGAGCATCGAACAGACCGCCTCCCGGGACAACGAGCTGGACGCGCTGTCACTGTCCCGCAACCGGCTCTACGACGGGCTCATCCTGAGCGCCGCGGGCATGGGGCAGGGCGATGCCGAGCGGCTCAGGGTGGACCACCCGGTGGTCATCCTCGGCGACCGGATCTTCGGCGGGCCGGTGGACCACGTCGCCATGCCCAACTTCGACGCGGCCCGTGCCGCCACCCGGCATCTGATCGAGAGGGGGTGCACGCGTATCGCCATCGTCTGCGGGGCGGTAGAGGAAGTGGACACCTCCAGCCTCCGCATCGCGGGCTACCGCAAGGCCTTGGAGGACGCGGGCCTGTCCGCGGACCGCGCCCTGGTGCAGCAGGTGGACCGGCTCGGTATGCGCGAAGGTGCCGAACGGGCCCGGGAGATGGCCAAGAGCGGGCTCGGCTTCGACGGTGTGTTCTGTGTGACCGACGCCCTTGCCATGGGCGTGCTGCGGGGCCTCGCCGACGTCGGCACGCGCGTACCCGACCAGGTGAAGGTGATCGGCTTCGACAACGTGTCGGAGGGCGAGTTCTTCATCCCGTCGCTCTCCAGCGTCGATCCCGACCACGACGGTATGGCAGAGCGGGCGGTCGACCTCCTGATCAGGCGCATCGAGCAGACCGAGCCTCCGGCCCGGCACCAGGAAGTCGCCGGAGGCTTCTGCCTGGTGATCCGGGAGTCGACGGGCGGCTGACCCCCCCCGCCCGAATGGCTCCGCGGTGGGGAAGTTTTTGCCCGTGGCCGATTCCCGGCGGGGCCGGCCCGGTGGCACACGGCCCCGCGCGTTTCGCCGATGCAAAGTGGGGCCGAAAAGGGCGGGTCGGCGCGCTGCTGAAGTTACGGCCGTGTTGACCAGGCGATCGGTGCGGCGCACCCTCGCATATGCGTGGCAGTTACATCTTGTCTGCTGACGGGGCGTCGTTGCATGCGAGAAACCACAGGTGAGACGGCATCCCGGGCGGACCCTGGAGCAGGAGGCACCGCATGTGCGGCATCACCGGCTGGATCTCGTTCGATCGCGACCTGCGCACCGAGACGCTCGTATTGGATGCAATGACCGAGACGATGGCCTGCCGAGGCCCCGACGACCGCGGCACCTGGGTGCAGGGCCCCGCGGCCCTCGGGCACCGCAGGCTCGCGATCATCGATCTGCCCGGCGGCCGGCAGCCGATGGCCGTCGGCACCCCGCGCGGGAGCGTGGCACTCGTCTACTCCGGGGAGACGTACAACTTCACCGAACTGCGCCGCGAACTCACCGGCCGGGGCCACCGTTTCACCACCGACTCCGACACCGAGGTGGTCCTGCACGGCTACCTCGAATGGGGCGAGCAGGTCGCCGAACGGCTCAACGGCATGTACGCGTTCGCCGTCTGGGACGGCCGCCAGGACAAGCTGGTGATGATCCGGGACCGCATGGGTATCAAGCCCTTCTACTACTACCCGACACCCGACGGCGTCCTGTTCGGCTCCGAACCCAAAGCGATCCTCGCCAACCCCCTGGCCCCCGCCCGCGTCACACTGGACGGCCTGCGCGAACTGTTCACGATGATCAAGACTCCGGGGCACGCCGGGTGGGACGGGATGGCGGAGGTCGAACCGGGCACCGTCGTCACCGTGGACCGCTCGGGGGTGCGGCGCCGCGTCTACTGGCAGCTGGAGACCCGGCCCCACACCGACGACCGCGAGACGACCATCGCCACCGTCCGCTCCCTCCTCGACGACATCGTGCGCCGCCAACTCGTCGCCGACGTGCCCCGCTGCACCCTGCTCTCCGGCGGCCTCGACTCCTCGGCCATGACCGCGCTCGCCGCACGCCAACTCGGCGAACACGGCGAGAAGGTACGCAGTTTCGCCGTCGATTTCGTCGGCTGGACCGACCATTTCGTCGCCGACGAACTCCGCGGCACGCCCGACACCCCGTTCGTCCACGACGTGGCCCGTACCGCCCACACCGAACACCAGGACATCGTGCTGGACGCGCAGACGCTCGCCGACCCCGACATCCGCGCCGAGGTGATCAGGGCCCGCGACCTGCCCGCCGGGCTCGGCGACATGGACGCCTCGCTGTATCTGCTGTTCCGGGCCATCCGGGACCAGTCGACCGTCGCCCTGTCCGGCGAGTCCGCCGACGAGGTGTTCGGCGGCTACCTGCAGTTCTTCGACGAGGAGGCCCGACGCGGCGACACCTTCCCCTGGCTGGTGAACCTCCGCCGCCACTTCGGCGAGGACGCCGAGGTCCTGCGCCCGGGCCTGCTCGCCTCCCTCGACCTGGACGGATACGTCGCCGACGGCTACCGCAGCGCCGTCAGCGGTGTCCACCGCCTCGACGGCGAGAGCGACTTCGAGTACCGGATGCGGCAGATCTGCCACCTCCACCTCACCCGCTTCGTCCGCGTCCTGCTCGACCGCAAGGACCGCGCGAGCATGGCCGTCGGCCTCGAGGTCCGGGTCCCGTTCTGCGACCACCGCCTGGTCGAGTACGTCTACAACACGCCCTGGTCGCTGAAGTCCTTCGACGGCAGGGAGAAGAGCCTGCTGCGCGAGGCGACCGCCGATCTGCTCCCGAAGTCGGTGTACGACAGGGTCAAGAGCCCCTATCCGTCCACGCAGGACCCCCGGTACGCCACCGCACTCCAGGACCAGGCCAAGGACCTGCTGGCCCAGCCCGCCCATCCCGTCTTCGACCTCGTCGACCGCGACCGCCTGCACCGCGTCGCCCACCGCGACACGCCCGTGAGCACGCAGTCCGAACGGCGTGGTCTGGAACGCGCGCTGGACCTGGCGGTGTGGCTGGACATGTACCGACCGGACATCGATCTCGGCTGAGGCCCCTTCCCCCTGGTCGAGTTGCCGGTCGAAGGGCCCCGAGTCAAGGGGGATGCACGGCAACCGCGGTCCCTTGGCAGCCGGGGAGGCAGTGACGGGATGATGGACAAGCCGGGTGCGGACTCCCATGAACGAAGCCCACGCCCGGTCACCAGGCCCCGTACACCCGAGGTTTCCCGCACTCCCAGGAGCGCCGTTGTCCCACGCATCATCGTCCGCAGGCTCCCGCATCATGCTGGCGGCCGCCTTGCTCCTGCCGACTGCCTTCCTCGGCGCGTGTTCCGCCGTCGGCGGCGACGGATGCGGCGACGCGGCCACCGACCTGAAGAGGCTGGCCGAGCAGCCAATGCTCAGCTCGGCTCCCGCCGACGCCTCGGCACCCGCCAACTACCGCGGTGTGGGCGTGACCACCGGATGCGACGACGACAGCAGCGGAGCACCCTGGCTGCACGCGGACCGCCTGTACGCGTTCTCGGGCGAACCCGATGACGTCATCACCTACTACACCCACGCCGCCGCCGCGGCCGGCTGGCACTTCGAGCGGGACCCCGACCCCGCGGCACCGGCCGGCGGCGTGGAGGACGCCTGCTGGACCAGGACCGAGCAGGGCCGGCACCTGCTGCTCGAGGTCGACCTTCACCCCAAGGGCTTCTCACCCGAGCCCGAGGTCGGCACGGGCCTGGCCTACTCGGTGTCGGTCGGCGCCGACCAGGACGGCGGCAAGGAAACCTGCCGGCACTAGGCCGTTTCCTTCAGATCATCGGATCGTTGGTCTGGTGTGTCGTTGACTGACGCCCAGTGGGCACGCATCGAGCCGTTGCTGCCGGACCGG
>NZ_JBSFJW010000071.1:0-10769 GCF_053598255.1 Streptomyces sp. NPDC001157
GGTGCAAGCCGGGCCCATTGGCCGTTCGTCAGATCACCACGTCCCACAGGACGTGATCATCCACGATCAAGATCCACTTTCACAACAGACCCTAGGTCCGGACAGGTCTGGCCCCGGATTGTCCGGACTCATCGCATTGCCGGCGCAGTCTATTTGGGTGCGATATACGTAATCGCGATCATCACCACACTCGGCGGCGCCGCCGGAGCCGTCGGCCCCTGATTCGGCATCGTCCTCATCGCCGGGGGCGCGATCGCGGGATTCTCTTCGTACACCCGGCGGCGCCGCAGTCACTGAAGGGTGACGTTCACAGCCGGTCCGCGCTCGCGAATGTCCCGGATCGCCTCGACCCTCGCTTTGGCGGGCACCTGGTCCGCCACCGCGGAACGGCGTAGCAGATCGGCCGCGACCTGGGCGGCCACCCGGTCGTCGGCCCCCAGTGGCCATGGGCTGCTCCTCCTGCGTGGTCCGGTGGGGACCGTCGAATGCCTGTCCGGGCAGGATAGGCGGGCCGGGCGCGTGGACGGGTTGCGGTCGGGTGCTGCGGTGGGCCTCGGCGGGGCTCCGGTGGGACGATGGGATGGGTGATCCTTCGGCTCGGGAGGTGAATCATGGGGCAGGCACGTGAGGTCATGGACCGGCTCACGGAGGCGGTCACCACGCACGCGGATCCGAAGACCATCGGTGAACTCTACGCAGCGGA
Organism: Streptomyces sp. NPDC001157; assembly: GCF_053598255.1. Taxonomy (NCBI): domain Bacteria; kingdom Bacillati; phylum Actinomycetota; class Actinomycetes; order Kitasatosporales; family Streptomycetaceae; genus Streptomyces; species Streptomyces sp. NPDC001157. Next base: position 704 of record NZ_JBSFJW010000071.1, read on the forward strand.
TGCGGTCGCGTTCACCCCTGACGGAGGGGAGATCCACGGGCGCGACAACATCGCCGAGTACTGGCGGCAGATGACGGAAGCGATCCCGGAGGGGTCGTACGAGTCGGTGCACTCGTACGAGATAGGGAACACGGCGATAGACGAGGGGTTCTTCAGCGGCCGGAACACCGGGCCGATCCAACTGCCCTCGGGGGACACGCTGCCTCCGACGCAGAAGGAGGTCAGGATCCGCGGGGTGGACCTGGCCACCGTCGACGCGGAGGGGCGGATCGCGGACTACCGGCTGTACTTCGACGAGATGGAGTTCCTGGGGCAGCTGGGGCTGCTGCCCGACGAGCCGTCCTGAGGGCGGTTCATCGGCCCCTCGGCGCCCACATGATCACGGCCATGCCGGCCAGGCAGATCAGTGCGCCGGTCAAGGGAACGAGTGCTACGTCTGGAGAGGCCGCGTCACACGATCTCTGCGCGGCACAGACGATGCGGGGCGAAGAGGAGCGGGGCATGGCGGGGAACGTGCGGGAGCGGCTGCTCGAGGAGCTGGCCGGTGCCTCGCGTCGATGCATGCCCTGGCACCGTGATCCCCGCGTCGCCCATCTCTCCCACCTCGCACGCAAGGCCATCGCCCTCAGCACGACCGGTGCCGTCGCCTGACCGCCTTCGTCTCAGGAGGTGTTTTTGATCGGGTGCAGTTCCTTTGAAAGGAAGTCCGAAGCGGCCAGGAGTCCCGAACTGTCACTCTGGGGTGCTGACCTGGCCTGCTGACGCCGGGGCTAGGAGCTCGACGAGGAGTGCGCCGAACTCCTCGGGCGCTTCAAGCATCACCATGTGGCCCGTGCGGGGAAGCTCGGTGTAACTGGCTGCGGCGGACAGAGCCCAGGCAGGCACGTCCCACCCCTCGCGTGAGCGGGCCCCGGCGACCAGATGGACCGGGACGCGCTCGAACACGTCCCGCAGCAACTGCTGGTAGTCAGGTCCAGCGGTGTACTCGACGACAGTGCGAGCCATGGCGTGGATGGTCGAAGCGGGCTGATAGGCCAGGTCTTGTGTCGCAGAGCGGAGGTGCTCCCTGGTCGGTTCGATGCCTGCGGCACGCAGCCAACGCCCGGGATCGGCACGGTCGGCCTGCACGATCTGCTCCACCTCGGCGGCTGTCTTGGCGGCCAGTTGTTGCGACCAGAAAGCGTCCGCGAGACTGAAGTTGCCCTCGACGCTGACCAGCGATGCGGTCCGTTCCGGGAACCGGTGGGCGAATGCGGCGGCGATCACGCCGCCGACCGAATGCCCGATCAGATGGACGCGACCGCCCGGCAGCTGCTGGTCAATGGCCGCACGCAGGTGTTCCACCTGTGCATCGATGGTGATAATGCCGGGCTCGGCCCGGGCATCGGCCCCGTAGCCGTGCAGGTCAGGGCAGAAGGTAGGGGCCGGGTGGAGCGGCGCGAGGGCGCGTGGGTGGGCGAATGAGCCGATCAGACCATGAATGAAGATCACTGGCAGCACGGGATGTGAGCTTCCCACGGGCTGCCGGGGATCGTCTACCACGGCCTGTCCGGCTGGAGCGACAGTGTTCGTGGTGCTGGACGACGGCCCCGACCACCCGGTCTTCCCCGGCGCCCCGACCACCCGGTCTTCCCCGGCGTCGGGTTCATCACGATCCCCGAACTGTCCTGGCGGCGCATCGAAGCCGCCTTCGACGTTGTGCAGGTCGGACAGCGCGTGTCAGCAGGGTTCCTTCAGTTCGACACATGGAACCTGGAGGCCAGACTGTCCTTGCGGGCGACGCAGCCGGACCCCTTCCAAGCCCTCAGGCGAGCGTTCCTGAGCGCCTGAACGCCCGCTTGGCACAAGGGAAGCACCACCCCGACCCGGTGAACCTATGCGGTCGGAGCACTAGCCCGGGGCGACATCCAGCTCGCGACGCATCGCTTCGCGGAGGGCCCGGGCGGTAGTCTCGCGGACCGCACGCTTCGCCCTGTACTTCTCGGTCTCCGAAGTGGCTCCTGGATGGCCGTGCATCGAGTTGTCGTATGTGGACGCGGTGCACGAACGTCGTCGTCGTCCGATGCGGGACTGTGCGACGGGCCGGTTCGAGGATGTCGCTCCGGTACGCACGTTTCGCCGGTCGCGCGGTGGGCGTCACCTCCCGGCCTGATACTGGGCGACGACCGGGCGGCAGGTCGGCTTCGAGTCGTGGTTGGTCGATGGAACGGGTGCTTCTGCCTCACCTGGGATCGCGGGGATCCAGATGCTTCTCTAGGAAGGAGATCTCCGCTGCGACGGCCTGTTCGTGCGACTCGAGGAACGGGGCGTAATGGCGGCCCGCCAGGTGAACCACCTCGGACTGAGGTGCGTTCCGGGCCGCCCGGACGGCGGGGTCGGTGAGCACGCTCTGGTCCTGGTCGCATACGACGACCAGCAGGGGGCAGCGGATTCGGGAGGCATGACGGCCGGGCCGGTACCCGCCGATCTGGAGGGCGATCCGTGCGGCGACCGTCTGCTCCCAGTTCGCGTGGCGGCGGTCGGGATCGAGGGCCCGGTCGCCGTCCATGGCATCGGGCGTAGTGAGCGAGGCGACCGCGCCGCGCGGTCCTGCGGTCGGGACCAGCAGCGGCGGCCGTCCGGCGATGCTCCCGAGCGCGTCCGCAACGCCCCGGCCGAATAGACGTAGCGCTGCGAGGGGTGTCATGGAGCGCAGCGCGTGGGGAGCGACTGCGGGGCCGTCGACCAGCGGGGTCTGTGCGATCGCGCAGGCCAGTCGCGGGTGGTCGGCCGCGACACGGAAGACGTGGCCGCCCGCGAGCGAGAAGCCCCAGACCGAGACCTTGTCCGGGTCGACGTCCGGCAGACCGGTCGCGCACTCGATCGCGGCGTGCCAGTCGGCGACCTGCTCGTCGAAGCGGACGATCTGGCGCGGCGCGCCTCCGCTCTCCCCGAACCGTCGGTGATCGAAGGCCAGGACCGCGAAACCGGCGTCGTTGAACCGCGCGGCGAACAGGTCCGAGGCCGGCTCCTTCGTCACCGAGGTTCCGCCGGCCATGATCACGCAGCCGCCGTTGGACCCTGGATAGTGCCAGGCGGCACACGAGGTGTCACCGCTGGCGAAGCGTACTTTCTCCCGTTGCTTGAACGCGGGCACATGGACCTCCGTGGTGAATCGTCGTTTTCGGGCGGCGGGGGCTCTGGCCCAGCAGGGGCCGATAGTCAGCCGATCAGGCCGGGGAACCGGATGCGCGGGTCGAGGATCATCGGGTGCTCGTTCCGTGGCTCGGGTCCGCCGACGCTGACGCGTGCCAGGCACGGGGCGGAGTGGATGCCATCCATGCTTGGGGCGCAGTCCCCGGGACGGGCTCCGTACGGCGGCGGAATGAGCGAAACTTTCCTCTATGGCGCGCGCATCGGCGGATTCCGTACTGAGCCTCATGGATCAGCGGCTGGTGGCGGTGCTGCAGTGGGACGGCCGCGTCACCGCGGAGCGGGCGGCCCATGTGCTGGGTCTCAGCCCCGCCACCGTGCGCCGCCGCCTGCAGGCGCTCGGCGCCGACGGCACCGTGCGCGTGGTGATCTCACCGGTCGCGCGACCGCGGGGCGGTGGCGCGGCCGGGGCCCTGTTCCTGCGCATACGGGTCCTGCGGGGAAAGCTCGACACGATCGTGGCCGCGCTCGCGGCCCGCGAGGACATCCCGTTCATCGACGTCACCACCGCGGGGGACGAGATCTTCGCGGTTGCCCGCACCGAGCCGGGTTCACGCGACCCGTTGGTCTTCCGTCAACTGCCCGCCACTCAGGCGGTGATGTCTCTGGAGAGCGCCACGATCCTGCACGTCTTCCGGCTCACCTCCGAGTGGCGTCACCAGGTGCTGACCGCGCCCGAACGCGCGGAGCTGAGACCAGCCGAGCCGGTCCCTGGGGCGACCGCTTCGAGTTCTTCGGGCCTGTACGGCGTCGACACCGATGCCCTGGAACAGTCCCTCATCGACGCCCTCACCCGCGACGCGCGCCTGACTGCGGCGGCGCTGGCCGCCCGAACGGGCCACCCGGAGAGCACGGTGCGCCGCCGCCTCGCCCAACTGGCCGCCCAGGGCCGTCTGATCACCCAGGTCCTGGTCGATCCGCGCCGTCTCGGGCTGCCCATCGAGGCCAAGCTCCTGCTGCACGTGGCCCCCGACCATCTGGCCGCTGCCGGGAAGGCGCTGGCCGATCACCCCTCGGTGCACGGTGCGTTCGCGACGTCGGGACCTTCGAACCTGCACGCGGCCGCGTACTTCCCGGACCTGACGGCCCTCTACGGCTTCCTCTCCCGCGACCTGGTCGGCCTGGGTATCACCCATGTTGAGACGGCCATCGTCAGCCGCGCCGCCAAACGCACTCCCGCGCCGGTCCAGCCGGCACCAGGTGGCTAGATCCGGGTGAACGCCGTGTCGAAGAGTTGCAGCTGACAACCGCGGAACGTAACCGCTACTCGTGATCATCAGAGTTTGCTCGGACGGTGCTGAAGGTCACGCGGAATTGCTCAGAAACTGCGGATCGGAGGAGGGCCGCAGCACGCGATGCGGCAGGCCCGGGACTTGCGGCCTGTCTCAACGAACCGAGTCCACGCCTCTCACCCAATCCAGTCCACGCAGGTCAGCGGCGCCCGAACGACTAATGTCGCTGAGACAGGACAACGGTGCCCGCATGGGTTGTTGTCCGCGGACAACAACCCATGCGAATGGCGCCACGTCCCACGATCGGGCGATGAAGCTCGGGGCGATGAGCTGCGTCCGCTTACGCTGCGATCGGCGGCCGCGCTTGGGCCGTGTTCCCCGGGATGCTCTCGGCTCATCGAGCCTCCTGCAGCGGGGAGCGAAGGAGTCCAGCTTCACACCGCGGCCTCACACGTAGCAGACACTCGGGAACGGCTCGATCGCCGTACCGGCGGGCCGAACGGTACGGGGAACAGGACCTCCCGATGCGCCGTCACCGGATCAGCCGACTCGCCGACCGACGTCGCCTCTGCACGAACGAGATGTACGACCAGGCCCGGTCCCAACTACGCGCCGGCCAGCCGCCAATCCCCGCGGCGACAGGAGAACAGCTCCGCTTCGAGGCTGACCTCTTCTACGAGTCGACTGCCGTTGCGATTTCACTGCTTACCCCTTCGGGATCCGCCGAGTGCGCCTCCGCGTCGACTGCATCGAGCTGGAGGTGGAGAGCGAGCAGCGTGAGCACGAGATCCTCCGCAGGATCCTCCCTTCGTACGAGCGCGACGGCGAAGTCCATGGCATGCCCGGCCTGCGGATCTGGCAGCGAACGGACAACGGCATCGAGATCCACCAGGGCGGCCGGGCGACGTCGGCTCGGCTGACCGGCCTGCCCGCCAGCGCCTGGAAGCGGGTGGAGGCGCAGGCGCTCGACGTCCGCACCGGACTTGACTGGCGACCGTTGTGGAAGGCCTCCGGCCGGTGGTCGGAGGAAGAGCCGCGAAGTACCTCACCTCAACTGAGTCACACCTGACCTACGTGGCTCGCCCGAGGTGAGGCAAGTACGCCTTGACAATTCCAAATTGTCAAGGCGTACTTGCCTCATGGCTCTTCCAGACCTGGACGATCTCATCGCGGAAGTCGACCGGAGATGCGACACCGCACACCGGCCCGGCGGCCAAGAACAGCCCGACTGGCTCGCCCTGCTGACCGTTGCCGCCCAACTCGCAGGCCAGATGCAGGCGCTGGCGGACGACCTGGTCGAGGACTACGTCGAGCACTGCCGGATGCACGGCTCCTCGTGGACCGACATCGGCGCTGCCCTGGGCGTGACCCGGCAAGCGGTCCAGCAGCGCTTCCACGTACCGCACAAGCGCTACAGCCCCGAGACGATGACCGACGATCTCCGCCAGGCGATGACCCACGTCAAGCAGGCGGCAGTCCAGCACCGCAACAACTACATCGGCACCGAGCACCTGCTCTGGGGACTGACCGCGCAGGACAACAGCGCCACCCGGCTTCTGCAGGCCGCCGATGTCTCACCGGAGACCGTCCACCAGTCGGTCGGCACCCGGCTGAGCATGGGCGCCTCCCAGGCAGCCGAGCGCATCGCATGGACGCCCTACTCCCGCAAGGCCATCGCCATCGCCGAGACACGATCCGAGCAGAACGGCTCCGACCGCATCGACTGCGACGACCTGCTGATCGGACTCGCCCAGGTCGGCCGCGGAGTCGCCGCCGACGTCCTGACCGAGGCGGGTTTCGACCCCGCCGCCCTCGACGCCACACCTGCCGACGTCTGAGCTCATCACGGCCCTGGCGACCACTACCCGACGGACTGCCCAAGCACGGCCCCCTGCTCGGACTTGAGTGAGACACATCGCCGAGTCCCGTCTCACTCAGGTCCGGGCACCGCAGGTCAGCACAACACGATGCCCGGACTTATCTGATACAGGACACCGGCGCGTTCGGTGCGCACCGCGAGGGATATGCCGCGCGGGTCCGCTCCAAGTGCTCGGTGCGCATCGTCTTCAGGGTGTCGACGATGCCCTCGCCCTCCCGCCGCAGGACGTTCTCGGTGAACCGGATGATGGTGTTCGCGCCGCCCAGATGGCACTGGGGACGCACTCACGCGTCCACTCCTCCAGCGCGGCCAGCAGAACGCCCCCGACCTCGTCGAGGGCGAAGGAGTCCGCGCACGGATCGGCATCGGCCGCCAGGTCCGTGACGGGAAGGACGATGTCCTCGGCCAGTGGCAACAAGAGGTAGGTCTGCGCCGGAACGGCCCTCGTTCGATCGACGCCGGTCGCAAGGGCGTGCTCGCTGTCGCCCTGTATCGCCAGCACGTACTCGAAAGTGAGCTCGTGTTCGGCGAGGACCCAGTCACCCAACGGTGCACCAGCGGCGGTCCTTCCACCCTCCTTCTGTGCTGCAGTTGTCGAACTTCCGGTAGAAACGGTGCCACGTCTCGTCAACAGCGCCCCGGACATTGATCTCCAGAGTTTGGTGGGGCTTGAACCACCAGTGCTCTTGGATGCCGCACAACTGCGATCCGCCATCGAGCCAGAAGTTTGGGGTGTGTACGAACTGGTCGTGCTGATTCCATCCGCCGACGTTCGCCATGTCGTACTTGCCGGAGTTGTTAGGTCCGCAGACACCAGCCATGTAGTTCCGCTCAGCGGCCGCGCTGGTGGCAGACGCCTGGGCCATCGGAGCTGCCAGAGCTCCAATCCTGAGAGCGGTGCGCTGCTGGACCGTCGGGCCGGCCGTGGGGTGAGCGGCGGTGGCCGCCTGGGCGGGGGCCACCACCGCGAGACCTCCGGCAAGTGCGGCTGCCGCAGCGTACAGAGTGGCCCGCTTGCGTGTGTTCATGTTTCGTCCCTCTCCTTGTTGATGAGGTGTCTGGACACCGAGCGCGCAGGACGACCATCTGGCTCGGCGTTCTTTCCAGTGCGGGGCGCCGTCGCCCACCCCCGTGAGGCGACGGCGGCTTCTCCGCACCGGCGCCGCTGCAGGGCGGCACATCACCGAGTTCAGCGGTTCCGGAATTGAATGGGCAGCCGGTTTTGCAACCCTGATCAATGGCTGCACCGCAGGTCACGGGCAGCGCATTGCGGCGCTGACAAAAGAAGGCGCCTCGGGTTTGCCCTCCAGTCACGGGCGTGCGTAGCGTGACGGGCTATCGCGCCGCGTCCACGGGGGAGGCGGCCGAAAGGTGGGGGTGCTGTCAATGCCGGGGCGTCCGGAAAGCCCACTCGATCCGAGTCAAGGGCCGGTGCAGCGTTTCGCTGCCGAGTTACGGAAGCTGCGGGCGGGGGCCGGGAGTCCGACGTACCGGATGATGGCGCAGCGCGCCGGTCAGGGGGCGAGCACGCTGTCGCAGGCGGCTGGCGGGGAGCGGCTGCCGACCTTGCCGGTTCTACTGGCCTACGTGAAGGCGTGCGACGGCGATGTGGCCGAGTGGGAGGCACGCTGGCGTCAGGCGACCGAGGAGGAGGCTGCCGAACCCCGGGGCGAGGATGAAGTGGCCGACCCGCCCTACCGGGGCCTGGCCCGTTTCGAACCCGCCGATGCAGATCTCTTCTACGGCCGTGACGAACTCTCAGAGCGTCTGTTCCAGCAGGCCTGCCTCGGCCGGTTCACCGCAGTGTTCGGCCCGTCGGGCAGCGGAAAGTCCTCCCTGTTGCGCGCCGGGCTCATCCCCCGCTTGAGCCGCCCCGACACCACGGCGCCCCAGCCGGCCGCCCTGCGCGTGCTGACGCCCGGCGAGCACCCGCTCCGTCACCCCCAGCGCCTGCTGCCCGCTGACGGGAATGGCGACACCTGGCTGATCGTGGACCAGTTCGAAGAGCTGTACACCCTCTGCACTGACTCCGCTGAACGCGACCAGTTCATCGACCGCCTGCTGGCCGCCACCGACCCGGCAAGTCGGCTGCGCGTGGTGATCGCGGTCCGCGCGGACTTCCTCGGCCGCTGCGCTGCACATCCGCGGCTGACCGCCGCGCTGCAGGACGCAACGGTACTGGCCGGCCCGATGAGCCGGGACGAACTGCGCGAGGCCATCGTCCAACCCGCCCAGACGGCCAGGCTGATCGTCGAGCGCGCCCTGACGACGCGCATCCTCGACGAGGTGCAAGACGAACCGGGCGCGCTGCCGCTCATGTCACACGCCTTGCTGGAGACCTGGCGACGCCGCAAGGCACGCACCCTCACCCTCCACGCATATGAAGCCGCCGGCGGCCTGCGCGGCGCGATCGCCCTCACCGCCGAGGACGCCTACAGCCGTCTCACCCCCATCCAGGCCGACCTCGCCCGCCGGATCCTGCTGCGCCTGATCACACCAGGTGAGGGAACCCCCGACACCCGGCGCCCCACCCCTCGCACTGAGCTCGACTTCGGTGACCCCGACGACACGGGCGCAGTCCTCGAACGCCTCGCCCGCGCCCGCTTGCTCACGCTCGACCACAACACCGTCGACCTCGCCCACGAAGCCCTGATCACCGCCTGGCCCCGGCTGCGGCAATGGATCGACGACGCCCGCGAGCGGCTACGCCTTCACCGCCAACTCACCGAAGCCGCACGGACCTGGGACGACCTCAACCGTGACCCCGGCGCGCTGTATCGAGGCACCCGGCTCACCACAGCCGAAGAGGCCTTTCTTCCTGCAGACGGCGAAAGCGACCTCACGTCTGTGGAACGCGACTTCCTCACCTGCAGCGCCACGGCGCATCGTCGTGAAGAAGAAGCAGCCGGACGCACTACCCGGCGATTGCGCCAGTTCACCGTGACCTTGTCGATTCTGCTGGTACTCGTCCTTACCGCTGGGCTAATCGCCTGGCAGCAGTACGGGGCCAGCGAACAGCAGCGACACCAAGCGCTTACCGCACAACGGGTTGCACTCTCTCGCCAGCTCGCCGCACAGTCGGACGGCCTGGTCAAAACCAACCCTGACTTGGCCTCGCTCCTGGCGGCCCAGGCTTACCGGACCAGTCCAACGAGGGAAGCCACCACCAGCCTCTTCGCTGCCGCAGCACTCCCACTCCAGCACCGCCTGATCGGGCACACCGATTTCGTGGAATCGGTGGCGTTCAGCCCGGTCGGTCAGACCCTCGCCAGCGGCGGGGCCGATGGGAAGATCAGGCTGTGGGATACGGCGACCGGCAAGCTGCGCACCACCTTGGACGGGCACACCGACATTGTGGAGTCGGTGGCGTTCAGCCCGGACGGCCGTACGCTCGCCAGCGACAGCGACAGGACAATCCGGCTGTGGGACACGGATACCGGCAAGCTGCGCACTACCCTCTTCGGGCACAGCGACGGCGTGGGATCGGTGGCGTTCAGCCCGGTCGGTCAGACCCTCGCCAGCGGCGGGGCCGATGGGAAGATCAGGCTGTGGGATACGGCGACCGGCAAGCTGCGCACCACCTTGGACGGGCACAGCGACATCGTGGAGTCGGTGGCGTTCAGCCCGGACGGCCGCACCCTCGCCAGCGATAGCGACAGGACAATCCGGCTGTGGGATACGGCGACCGGCAAGCTGCGCACCACCTTGGACGGGCACAGCGACATCGTGGAGTCGGTGGCGTTCAGCCCGGACGGCCGCACCA
>NZ_JBSFJW010000071.1:10867-16888 GCF_053598255.1 Streptomyces sp. NPDC001157
CCTCGCCAGCTTCAGCGACAGGACAATCCGGCTGTGGGACACGGCGACCGGCAAGCTGCGCACCACCCTGATCGGGCACACCGATTTCGTGGAGTCGGTGGCGTTCAGTTCGGATGGTCACACTCTCGCCAGCGGCAGCGACGACAAGACAGTCCGGCTGTGGGATACGGCAACGGGCAAGCTGCGCACCACCCTGATCGGGCACACCGACATCGTGGAGTCGGTGGCGTTCAGCTCGGACGGCCACACCCTCGCCAGCGGCAGCGACGACAAGACGATCCGGCTGTGGGACGTAGCACCCCACGGACTCCGCACCACCCTGATCGGCCACACCGACATCGTGGAGTCGGTGGCGTTCAGCCGCCAGGGCCACACCCTCGCCAGCGGTAGCGGCAAGAGCGTCCGGCTGTGGGATACCGCGACCGGCAAGCTGAGCACCACCCTGATCGGGCACACCGATTTCGTGATGTCGGTGGCGTTCAGCCGCGACGGTCAGACCCTCGCCAGCGGCGGGGCCGATGGGAAGATCAGGCTGTGGGATGCGGCGGCCGGCAAGCTGCGCACCACGCTGACCGCGCGCACCCACACCGTGATGTCGGTGGCGTTCAGCCCGGATGGTCAGACCCTCGCCAGTGGCGGGGATGACACGACAGTCCGGCTGTGGGACACGGCGACCGGCAAGCTGCGGACCACGTTGACTGGGCACACCGACACCGTGGACTCGGTGGTGTTCAGCCCGGATGGTCAGACCCTCGCCAGTGGCGGGGATGACACGACAGTCCGGCTGTGGGACACGGAAACCGGCAAGCTGCGGACCACGTTGACTGGGCACACCGACACCGTGGACTCGGTGGTGTTCAGCCCGGATGGTCAGACCCTCGCCAGCGGCAGCGACGACACGACAGTCCGGCTGTGGGACACGGAAACCGGCAAGCCGCGCACCAACCTGACCGGCCACACGAACACCGTGGAGTCGGTGGCGTTCAGCCCCGACGGTCACACCCTCGCCAGCGGCGGGGCCGACGGGACGGTCCGACTGTGGGACACAACGACCGGCAAACTGCGCATCACCTTGAGCGGACATACCAACCTCGTCATGTCCGTCGCGTTCAGTCCAGACGGCCAGACACTCGTCAGCGGTGGGGCCGACGGGAGGATCCGGCCGCGGGATGTCACTCTTTCTGATCCCCTCTCCGCCATGAGAAAGATCTATAGCGCGGCTCACCGGACCTTCACTGAGAGCGAGCGCTCGAAGTACCTGTCGGACCAGCCCGCAGGCACCACGTTTCCTTGAACTACAGCGATCTCGGCCAGCCCCAGCCACCCGACGTCACCACCAGGCGCAGCGCCAAGGTGCCGCGGTCGCTGTCCGAGCTGCGCGAGGGCTGGCGGCAGTCGGCGATCCGGGCGTTCGGCGCCTGCACGGTGTACCGGCAGGCGGAGCGGGCGCGGGCGGCGGCCGCGGCAGTGTGGGCGGGGGTGCGGTCGGTAGTCGACATCGCCCTGGCGGCCCTCGACATCACCGCCGAGGTGTACGTGATGCGCGGCGAATTCAAGCGGCACCACCTGCTCGCCGAAGCCCGCCGCCACCTCGCCCACACCCTGCGCGGCCGGCCCACGAGCCCGGCCTGGACGAACAGATCGTGCAGACGGCCGTCGACGACTACACCCGTCCGGCCGGCCGGACGATGATGACCGCCGACTTGCGCGCCCTGTACCCGAACGACATCGAGGACCGGGCGGTGATCCGCGCGCTGACCCGCGCCCGGTCGCCCTCCCGCTTCCCGCTACGACAAGGCCCGCCTCGCCGCCGGCGCCCTGACCGCCCGCGTGAACGCGGTGCGCCGCTCGCACCGGCTGGGCTCCCGCTCCCTCCCGCACACCGGCGCCGTGCCCGCTGGAGCGCCGCCGCGCTCGAGGCGCGCCCGGGGCGAGGCCCGTGCCGGACGCGCGGTCGACAGGGCGGGCCGGGAGCAGGAGCAGATGACCGACGTCGCCACGCTGGAGGAGAGCCGCCGGGTGATCGAGGCCGCCGCCACCCAGCAGCCCAGAGCCCAGCCCGCGCCGGGCCCGGGCACACCCACGGGAGGAATCAGATGACCACGCCGCCCGACGACCCGAGGATCGAGGCCGCCCTCGCCCGCGTGCGACAAGGAACCCAGGAACGCGCGGCCGTGGTCGGGCCAGCGCCCTCCTGGCAGCCGATCTGGAAGCGGCCCCGCAAGCCACTGACGAAGGCGGAGCAGAAGCAGCGGCTGCGCCTGCAGCGCCGGCGGCTCCAGCAGGCCGGGCACCGGCGCCTCTACACCGGGCAGTCCCACCGGCCCCGCCCCCGGCGCAACCGCATCGGCAGCGCGGCCTCCCGCCGCGACGCGCACGCCCTGTCCCGGCTGCGGCACTCCAACGCATGGCTGTGGTGACGATGCACCGCATGGTGAACGCCATCCGGTGTGCGCACGCGATGGACGTCTTCGTGTGGGTTGGGCTCACGGTGCACGGCACTTTCGGGCCCACCGTGATGGACCACGCACCCGATGAACGGCCGCGCCCAGGTGCATCGAGTGCCCGGCCCGACCTTGACCAGGTTGGGCCGGGCACTCGTTCTTCCTAGACCAGCATTGGTTGGCGACATCCGCTGGGCTCCACAGACCCCGGCCGAGAAGGGTGCTGTAGGGAAGTAGTCGGCGCGGGCAGCACCCCTAGAAAGGGTTGAACTGCGGTTTTCCCTCCCATGCGGCGGCTCCCGATGCGACTTGAGGCGCGATTTGAGGCGCGACTCGGGTGAGCTCCCGGATACTGCGATGACGCGCGGCCCCGGTCGGGCAGCCCACTACCGCTGTTGGCCCATTCCCGGGCGCTCAGGGGCGCACGCGAATGACGGTCTTGCCCTTGCGCCGCTCGGTCGGGTTGAGCGCAGGGACGGCGTCGTCGAGGGTCGCGACGGTTCCGATGTGCGTGCGAAGGCGCCCGTCCCGCACCCGGTCGACGATCTCCACCAGCTGACTCGGAACGGACTCGACGACGAAGTCGATCGCCAAGCCGTCGACAGGGCGAGCCTCAACAGGCCCGACCACCGTCACCAGCGTCCCGCCGGGCCGGATGATTCTCGCCGAGCGCCTTTGGATGTCAGCGCCGATGACATCGAAGACCACGTCGACCCCGCCGATGTCGTCGAGATCCTCGGTGGTGAGGTCGAGGAACTCGTTCGCGCCGAAGTCGAGCGCCGCCTGGCGGTCCGCCGCCCGCCCGGTACCGATGACGTAGGCGCCGAACTCCCGGGCGAGCTGAGTGACCACAGACCCGACTGCGCCGGCGGCGCCGTGTGCGAGGACGCTCTGCCCCGCCTGAAGACGACCGTGCTGGAACAGACCTTGCCACGCGGTCAGGCCGGAGATCGGCAGGCTCGCACCCATCGTGAAGTCGACGTTCCCCGGCAGCGGCGCCAGGTTGCGTGCCTCGACGGCCGTGTACTCGGCCAGGGTTCCATCGCGGTGCCAGTCCGTGATCCCGAACACCCGCTGTCCCAGCGAGAGCCCCGTCGTGCCGTAGCCGAGGGAGGTGACCACTCCGGTGAACTCGTGGCCGATGATCGCCGGGGCTCGATCGCGACCGGCGCGATCGACCCACGTCGAGGGCCACTCCCACTCCGCGGGGACGAAGCCCGACGCATGGACTTCAACGACGACGTCGTTGATCGCAGGCGTCGGCTCAGGCCGCTCCGTGAGTGTGATCCCGGCTGCCTCCGCGGCCGGATCCGTCGCGACGATTGCCTTCACTGGTACCTCCGCATATCTCGTGCTCGCCGGCTCTGTGCGCCGCCCAAGCCATGGAGTGGGCTGATGAGCCCACAGAGGAACGGCAACAAGATCCGTCACCACAGACGGACGGACCACTGAAACGCGTCGAGTCCAACCGGAGCTCGACGAGCACCACACACCCAGGGCAGCAACACCCACCCACGCCCTAGTCTCACGGCGATGTCGTATGCGGCGTCGGTACGACACGGCTCGTGCGATTACGACATCAGCCGTTAGACCCAACACTGGTGTAAGGTCTCGCCATTTGTGGCCCGTCGCGGCGCTGATGGGGCTCGTTGAATTCGGCTCTGTCCGCAGTTCCGTGAACCGCAGCGCCTGGTGCGCCAGCAGAGACACATGCGCCGATCGCCCGTCTCCCGACCGTAGGGCATGCTGTTGCGGTGAGTGATCCTCAAGCAGCATGGCAGGAATGGCTGAACAGCCTGGACGTGCCACGGAAGGCGGCCGCGGAGTCGCTGCGTGCCCAGTTCAGCACCCTCGGCGTGACCGATCCTCTCGACCTGATCAAGTCGGAGGTCATGGAAGACCTTCCGCAGCTCACGCGATTCGTGCTGCTGCGGAGCCTGTGGCACGGTGCGATCAACGGCTGGGCCGAGCCGGGCTCGCTCGATCAACTGCCATCCGCGCAACGCCTTCTTGCCGCCGGAGCGGACCAGAAGGACCTTGTTTGCCTAGTCCGAGCCGTTGCCTATGAGGCGGTGTTCGCGACGCTCGACGAGCTGGACGCCGGCGGCGATGTGAACGTGTCGGGTGTGGAGGCCGGCTGGGTGGTCATGGAGTCGGGCGAAGATGGCTCTCCGACTGGACGCGCACTGTCGGGCCTGCATGAAGACCTCCTGACAATGGATCCCAGCGGACGCGAAGGAGCTGACCTCTGGCAATGAGGGCAGTGCCTTTGGCTGATTGATGCAGATCGCGACTGCGTGAGGATGCGGGTCCGGAGGAGTTCGAATGAGGCCCGTCGATACATCGCTCGCTTGAGGGTCTTCACCCGGTTCACGTGCCTTTCGACCGCACCGGAGCTCCACTGGAGGGTCAGTCCGGCGGTGACAGCGCCGAGGTCCTGGCGGAGGAAGCCGGCGAAGCCCTTCATGGGCTTCGGAGCGTCCTGCTCGGCCTGCCGGACCCGCTCCAGCAACAGGTATCCGCGCTGGTGACGGACCAGGTCGGCGAACGCCCGAGCGAGATCGCACGCCCGGGTGATGTCCCGGCAGGCGAGGCGGACTTGGAGGAGTCGCTCGTCCTGGCTGTTGGTGAGCGTCTCCAGGGGCCGCATGATCCACGAGGTGATCTTGCGGGGGCTGGGGATGTGGGCCCGGACCGGTTCGGCGGTGCCCTCGCGGAGGGCGGCGAGGAGTTTGCGGACGACCTGGCGGCTGCCGCGGTAGCCGCGAGCCTGGATCTCCTGGAAGAGCTGGGTGCCGCTGACCTGCCCTTGGGCTTCCGTGAAGGGGGCGTTGAGGTATGCCTTGAACGGCTCCAGGACGCCGCTGGGGCGCTCGCGGGCGGAGACCGGTAACTCGTCGAGGTCGGTGTCGCGGAAGCGGCGCACCGTCTTGCGGTCGAGGTTCAGACGGCGGGCGATGGCGCTGATGGTCCAGCGTTCCTCCAGCAGGCGGTGGATGTCCTCGTAACGGTGACGGGTCCGCTCGATGATCTGGGTGCGGGGCAGTTCCGGGGGCGGTAAGAGCATCGGGGGTGGCTCCGGCACCTCGGTCACCGGCTCCTCCTCGGCACGTTTGCGCAGGCAGTCCCGGTGCTGGTGACAGGTCTTCTCCACCGCTGCGGACAGGTTCTGCGGCAGGTGCCAGCGATCAGCCACTTCCAGAGCGTGAGGTGCGGCTTTCTTGACCGCCTTGGTGTAGGCACTGGCCCGGTCCCGGCAGATGATCTCGGCGCCGGGATAGTCCTGACCAACGTCATCTCCAACTTCTGATCCCCGAGCACGCGTAGGCGGCCCCCAGCACCTCACCGCTTGGGGCCGCGTCGTGCGCACCACATCTGAGGCCGGGCGCCCGGAGCCTCGTGCCGTGCCGGCCGTCCGGTCGCGCTGCGGGGAATCTGCGGCTGGGTTCCCGCTGCGCTGCACCCCCGAGCAGGCCTCTCGACTAGGCCGTTTCCTTCAGATCATCGGATCGTTGGTCTGGTGTGTCGTTGACTGACGCCCAGTGGGCACGCATCGAGCCGTTGCTGCCGGACCGGA
>NZ_JBSFJW010000072.1:0-16500 GCF_053598255.1 Streptomyces sp. NPDC001157
GCACCCCCGCCTACGCCAAGGCGTGCGCGGCCGCAGGCCTCAAGTAGACGCCGCAGCCCGCGCGCCGGCCCCCTTGGGGGTGGGACCCCTGGTGGGTCACACGACCTGGAAGTTGGCCATCATGGCCATGTCCTCGTGCTCGATGTTGTGGCAGTGCAGCATGTACCGGCCCCGGTAGCCCTCGAAGCGGGCCAGTACCTCCACCACCTCCCACGGCCGGACGTCCACGGTGTCCTTCCAGCCCGCGTCCTCGGGCTCCGGGCCGCGGCCGTCCCGGGACAGCACCTGGAAGCGGGCCAGATGGAGGTGGACGGGGTGGTGGAAGTCGCTCGTCAGCCGCCACCGTTCCACCGTCCCCAGCCGGGGGCTCGCCCAGGTGCCCGACGGCGAGAACGGACGGCCGTTGATGGTCCACATCCCGTCGGGGCCCATCCGGAAGTCGAAGCGCCGCGTGGCCGCCGCCTGGGCCGGCCGCAGCCGTTCGAGGTCGGCGAGGGCCGCCGGAACCGGCGGGACGTCGCGGCTGCGCCGGGTGACCCTGAAGCGCATCACCTTCCCCATGGGGCCGGAGGCCAGGGTGTTGACGAGGGTGACCTCGGTGCCGGGGGCGAGCCGGGAGAAGTCGGCCACGCACTCGAAGCGTTCGGCCGGAGTGACGGTGACCTCGTCCAGGGACTGCGGGCGCGCCAGCAGCCCGAGGTCGGAGGCGATCTGCGTCAGGGGCAGGCCGTGGCCGTCCGGGGTGCGCAGCGCCAGGCGGTAGCGGCGGGCGTTGGAGGCGTTGAGCAGCCGCAGCCGGTAGGTCGTGGCGGCCACCTCCAGCACCGGCCAGGGAGCGCCGTTGACGAGTTGCACGTCGCCCAGCACTCCGTCGGTGTACCGGGAGGTCACCCCGGGGGTGCGGGTGAGCGTGGGGTCGGTCGAGGGGTAGCGGAAGGAACCGTCCTCCTCGAAGGAGCGGTCGCACAGCACCAGGGGAACGTCCTGTTCCCCGCGCGGCAGGTGCAGCGCCTGCTCCGTGTCGTCCTGGACGAGGAAGAGGCCGACCAAGCCGCGCCAGATCTGCGGGCCGGTGAAGTCCATCCGGTGGTCGTGGTACCAGAGCGTGGCGGCCGGCTGGTCGAGCGGATAGGTGTACGTCCGCTCGCCGGTGGCGGTGCTGTGCGTGTCGCCCATGGACATGCCGGGCATGGCCGGCGCGTGGCGGGCGGCGTGCCCGGCCGGGTGCAGCAGGTCCGTGGGGTAGCCGTCCGACTCGGGCGGTGTGACTCCGCCGTGCAGATGCGTGCTGGTCGGCACGGGCAGGGAGTTCGCCACGGTCAGCTTCACGGTGCGCCCGGAGCGGGCGGTGAAGGTGGGGCCGGGGAAGGTTCCGTCGAAGCCCCAGACCGTCGTCTTGTGCCCGGGGATGATCTCCACGGCTGCGGGGCGCTGGACCACCCGGTAGTGGTCCGCTCCGTGGGCGGTGCTCACCGCCGCCGCCGTCCGTGGCCGCGGCAGCGGTACCTGGAACGGGCGGGGCAGCGGCAGTCTCGACGTCAGGACCCGGCCGGTGGGGTCGGGCTGCGAGGCGTAGCGTGCGACGGCCAGGCCGGTGGCGCCGAGGGCTGCGGTCGCCGCGGACGCGGCGCCCAGAAAGCCCCGGCGGGACAGTCCGCTCACCGGCCCGCCCCCCGGGTGCGGGCGGGGAGCATGAGGGACCAGACGGCGAGGGCGGTGGCGAATCCGAACACCGCCACGCCGAGCGGTATGTGGACCAGCAGCACCCGGTCGTGGCCCAGCGACATCTGAGCGCCCGTCAGGACCAGCATCACCGAGGTGGCCAGGGCGGGGCGCACCGAGGTCAGGCGGGTGCGCCACAGTCCGAACGCGGCGGCCGTCTCGGCCAGCACGACGATGCTGAGCACCTGCGCGTTGGCGTTGTGGATCTTGAGGAGTTCGACGTTGCCGGTGACGAACTCGCCGGCCAGGGCGGCCTGCACCAGCACGCCGAGGGCGAACAGCAGGGCGCTGGCCCTGAACAGCGTCAGGAACCGGGCCTGCCAGGGGCGTGCGGTGGCCGGGGGCCCGGTCTGCTGCGCCGGGACGACGGCCGGGTGCGCCGTGGCGGTGTCGGAAGGGTGGTGGTTCATCTGTCTCTCCACACGGGCTGGGCCGTTGCCGTCCGGGATCGTGGATGTGTGCACGGCCGCGGTGGGCGGTCTGGGCCGCCTGCGGAAATCAAGGTGGCCGGCCGCTGCCGGGGGATGCCGCGGCCGGCCACCGCTTGGGAGATGGTCAGGTGCCGCCCGCCCGGCTGCGGCCGAGGCCGGGCGGGCCGGGCGGTGAGGTCAGAGCACCCCGCTCCAGACCTTCGCGGCCAGGTCCGCGTACTCGGCCCGCCACTGCGGGAACGCTTCGGCCATCTGGTCGCGGAAGTGCGGCGGCAGCGCCGCGACGACGGCGTCGCTCACCTCGCGCGGCACGCCCTCCTCCGACCAGGTCACCACCAGCCACATCGGCGGCTCCTCGAAGTCCTTCATCTTGTCCGAGGTCTCCTGGCCCTGGCGTTCCCTCAGCTCGCCGGGGGTGATGCGGTCCACGAGGACGGGCACGATGTGCTCCTCCTCCGCGTCGAGGTGGCGGCCGAGGAACTCCTCGAGCTCCTCGGCGGTGGCGCGTGCCACGCCGATCGCCTCGGGCGTCGACAGGTCCTGCAGAAGGCGGCTGACCTCGTCGAGCTGGGCCTCCAGCCCCTCGTGGTCCTGCTCGATCGCCTCCAGTGCGGGAGCGATCTGCGGGGCGCGCTCGAGGACCAGCGGGAAGAGGATGTCGTCCTCGTTGACGCTGTGGTCCATCAGCGCCCAGCGGTACAGCTGCCAGTGTTCGGCCAGCAGACGCGCCTGCCGGGTGTCCTTCGGGTCCAGTGCCGCCAGCGCCTTGGGAAGGCGCTCCAGGTCACGCCGCAGGGCGTGGTGCACCATGAGGAACATGGTGGCCGCGGTGACGTTCCCGTCGGCGTCGAGTGCGAAATCGGTCTGCATGAGTAATCCCCTTGGTGCGTTGGTGTTTCGGTGTGGCGTGCCGCTGCCGTGTCCCGTGCCGCCGTGCTGTGCCGCCGGCTGCCGTCAGTCGCCCCAGCCGCGCTTCTGCAGGACGAGGTCCTTGACGAACAGCGACGCGACCAGTCCCCCGAGCAGCAGGACGGCGGCGGTGAGGAAGACCGGGCTGAGCGAGTGCTGGTAGGCCTGGGCCAGGCCGTCGCGGAGGGCGTGGGGAAGCTTCGCCGGGTCGATCTGCCCGCCGGCCCCGAGGCCGAGCTCCGGGTGGCCGGGCAGGTACTTGGGCAGCTCGTGGCGCAGGCGGTTGTTCATGAGGGTGGCGAACACCGAGGCCCCGAAGGAGGCGCCGAGCATGCGGCTGAAGGTGACCGTGGAGGTCGCCGCGCCCATGTCGCGGGCGGGGGCGGTGTTCTGCACCGCCGTGGTGACGACCTGCTGGGACAGGCCCGAGCCGATGCCGAGCAGGAACATGTAGCAGCCCGACACGAGGCGGCTGGTGTCCTGGGTCATGGTGGACAGCAGGTAGCTGGAGAGCCCCAGCACCAGCATGCTCGCCGGCAGGAACCACTTGTAGTGGCCGGTCTTGGACACGGCACGGCCGACGAGGGAGGACGTGATCATCAGGCCCAGCATCATCGGCAGCAGCAGCAGACCGGAGTTGGTGGCCGTCGCCCCGGAGACCATCTGGAGGAACAGCGGCAGGAAGAACACCAGGCCGAAGCCGCTGAGACCGGCGGCGAAGCCGAGGACGTTGCTCAGGACGAACGTGGAGTCCTTGAACAGCCCGAGCGGGATGACCGCCTCGGTGGCCGACCGCTCGGCGAAGACCCAGGCGACCAGCAGGACGACGGCGCCCGCGGTGAGGCCGAGGACGGTCGTGGAGGTCCAGTCGTACTTGGATCCGCCCCAGTTGGCGACCAGCATGGCCGCGACGATGGCACCGGTCAGCAGCAGCATGCCGAGGTAGTCGATGCTCGGCTTCTGGTCGCGCTTGGCAACCTTGAGGAAGGAACCGACCAGGACGAGGGCCACGGCGCCGATCGGGAGGTTCACGTAGAAGACCCAGCGCCAGCTCAGGTGGTCCGTGAAGAAGCCGCCGGCGAGCGGCCCGGCCACGGCGGACAGGGCGAACACCGCGGTCGAGTAGCCCTGGTACTTGGCCAGCTCACGGAAGTCGAACAGGTCGAAGGCGAGCGCGAACACGGCCGCCATGACGCCGCCGGCCCCGATGCCCTGGATGACCCGGAACCCGACCAGCTGGTCCATGTTCTGGGCCATGCCGCAGGTCACCGAGCCCACCAGGAACAGCACCGTGGAGACCATGAAGACCAGCTTGCGGCCCAGCACGTCACCGAGCTTGCCGCCCAGCACCGTGGCGACGCTGGACGCGAGGATGTAGGAGGTGCTGACCCAGCCGATGCTGTCCATGCCGCCGAGGTCTCCGACGATGGTCGGCAGCGACGTGGCGACGATCGTCGTGTCCAAGGTGGCCATGAGCATGGCGAAAAGCAGGCCGAAGTACACGATCACCGAGTGCCGGTGACTCATCAGGCGTGGTTGTTCGGGGGCCTCGGCGGTGAACTCCGGGGCGGGGGATTCGGCAGACATGACAGCTCCTTCAACGGTCGTCCGCGGGTGGGGGGAAGCACAACATGCGTCAGACACAAGGTTGCGTTCGGCAGAAGTATGCGTCAAGCATATATGTGCGTATCGCATGCGTCAACGGGCTACTATGCGGGGTATGAGCGACGTCGTCACGACCTCCCCGAGCAGCGGCCCCCCCGACCCGGCCCTCACCGCGATCGAGCGGGCCATGGTCCGCATCCGCCGGAACCTCTCCCGGCGGATCGTCGGCAAGACCGTGACCGAGCTCCTCGGCCGCCCCGTCGACCCCTCCCACGGTTTCGTCGTGGACGCCGTCGAGGACGAACCCGACCACCCCGGGCAGGAGGTCACCGTCGGCCTGGTGGCCGAGCGCCTGGGCGTCGACCCCTCGCGGGCCAGCCGCATGGTCGCCTCGGCCGTCGAGGCCGGCTACCTCAGACGGGTCGCCTCCCAGGCGGACAGCCGGCGCATCTGCCTGGAACTGACCGCCCAGGGGCGCGAACTGGCGCAGCTGGCGCACGTCGTGCGCCAGGACTATTTCGGTGCCGTCACGCAGGACTGGGAGGAGGGCGAACGCCAGGAGTTCGCGCGGCTGCTGACGAAGTTCACCGAGGGCCTGGCCAGGAAGGGCAGCCCGGCCGGCGGCCAGGCGGCGCGGACGGCCGCCCCGGCCCGTCGCAGGTAGTGCGCCGCCCGGCCGCCGCCCGCACGCCCGGCGCGCGCGCGGCGCGCCGGCGGTGGCACGGCGGTCGCCGTCGGCGGGGTCCTCCAGATCCTCGGTCCGGGGTCCGACCGGCCGGGCGTCGGTCATGGTGATATTCCTGACGTGGGTCTCGGGGTGGCAGGTGTCCTGCGGATACGCTGTCGCCCCGGACTTGAGCGCCGCTTGAGCACGCCTGAAGCCGGCGCCGTCGCGGGCGGGACGGCGCCGGCTTCAGGAGCCGCGCGTCATCTGCCGCGCCACATCCCGGCGCACGCGTGCGGGTTGCGGTGGCCGCGGTGCCAGCCGCTGCCGGCGCTGTCCTCCTCGTGCGCCGCCTGCTGGGCCGCGGCCGTGCGCCGGGCCAGCAGGGCGGTCAGCACCGCCGTGACGGCGGCGGTCTCCTCCGCCGTGGGGGTGCCGCCCGTGATCCGCCAGAGGGTCATGGTGTCCTCCTCGTCCGTCACACCGGCGGGTTGCCGTGCTTGCGCGAGGGCAGGTCGGCGTACTTCGAGCGCAGCATGGCCAGCGCGCCGATCAGCGCGGTCCGGGTGTCGGCGGGGTCGATGACGTCGTCCACCAGGCCGCGTTCGGCGGCGTAGTAGGGGTGCATCAGCTCCGCCTGGTACTCCTTGATCTTCTGGGCGCGTACGGCGTCGGGGTCGTCGGCGGCCGCGATCTCCCGGCGGAAGATGACGTTCGCGGCGCCCTCGGCGCCCATGACGGCGATCTCGTTGGTGGGCCACGCCAGGGAGACGTCCGCGCCGATGGAGCGCGAGTCCATGACGATGTACGCGCCGCCGTAGGCCTTGCGCAGGATCAGCTGGACCCGCGGGACGGTCGCGTTGCAGTAGGCGTACAGCAGCTTGGCACCGTGCCGGATGATGCCGCCGTGTTCCTGGTCCACGCCCGGCAGGAAGCCCGGTACGTCGACCAGCGTCACCAGCGGGATGGAGAAGGAGTCGCAGAACTGCACGAACCGCGCCGCCTTTTCGCTGGCGTGGATGTCGAGGACGCCGGCGAAGGCGGCGGGCTGGTTGGCGACGATGCCGGTGACGTGGCCGTCGAGGCGGACCAGCGCGCAGACCACGTTGGCCGCCCAGTGGGGCTGGATCTCGAAGTACTCTGCGTCGTCGGCGAGTTCCTCGATGACCGCGCGGATGTCGTAGGCCTGGTTGGCGTTGGCCGGGACGATCTCGCGCAGTGCCTCGGTGAGCCGGCCGGCCGGGTCGCCGCAGGGCCGGCGCGGTGGGGTCTCGCGGTTGTTGGACGGCAGCAGCGACAGCAGGAACCGTACGTCCTCCAGGCAGGCGGCCTCGTCGTCGTAGGCGAAGGCCGCCACGCCGGACACGGTCGCGTGCACGTCGGCCCCGCCGAGCCCGTTCTGGGTGATCTCCTCGCCGGTGACGGCCTTGACGACGTCCGGTCCGGTGATGAACATCTGCGAGGTCTCGCGCACCATGAACACGAAGTCCGTCAGGGCCGGCGAGTACGCCGCTCCCCCGGCGCACGGGCCCAGCATGACGCTGATCTGCGGGATGACGCCGGAGGCCCTGGTGTTGCGCTGGAAGATGCCGCCGTAGCCGGCGAGCGCGGTGACGCCCTCCTGGATGCGGGCGCCGGCGCCGTCGTTGAGCGAGACGAGCGGGGCGCCGGCGGCCAGCGCCAGGTCCATCACTTTGTGGATCTTGGCTGCGTGGGCCTCGCCGAGCGCGCCGCCGAAGAAGCGGAAGTCGTGCGCGTAGACGAAGACGGTACGGCCGTGGACGGTGCCCCAGCCGGTGACCACGCCGTCGGTGTGGGGCCGTTTGTCCTCCAGTCCGAAGCCGGTCGCGCGGTGCCGGCGCAGGGCCTCGATCTCCTGGAACGATCCCTCGTCCAGCAGCAGGCCGATGCGCTCCCGGGCGGTCAGCTTGCCCTTGGCGTGCTGGCGTTGGGTGGCCTGGTCGTCGGGGCCGTCGACCGCCAGCGCCTTGATCTCGGCGAGTTCGGTCAGACGGTCACGTACCACGGCCTCGGTAGCGATGGTCATGCGGTGTCCTCCGGGTGCGACAGCGAGCGTGCCAGGTGCCGTTCGACCGCACTGAGCGGGACGTCGGGGCGAAGCCGCTCGGGGTGCCCGGCCGGGGGCACGAGCAGGACCCATTCCCGGGCCGATTCGTCCGGGATGGGGATGTGGACCCAGATGGCGCCGGCCGCGGCCAGCGACCGGCCGACGGCCCGCAGGAACGAGGCGGTTATCGACCAGGCGTCCACGTCTCCCCCATCACCGGAGGAGCTGGTCGTCTGCAGCGGCATGGACCGTCCTCCTTTTTCCCGATACGCAGTGTCGGACCCGCTCACGGTCACAGGGACCACTCAAAGGTGCTTGGAGAGGCGCTTGAGAAGTGGCCGGGAACCGCTCTCGGTCCCCGGGGCGGGGCGCGCGGCGGCCCCGGGCGGCCGTGCGGGGTGTGGCCGTGGCACCGGGCCGGGGGCGGGTCCCGGCGCGGCGCGGCTCGGGGAAGGGGGAAGGGGGGAAGGGGGGAAGGGGGGATGACGGGGCCGGGCCGGCAGGAATTGCGGAGGGGTTGCCTGCGGGGCGGTGGCGCTGACGGGCGCGGGGGGCGGACCGGCCGGTGCTGATGGGCCGGGGCGGGGCACTGTGGCGTGCCGGGCGCCGAAGTGCCGTCCCGCGGCGCGTGGCGCCCCGGGGGCCGGGGGCGGGCCACCCCGTCGTGCGGGCCCTCGGGGGTGGGCGGCCGGTGCGTGTCTGTCTTGACCGGCCCGGCTCCTGGGCCGGCCGTCATGCTGGGGAGTGCAGCGGATGGGGCTGGGGGTGTGCTCAGGCCGCACAGGGCCGGGGCCGGTCCGGGGCCGGGCCTGTGCGGCCGGTCACCGGCGGCGGCACGGGCCCGGGTGCAGGCCGTCGCCGAGGGCGGCGAGGACCTGGTCGAGGGCGTGGGCGAGGGATTCGGCGTCGGCCTCTCCCGCCCCGTGGGTCACGATCACCGGGCCGGGTCCGGCGCCGGCGGCCAGGTGCGCGGCGATGCGGTGTGCGGGCCGGCCGCTGCCGGACCAGCCCGCCAGCACCAGGGGACGGTCCGGTCCCAGGGCCCTCAGCAGGGCCTGCGCCGCGGTGTGCGGCTCGGCCTGGGCGGTGCTGAGCGCGAGCAGGGGCCCCGCAGCGGCGTGCAGGGGCACGAGGGCGCGGTAGCAGGTGGGGGGTGCGCCCGGTGGGGGGACGAGGCAGACGGCGGGAGCGCCGGTGTGCCGGCCCGGGCTCAGCGTGGCCAGCATCCTGTCGCCGGGGCCGGTCGCGGGTGCCATGTGGGGCACCTCCGAGTCGGAGAGCGCGTCGAGGACCGCGGTGATGGGCCGGCTGCGGTCCGCGAGATCGGGCAGGACCCGCAGCAGCCGCATGCTCTGCGCGAGCATCTTGGCCGCCTCGGTCTCGGCGAAACGGCTGCGGTCGTGGATCGCGGTGACCACGAGGTTGCCGAGGCGGTCGTAGCGGGCCAGGAGAGCGATCGGCAGCGTGCTGGAGGCGCCCGTGCTGTGCGGCGGTTCGCATACGATGCCGTGGCCGGTGAGTTCGGACACCAGGTCGTCGGCGGGCCGGGCGGGGCGTTCGAAGACGACCGCCGTGGCGAACAGTTCCTCGTCGTCTGCCCGTGCGCTCCAGCGCCGCAGCTGCCCGGTGCTGATCCATTCGTACGCGGACATGTCCAGGGCCCGGTCCCGCAGGGCCGTCAGCAGCTGGGGCACCGTGCCGGCCGGGTCGACGTCGACGGTCATCGGGAGCACGCCGAGCAGCGGACCGGTCAGCTGTTCCACGCCGTCCAGGCAGATGCCCCGGCCGTCGACGGAGACGCCGAAGGCGACGGTGGCCGCCTGCTTGCTCGCGGTGGCCCGGTGCAGCAGCAGCGCCCAGGCGGCGTGCAGCGCCGCTGTCTCGGTGACGCCGCAGGCGGCCGCCCAGTGGACGAGCCGCACGGCGTCGTGCCGCGACAGCCGCCGGGAGATCCGCCCGAAACCGGTGTGTCCCGTGGGTGCCCCGAGGCGCGCCGGATAGAGGGCCGCGCCCGGCGGCGGGGTGGCGCGGGCCCACAGCTCGCGTGCGCCGCGGGTGTCCTGCCCGTCGAGCCACCGCGCGTAGTCGCGCAGGTCGGGCCGCCGCTCCCCGCCGGCGGGAGAGCCGTCGTTGAGGTAGGCGCGGTAGAACTCGCGCAGCAGCACCTGCGCGCTCCAGGTGTCGATCAGCGCCTGGTGGAAGGTCAGCAGGACGCGGGTGTGGGCCGCTCCCGCCGCGGACGGGGGCCCCTCGTGCAGGGTGATGCGCAGCGGTCCCGGCCGGTGGACGTCGACGGCCCGGCGGCGGTCGCGCTCCAGCAGCGAGGGCCAGCTGATGTCCTGGTGCGAGAACCGTTCGACCTGGACGGTGACGTGTTCGTGCAGGATGACCCGGGTGGGGTCTCGCGGGTCGAACGCGGCGCGCAGCAGGGTCTCGCTGTCGGCCACCGCCTGCCACGCGGCGGTGAACCGGTCGCCGTCCAGCGGTCCGTTCCAGGTCCACTGGAGCTGTTCGATGTGGTGTCCGGCACCGGGGCGGGCCAGGGACTGGGCGAGCAGCTCCTGCTGGCGGGGGGTGGCGGGGAGGGCCGGGGCGGCGGACGGTGCCGGGGAGCGCTCCGCGTCCGGGGCCGCCAGCTGCTCCAGCACCGAGCGCAGATGGCCGCACAGCGCGTTCAGGGCGGCCCGGGCGTCGGCGCCGGCGACGGCCCGGACGTGCAGCCGGCCGTCCTGCACGTGGGTGCGGACCTCGATCTCGTACACCCCGGCCCCCTCGGCATGCCGGGTCAGCCGGTCCTCGTCGGTGCGGACGATGGTGAAGCGCGCGGAGGGCGCCGGGAGTTCGTCCGGCTCGTGGTGGGTGAGGCGGGCCAGCGGCGGGTGTCCTGCCGCGTCGGCTCCCGGGCCGGGGCCGGGCGGCTCGGGCGCGGTGAGGGCGCTGGTCACGGCGGCGAGGAACCGGAGGGGCGCCAGGTTCGGGTCGGCGTCCAGCCGGATGCGCCGGGCGCGGGTGCAGGGGCCCACGAGACGCGGGCGGGCGGGCAGGAGGGTGCGCCCGTCGGTGCACAGGTCGAAGCGGGTGTGGTGGGTTCGGCGCCAGCGGGCCAGGGCCTGCCCGAAGGCTCCCGCGAGCACCTCGGCGGCGGACAGCCGGTAGTGGTGCGGCAGGACGGTGGTGAGCAGCCTGGTCTCCCGCACGTCCAGGCTGAAGCGGGCGCGCGCCACCTCCAGGCCGCCGTGCGCGGAGGGTGCGGTGCCCTCTTCGGCGGCGGCTCGCGGCGTGCCGCCCGGGGCGGCCGTGGGGGTGACGGGTGCCGGGGCGGGGGCGGGGCTCTCGCCCGCGGTGTCGGCGGAGGTGGCGGCCAGCCGCGTGCTCCACTCCTCCAGCCAGCCCGCGTCGCCCTGGGCGGGCGGTGTCCTTCCGCAGGCGAGTGCCCCCAGCGCCGTGTCCAGGTCCTCCAGCAGGATCCGCCAGGACGCCGGATCAGCGGCGAGCTCGTGCACCGCGAGGAACAGCAGGTCGGTGGCGGCCAGGCCGGGTACGCCGCCCTGGGCGTGGACCGCGCGCAGTGACGTCCCGGTGCGCGGGTCGATGCCGCGGCGGGCCTGGGCGACGGCCGCGCCGAAGGCGGCGCGGTTGGTGAACCGGGCCGTGGTCAGCAGGCCGTCCGCCTCCCGCGCGCCTGGCGGGCGGGTGCCGGGCGGCACGGTGCCTGCCCGGCCCGGGCGAAGCGGGGTGCACAGGATCGGCTGGGCGGCGAGTACGGCGGCGAGTGCGCCGCGCAGCACGGGGGGGCCGACGGGCTCGTGGAAGCGCAGCAGCATGCCGCGGTGGGCGCGGTGCGGGGCCTGGTCCAGGGTGCGCAGCACGGCGCGCAGGGCGGGTTCCAGCGGCAGGGGGCGGGGCGGCATGCTCAGCAGGTCCGCGATCAGGCCGGCTGCGTCGTGCGCCGCCGGGGGGCCGCCCGGGTGTGCGGTGCGGGCGGCGGGCAGGTGGAGTGTGTGGTGGGCGGGCCCGTGGCGGCGCAGGCGGGCGTGCAGCACGCCCTCGGTCACGTTCTGTTCCGGGTGGGGTGCCTGGTCGCCGTCCAGGCTCCAGCCGTGCAGGTCGGGGCGGCGCGCGACGGCGCGCGCCAGGGCCCGGTCCACCGCGGCCGGGCCGAGGGGGCCGTGCAGCTGCAGGGCCGGTCCGGCAGCCACGACGGTCAACGGCGGTTGCGTGGAGCCGCGTTCGGTCATCGGCCGCCTCTCCTTTCGCCCCGCAAACGCCCGGCTGCCTCCTCATGCTCCGGGTCGGCAGCTGGATGCACGGGCACGTTATCCCGGCGGCAGGGGGTACCGCCCGTGGCCTTTAGGCATCGTTAAGCGGCCCCTGAGCGGGGCTGATGCGGTCCTTGGGTGTGCCCCTGCCGGGGCAGCAGCTGGGCGACCAGGCTCATGGACCTCTCGTCGGCCACGGGCCGGTCGGCGGCGCCGGGTGCTGCGGCCGGGCCCGTGGCGTAGCGGGCCACCGCGACCAGGTAGCGGGACATCGTCGGGTAGGTGCCCAAGGACCAGGTGCCCGGGGCGGCGGGGCTGCCGTCCGGGGCCAGCAGGCCGCTGCCCTCCCCCGCGCTGAAGGCTCCCTCGGCGCGGGGAGGGAAGCCGAACTCGGTGAAGTCCAGCCGCAGTCCCTGTCCCAGCGCCTTGGTGTAGGCCTCCTTCAGGGTCCACAGCCGCAGCAGGGCGGCCGTCCGGGCCGGGCCGTCGAGGCCGGTGAGGGCGGCTTGTTCGGCGGGGGTGCACATCCGCTCGCGCATCACGTCGTAGGTCAGGGTGCGCGTCAGCGGTTCGGTGTCGACGCCGATGCGTCCGCGGTGGCTGACGCCGACGACGATGAGCTCGCCGGTGTGCGAGAGTCCCACGTCGACCTGGCGTAGACCGCGCAGGTGGGGACGCCCGCCGATCTTGTAGGCGAGGTCGAGTTCGGCGGCGTCGGTGCCGAGGGCGGCGGCTGCCGTGTACTTCAGCACCAGCCGGGCGGCGGCGAACCGGTAGCGCACCAAGGGGTCGGCGGTACGCCGGTAGCGCGGCCAGTCGCGGCCCAGCAGCAGGCGCAGCCGGGGTTCGGTGACGACCGCGCTGAGCCACTCCCCCCAGGTGGTGAAGACCACCGCGCTGCCGCATTGGTCCATCGCCTCGCGGACCTCCTCCCACGGTCCGCAGGGCGCCGGCACGTGCACGGGCTGGGTGATGCGGGATGGCTGCGTCATCCGGTCCGCTCCCTCCTGTGGATCACTGTGTGCGGTGCCCCGGCTGCCGGGGCGGTGGCTGCGGGCCCACGGTGTGCTGCGGGCGGCGGCGGGCGGTGCTCACCCGGTGAGTTCGGCCGCGTCGAGGTCGAGGCCGCGTCCGGTGCGGTGGCGCCGCAGCAGCTCCTCGAGGACGCCCGTGACGCAGTCCCCGGGGACGTCGGGCAGGGCGAGGGCGAGCCGGCGGCCGAGCCGGGACAGGGCGAGCACCGCCCAGCCGGGGTCGGCGAGGAACGGGTCGTCTCCCTCCTGGCCCTGCCACAGGGCCAGGACGGCGGCGGCGGCGGCGAGCAGCCCGTAGCGGTCGCTCAGGGCGCAGGCCGCCGGCCCGGACAGGGCGTCGCCGAACTGCCCGGGCAGCAGGGCGCACTGCTCGCGCAGCCGGCGCAGCTCCGCCAGGAACCCTTCGGCCAGGTCTGCCAGCAGGGCGGTGCGGCCGCCGAGCCGGCGTGAGCGGCCCAGCCGTTCGGCGGCCGCGGTCAGTGCGGCGGCGAGGAAGTCCCCGCCGCCGGCGAAGGCCAGCGCCCCGTGGTCCAGCGGCGGCAGGTCGGCGTGCCGGCGGAAGAGTTCGGCGGGCGGCTCCTCCTCCACGAGCCAGGACTGCCTGGCCAGCGGGCCCAGTTGGGGAACGATGACGGCCTGGCAGGCCGCGGCGCCGTCGCGCCCGAGGCCGGCGGCCGGCAGGTCGCGCACCAGCTTGGCCAGGATGCCGGGCAGCAGGTCGCCGCCCCCGCCGTGGGTGGCGAGCACGGCGGACAGCTCCTCCAGCGCGTCGGTGAGCAGCAGGGGCACGGTGTAGGTGGCGGCCACCGTCGGTGCGTGGGCGCGGTCGGGCAGCAGGCCGACCGCGCGCAGGCACACCGTGGCGAGGGTGTCGCAGAGGAGCAGGTCGGTGAAGACTCCGGCGAGCGGCCGGTGCCAGCGGCGGGCCGGCCCGCCGGTGCGGCCGTCGGTGGCGAGGTGCACGGCGGCGCGCAGCACCGGGTCGAGGGCTGCGGTGGCGGCGCCGGCGACGAGGCAGCGGTTGACCTGGTTCATGCGCAGGGCCAGCGCGGCGCCGTCGCCGGGCCGGCCCACGACGGCGTCGGCGGGCACCGGGCACCGGGTGAACCGCAGCCCGGAGAAGACGGCGCCGCGCATCCCGTCGGTCGCCACCCGCGGCAGCCGGTGCACCCGCGCGGCGGGCAGCTGTGCGTGCTCCAGCAGGAGGACCGAGTGGGTGCGCGGGCCGCTCTCGTCGGTGCGGGCGTGGACGACGTAGGCGTCGGCGCGGGCCGCGTCGATGACGGCGTCCTTGCGGCCGCTGACGAGCAGGGTGGTGTCGTCGGTGCGCCGGGCCGTGACCTCCTCACGCCGCACCCCGCCGGCCGGGGCGAGTCCGGGGTGCACCACGGTGGCCCGTCCGCCCCCCAGCAGCAGCCGGGCGAGGGCCCGCTGCTGGGCGTCGGTGCCGGCCGCCCATACCGCGGAGGCGGCGAACAGCGAGGTGACCCCGCCGGCGAAGCCGAGGGCCACATCGCGCCGGAAGACGGGGCGCAGCACCTTCATGAGCAGGTCGGCCCGGGTCAGGCGGCCGCCGTGGCGGGCGGGGACGAACTCGGCGGCCAGGCCCGCACCGGCGAGCAGTCGTTCGGCGGAGCGTGCCGGGCGGCGTTCCCGGTCGGCGGCGAGGAAGGCGGCGAAGCCGTGGTCGTTGGCCGGGTCGTACGGGTTGGCGAGGAGGGTGTCCACGCGGGCGGCGGTGAGCCCGTCCGTGGCCGTGCCCGGGGGGGCGGGGGCGTGCGGCGGCGGGGGCGCGAGGTCGGCGGGGAGGGTCATGACAGTCCCGGCGGGCTGCTGGGGGTCAGCGCGCGGACGGCGTCCTCGGCGTGCTGCTTGGCGAGGCGCAAAAGGGCGGTGCTCTGCCGGCCGACGCGTTCTTGGACGTGGCGGCGGGCGTCGCCCAGGCCCGCGTCCGCTCCCAGCACCCGTGTCACGTCGTGCTCGTCGAGGACCAGCTGGTGGCGTGCCCGCACCGTCACGCCGGTCAGATCGGGCTCCACCGACCACTCCCCGGCCTGCCCCGAGACCAGCTCGGGCGGCTGGGTCACCTTGTAGGTGATGAGCCCGCCGTGCGTGAAACACAGCCGCACGGCGCGCATGTCCCCGGCCCGGTGCCCGGTGCCCGGCGCGCGCAGCGCCTGGATGCCGGGGACGTCCTCCACCAGGTGGAGGCCGCTCAGCCCGGGGACGGTGCCGGGCCAGGCGGCGGCCCGGTACAGGAAGCCGTA
The DNA here is from genome assembly GCF_053598255.1 of Streptomyces sp. NPDC001157. Taxonomy (NCBI): domain Bacteria; kingdom Bacillati; phylum Actinomycetota; class Actinomycetes; order Kitasatosporales; family Streptomycetaceae; genus Streptomyces; species Streptomyces sp. NPDC001157. Next base: position 14,960 of record NZ_JBSFJW010000072.1, read on the forward strand.
GACGAGCTCGGAGGGTCCCTCGACGCGTACGGTGTCCTCGACGGTGACGACCAGTTCGTCGAGGAGGGCCCACCGCTCCGCCAGGCGTTTGAGGTCTGCCAGGTGGGCGCGGAGGTTCGCGTCACCGATCAGGTCCGGTGCGGCGGAGCCGCCGGCCGCCGCGAAGTGGCGTTCCAGTGTCAGCAGCGAGGACCCGTCCGCTGCCGGCTCGACGCTCCAGGTGCCCCGCATGCTGTCCACGGCCGCGGAGGTCACCTCCTGGCGGAAGGCGATGCGCCGGGCCCCGGGATCGAGGGTGCGCCGGGTGATCCAGGAGGTGATCCGGTCCCCGGCGTGCGCCCACATGCGCAGGCGCTGCTCGGGGCCGGCCGCATCCAGCGGCTCCACATACACGTTCGGGGCGAAGAACAGCGGCCAGCGCTCGGCGTCCGCGATGAGTCCGTAGACCACTCCGGCGGGAGCGGCCACCTCGATCCGATGTGCTGTGCGGTGCAGGGCCGGTGCGGGCATCGGCGTTCACCCCCTTCGTTTCCACCTGTGCGACCGAGTGTGCGGGCGGCCGCTCGATGCCCGGTCGAAGCCGGGTGGACCGCCGCTGGTGCCCTGCGCGGGACCCGGCGCGCCGGCGCTCGCCGCCCGGCGCTCGCGGGGCAGGTGGGCGAGGGGGGCCCGAGCCGTCCCGGTGCGTTCGGGCCGCCGGGTTCGAGCGTTTTGCTAGCGGCCGGCGAGCGGCTGCCGACCGGGCGCCGCCCGGAGGCCGAGCCTCCGCCTGGGCGCGGCCGGCGGGCGGCCGGCTGGGCGCTGCGGCCCTGCGGGCTGGAGGTTTGGTCGAGCTCCTCTCCACCCGCGCTCGGCGTCGGTGGCGTCGAATCGACACCGCACACCTGACGGGCATCCGGGTCGATGTCTTCTCGGCGGTATGGACATCCAGCGCACGGCTTCCCTCATCCGACCTGAAAGCGGAGGAAATTCGCCATGGGGCTTTTGTTCACTTCGGAGTCCGTGACCGAGGGTCACCCCGACAAGATCGCTGACCAGATCAGCGACACCATTCTCGACGCGCTGCTGCGCGGCGACCCGGCCTCCCGGGTCGCCGTGGAGACGCTGATCACCACCGGCCTGGTGCACGTGGCCGGCGAGGTCACCACCCGGGCCTACGTGCCGATCGCCCAGCTGGTGCGCGAGAAGATCCTGGAGATCGGCTACGACTCCTCGGCCAAGGGCTTCGACGGCGCCTCCTGCGGTGTCTCGGTGTCCATCGGCGCGCAGTCCCCGGACATCGCGCAGGGCGTGGACACGGCCTACGAGGCCCGCGTCGGGGGTGCCCGCCGGGAGGAGGAGGACGAGCTGGACCGGCAGGGCGCCGGCGACCAGGGCCTGATGTTCGGGTATGCGAGCGACGAGACGCCGACCCTGATGCCGCTGCCGATCTTCCTGGCGCACCGGCTGTCGAAGCGGCTGTCCGACGTGCGCAAGAACGGCACCATCCCCTACCTGCGCCCGGACGGCAAGACGCAGGTCACCATCGAGTACGACGGCGA
>NZ_JBSFJW010000073.1:0-16329 GCF_053598255.1 Streptomyces sp. NPDC001157
GGGCCTGCGGCGGCGATGCCGGAGCCGGAGCCGACGAACAGGCCGGCGCCGATGACACCGCCGATGGCGATCATCGACAGATGGCGGTTCTTCAGGCCGGTCTGAAGGCCGGATCCTGCGGAGGCGGCCCCGGTGGTGGTCACCGGGGCTGGAGCGGAAACAGGGGGACGTGTGGTCATCTCGACATCCATTGAGGGAGAGCGGACGAGGGCTGCAGGTGCCGAGACCGGAAATTAGTTCACTGTGATCTAAAAAGACAAGGCATGGTCGCCTTGTTTAAGTGTTCAGCATGCTCTATTTTTTGGCGCATCGCGGAACCGCCCCCTGGGAGCCCCCATGCGCAACACCGTGACCCCGCTCGCCAGGCCGCTAAAGTGGCACCGCAGGCACTGTGTTCCTCGAGTAGCTACCGTTGCCGGCTACCAGGCGCGCCTGCAGGCTCTCCGGGAGGTCATGGGCGAACTGGACCGGCAAGTGGCCCGGCTCGACCGGCAGATCGCCGCCCGTCTCGCGGGCTACCCGGCGATCCGGCACATCGGTGGCATCGGCCCCGTCTCGGCCGCGGTGTTCGTCGCCGAGATCGGCAACATCACCCGGTTCCCGGCGGGCCCGCATCGTGAGAGGCCGGGCCGGCGGGCCGCCGCATACCGAGCAAGCGCAAGTGCCGTGTTTTTGGGCTCTGCACCGGGCTTCTGGCCCCTCGCACGGCTTCCCGTTCTTCTCGGACCGGAGCGCATCGAACCGGGGCGAGCGGCTGTGAACCCTCTGGCGGGCATACGGCAGTGGCGGGCGACCCGGCGACGCGACAAAAAGATGGATCAGTTCGCCGAGACGCTGATCGGTCCCCTCCGGGAAACACTCGCCGCCGGCGGACACGGTTATTCCACTGCCTGACCGCGCGCGGGGACGAACTGTTCGACCTCGTGGACGCGTTGGTGTGCGCGGACGGTCCGGTGACCTCGCCGGTGGACCTGGCGCTGGTGGCCGAGCACCGGCGCGGGCACGGCGCTATGTATGAGGCGTTGAACTGCGGGAGTGCGGATGTGCCCCGGCTGCGACAGGTGCTGGCCGGTCTGCCGATGCCGCGGGCCGCCGACGGCCGCCTGGTCCTCGCGGTCGACGTGAGCAACTGGCTCCGCCCGGATGCCCCGACCAGCGCGGAGCGCCTGTTCTGCCACGTCTACGGCCGCAGCGGACGCTCCTCGGACCAGTTCATCCTCGGCTGGCCGTACTCCTTCGTCGCCGCCCTCGAATCGGGCCGCACATCCTGGTGCCAGCTCCTGGACGCCGTGCGTCTCGGACCCGAGGACGACGTCGCCGAGGTCACTGCCACCGAGCTGCGCCGGGTGGTCGAGGACCTGATCGATATGGGCCGCCGGCACTTGGGCGACCGCGACATCCTCGTCGTCTTCGACGCCCCGCGCATGGCCCACCTCCTGACGGGCCTCCCGGTCGAGGTACTGGGACGGATGCGCTCCGACCGCGTCATGCGACGGCCGACGCCCTCGCTCAAGGAGTACGCCCTGGCCTATCCCCAGGGCGGGCGACCGCCGAAGCACGGTAAGGAGTTCCGCTTCGCCAGGTCTGAGACGTGGGGCGAGCCGGACGCGGCAACCGTGCAGGTCACCGACCGGTACGGCACCGCCCGCGTGATGGCCTGGGACCGCATCCACCCCCGCCTGACCACCCGCTAAGCATGGATCGACCACACCGGCGAACTCCCCATCATCGAAGGCACGCTGATCTGCCTCCAGGTCGACCACCTGCCCGGCGGAGGCGCTCCCCTCCCGCTCCGCTGAGAGGAGGCCTCAATCGCCTCCTGTCAGGCGCCGGAGCTAACCAGGAACGACGCCAAGCCCGCGTTCATGGCCGAACGGATCGCCGGTCCGCAGCGGGCATCGGTGCGAGGCACTCAGCCGCCGGCCTCGAACGATGCCCGCCGCAAGACCTGTCTTGGTCACCAGTAGTGGCGTCGGCCAGCGACCGCGTGGCCCATGGACCCCATGATCCACATCACGGCGCCGACCACGGCCAAGATGATGCCGATGGTCCACAAAATTGATATGCCGGTGAGGAAACCGACGACAAGCAGGATGATGCCGAGAGCGATCATGACGTACCTCCTGGCGTGGGCTGATGCGCTGGCTCCCGAGTGCCCCGAAGCAGCAACATCAGCCCAACTCCATGAAACGGCAACCAGAACCTCTACTGGTGCGCGTACGACGGCCAGTCCTGGACCGCGCCGACAACGTTTTCCGGCGGTTCGACCCACGGCCCGGCACTGGCGTCGAACGGCGTGGCTCTCGTTTGGCGTGGAAGGGTTCCGGCGACGACGACCACCTCTGGCGGGCCGGCTACGGCAACGGCGGCCGGTCGGCCCGACAACTCGCCATCGGCAGGGTCGGCCACGGCCCCGCACCGGGACGATTGGACAACCGCATCGTAATGGCGTGGAAGGGGGCGGGAAGCGACGAGCGGCTGTGGTGGACGCCGGACAGCTTCCACACTCAGCTGCCGCTGCATGACGGCTACACCAGCAGCAACACCCCCGCGATCGTCGCCCTCAATTTCGCCGACCTGTGAACCCCGGCCGCGCCTGCGAGCGGTCCTACGGGCAGGCAGCTGCCCCGCGCGGCCAGGGTGTGTTGAATCGGCCAGTGAGGCAGGGCTGTTCACGCATCCGTTTCAAAATCGCTCATCGCCGACCGAGCCGAACTGGCCACTGGTTGCCGGAACGGACGAGCGCGGAGGGGTCGGGCTCGGCGATCGGGGGCGGGACGATCTCGCGCGGCTGCGCCGCGTCCGCGACCGGATCGACAGGGAGTACGCGCAGCCGCTGAACGTGGAGGCGCTCGCTCGCGATGTACACACGTCCACCGGGCACCTGAGTCGGCAGTTCCAGGCCGCCTACGGTGAGTTGCCGCACGCGCGCATCTGATGACACGTCGCATCGAGCGGGCGACGGCACTGCTGCGGCGGGGCGATCCCAGCGTCACCGAGGTCTGCTGCGCGTCCATGAGCACGTTCACCGCCCGCTTCACCGAGCTGGTTGGCATGCCTCCCGGGGCCTTCCGGCGCCAGGCGGCAGATGCTGCGTCCGACCCTGCCGATGCCGCGGCTACGGCCCGTGACGCAGACTCGAAATCACTGTGGAGGGGATGCCCGCGTGCGTGGCCGGCAAGGGACGAGAACGGTCAGGAATCGAGAAGCCCCGGCCACCGCGCAGCCCCTAGCGTGATGGACATGGCAACCACCACTTCCACCGCAGCCCACACGATCCTCGCGTCCGTCACCCTTGAGGTGTCCGACCCCGAGGCCGCCCGCCGCTTCTACGGCGCCTTCGGCGTGGACACGTACATACGCCTGCGACCGTCCGAAGCGCACTCGACTGGATTTCGCGGCTTCACCCTGGCGCTCACGGTGTCCGGGCCGGCCACTGTCGACGGCTTCGTCGCCGCCGCCGTGGACGCCGGTGCCGCGGTGCTGAAGCCCGCCACGAAGTCGCTGTGGGGTTACGGCGGTGTCGTCCAGGCCCCGGACGGGACGATCTGGAAGATCGCGACCTCGGCGAAGAAGGACACCGGCCCCGCCACCCGCGAGATCGATGAGGTCGTCCTGCTGCTCGGTGTCGAGGACGTGAAGGCCACCAAGCAGTTCTACGTGGGCCGGGGCCTGACCGTGGCCAAGAGCTTCGGAGGCAAGTACGCCGAGTTCGCCCCCGGTCAGTCCAGCACCGTCAAGCTGGCGCTGTACAAGCGCCACGCGCTGGCCAAGGATCTCGGCGTCCCCGCCGACGGCACCGGCTCGCACCGCATCGTCCTCGGCAGCACCGCCGGCGCCTTCACCGACCCGGACGGCTTCGCCTGGGAGGCCGCCTCGCCGCCCGCTCCCACACCCTCCTGACCTCCGATCCTGCACTTCCACACCGCCGTGTCTCACCTTGGTACGAGAGGAAACCTGCCATGTCGTCCACGAAGCCGCCCGCCGAGAACTCCGGCACGACCGCCGAGAAGTACGACGGATTCACCGCCCAGGAGCGGGCCGCGATGAAGGAGCACGCACGCGAGCAGAAGAAGGCGGCGGCGCGGCGTGGTTCGTCCCGGGCGGAGAAGGAGGCGGCAGCGGAGCAGGACGTGCTCGCGAAGATCGCCGAGATGCCGGAAGCGGACCGGATTCTCGCCGAGCGGATCCACGAGATCGTCAAGACCGCCGCTCCCGACCTCGCGCCCAAGCTCTGGTACGGGATGCCCGCGTACGCCAGGGACGGCAAGGTCGTCTGCCACTTCCAGAGCGCGGAGAAGTTCAAGTCGCGGTACGCCACGCTCGGCTTCAGCGACCAGGCGGCACTCGACGAGGGCGCGATGTGGCCGACCGCCTACGCCCTGAAGGAGCTGACCGCGGCCGAGGAACAGCTCATCAGCGCCCTCGTGAAGAAGGCAGCGGGCTGAGGTCGACCGGGGGCCAGGCGTGGAAGCGACTGGATCGCGCCCCAAAACGCCCTCTCCTGCATGGTCCCGCCAGCCACTCGTGTACCGAGAGCGGACCGAGGGTGCCGGGACGTCGGGCTCCGTCAGTGGGGCCCTCTACGGTTCGGCCATGGGATACACAGCAGATGAGCGTCTGGCGGCCGCTCCGGAAGAGAGCCGGTACTTGGAGGCGGTGTTCACACCCGGTGCGCAGGTGGGCACGCATGCCGAAGATCCGGCGAGACCCGTGTACGTCGTCGAGGTGACGGAGGTGAGCCCGATCCGGCTGCCGAGCGGCCGGCTCGTCGTCGCCTCGCCCTGGCCGGATGACTTCGACCCGGAGTTGTCCACCCGTGTCGGCCGGGAACTGAAGGAGCGGATCCCCCCTGGCGTTTACCGGGTGCAGGCCTCCTGGACGGAAGCGCCGTACGAGTACGACGGCGAGCAGTTCGACGGTCGTGAGGAGGTCGCGGTCCGCCTGCTTGTCAGCGATGCCCCGGTGGCCTGTTGGGAGGCGGCCCTGGGCGTCGGCGAGAGCATCGAGCGGATCGTCCCCGGTGAGCGGCCGATCTTCGACTCGGAGGAAAATATGGGGAGTTTCGCCGACGCCACGGCCTGGCCGTCGCTGACCGAACCGTTCCGCCAGTTCTGGCTCGACCTCCGGGCGGGCCAGCAGGACGCATTCCGGGCCACCGAGTCTCTGGGCGGGTCGTTCGAGCGGGTGAGCGACGAGGCTCTTGGAGCCGACCTTGTGACGTTCGGGACCGGAGGAGGGAGCATCGTATGGCTGGGGCGCACGGAGAGCGGGAGCATCGCCTCGATCGTCACGACTGTACGGGGCTTTTTTCATGACCAGCTGGTCAACACCGTGTGAGCCCCGCCCACCGGGCGCGATCGTAGCCCACCCTGCGCGGTGGGTCAGTGCAGGCGGGCGACACCTGCACAGGTCGGCCAAACCGCCGACGACGTGGACGAGCGGCTGGCCTGCTCCGACTTGCCCGCCGCACACTGCATCCACGTGCGCACCGCGAACCCGATGAGCCGACTGTTGCCACCGTCCGGCTGCGGGCCAAGGCCACCCCCGGCGCCGCACTGCGGACGCCGTGAACCCACTGTCGCTGGTGCTCTGTCCGGGAAGGTTCGCCGGGTTGAGCGGAGGGTGGATGGCGGTGATGGCTTCCGACGAAGAGGATCTGCCTCATAGCATCTTGAGCCCAGGCACGGATGTCGGAGGGCGACGATGGGAAAACCGCGGATACGCCTCGGCAGCGATGATGTGTGGCTGGAACTGGCTCGGACCGATGGCGACAGCTGGCAGGTCACTGCCGATTGTGTTCGTGGCTGACCGCTGACTTCACCGCGGATCTCAGCGCTGCGGAGGTCGTGGCCTCGCGGCTCGCGTGCTCTCTCACCTGCGCACGCCGTCGGGTGGACGCTTTTCGGCGGCGGTGGCTCCGGGCCGGAACCATCCGCTGGCGTTGAAGGCGGAGCCCGTCGGGGACGGTTTCGCCCTTTTCGTGCGCCTGACTCCCAACGGCGACGACGTGTGTCATGTGCAGATGGAGATCGATCCGATCGCCGGGTTGGAACTTCGTGAAGCATTCGAGGCGCTGCACGCGGCGCTGGTTGTCTGACCCGCCGGAACGTCTGGTCAGGCCGCCATCGTGAGCGGGCGTCCGCCCCATCGGATGCCCTTCTCGCTTCGGATGCGGGCGTTCCCTGCGTTCGGCGGCCAGGACGTCGCGGTGGCGGGCGTCGACGTTGCGCCAGCGCAGGTAGGCGTGCAGGGCCTTGGTCTGCACGATGTGGTTGGGGTGGTGGGAGTTGGCGCGGGTGAACTGCCTCAGCGGTCCGAAGTGGGCCTCGATGGGGTTCGCCCACGAGGTGTAGGTCGGGGTGAAGCACAGCCCGACCTTGTTCTTCTTCGCCCGGCGACGGATGTCGGCGGCCTTGCGCCGATGCAGACGAATCCTGCAGTGAGCGTCGCGGCGTGCAGCCCGCCGAGGGGCGCGAGCTTGGCCGTGGTGGTGGAGGCGAGCGCGGCGGAGCGGGCGGTGACGATGGCGGCCAGCCCGGCCACGCCGATGGCCCCGACGAACTGCGGCATCTGCGAGAGCGCGCCGGCGACGCCCTCTCGTCGGTGCGCAGGCCGGAGGTGAGGGTGGCGTTGAAGGCGACGACAGCCAGGACGTGCCCGAAGCCCATCGCGCCGGAGGTGACCACCAGCAGCAGCGGGATCTTGCTGTCCGCGGGCAGGAAGGCCATGAAGCCGGTGCCGACGGCCTGCACCAGAAGGCCGAGAACCATGGTCTGGCGGGTGCCCAGTGAGCCGATCAGTTTCGATGCGATGGTGCCGGCGACCAGGGCGGTGGCGCCTTCGGCGAGGAAGCCGAAGCCGGATCGAGCGGGCCGCCCGAGCCGGCGTCCTCGGCGCACGCGTGATGACCACCCCTCCCCACGACGAGACCACGACACACAACCTCTACCGCAAAGCCCGTGCCACCGGCGACGACACAGCCCTCACCGTGCCAGCCCACTCCTTGCAGCGTGAAGGTGTACTCTTTCGGCCGCGCCATCATCTGCTGGCGACGACTCAAGACCTCATACTGATCTGAGTCCTAAGGGCGAAGACAGCCAACGAACTAACTCCCGGCGCTACTTGATGGTGCCCGCACGGCGGGTCACGCTCCGGTGCCGCTACTGCTGTGCCTTCTCCGGTGCCGGGCACCAGTCCGCCCCGTCGTGGTTCCTCCACCGCCCGCAGAAGCCCATCTGCTTCGGGCGCCGCGCCCCTTCCACCCGCTGGATCGAGACGATCTTGTCCAGGGGGACCTGCTGGTCCACCAGTCCGCCGAAGTCGATGCGGCCGCTCTCCCCGGCGAGCGCGGCGTCGTCGTGGATACCACTGAGGGCGTGCCAGACTGCGCCCGGCGTCAGCGGTATGTCGGGGGCGGCGGCCCGGAGGCGGGTGATGGCCTTCACGTAGAGACTCACGGCGTCGAAGGCAAGTGCCGCGTGCCCGTCCAGCGAGGTGTCCCTGACATCGCGGCACTCGTCGGGGAACAGTTCCTTCATCGTGCTGTAGAGGTCGCTGTCACTGCCGCAGGAGGCCGATCCGACGGTGAAGTCGAGGAACTCGTATGGGACTCGGGGGAAGGCCTTGCGTCGGACCGGGTCGGCGCCGAGACGGGCCACGTCGTCGCCGCCGAGGAAGAGCGGCGGATTGGAGCCGCCACAGGTGTTGTTGGTGGCGTTCAGGATCGTCTCGAAGTCCTCGCTGCGGCCCGCGAAGAAGACCAGCCCCGAGAATTTACAGGCCTCCTCTCCGACCCTGAGCGCGGACGGCCCGGGCGGGGTCCCGGCGGCCGGGTGCGCGGGGACGTACCCCTGCGGATCCGTGGAGAAGCCCGCATCGTGGAAGGCCTTCCGGGTGTCCAAGCGCAGGTTGTCGCTGTACTCGTCGGTCGGGTCGAGGGAGTACACGATGCGCACGGCCTTCCGCTTCAGCCGCTTCTCGGCGAGGAGATGGCCCGCGTACGCGACGGAGATCTGCGCCTCGCGCTTGTTCTGCGGTGAGACCTGGTAGTACAGCGCCGACGCGCCGGGCAGCGAGTCGGCGGACAGGGTCGTGGCGACCATGGGCAGTCCCACCCGGGTCAGTTCGGCGATCGTCTTGAAGGTGGCCTTGCGGCTCTGGTCGAGGCCGGTGACGCCGACGATCGTCGAATCGCTCTTCGTCATCCGCTCGATCATGCGCACGACTTCGGCCCCGAACCCCATGCCGGCTCCCGCGCTGGCCGGGTAGATCCGCAGGACGGGGTCATCGTCACCGCCTGTCCCCAGCAGGCGCTGCTGCGCGCTCGCCACGCCCTGCAATTGCTCGCGGGCGTAGGACAGGGTCTGGGAGGTGCCGCTCTTGGGGGTGCTGAGCAGAGCGGAGAGATGGACGAGAGTGACGATCGGGCGGGTGGGGTCCCCGGCATGTATCTCCTCGGCCCTCTGGTTCTGCTCGGCGATGATGCTCAGGGTCCTGCGCACGGCCGGGTCCTTGGCGCCGAAGGCGAACCCGTGCGGGGCGACACCGACGCACTCGCCGGTCGAGGCCCGCCACACGGTACGCGCGTCGGGGTCGGAGGAGCCCAGCCCGCAGTGCTGCTGTCGCCAGTCCCAGGCGTCGGCCACGGCGATGCCCACGCCGGTGGCCAGCACAGCCAGGGCGGTGGTGGCGGCCACGGCGGTCGCCGCGCGGCCCGCCCAGACAGGAGGGCGGGGAACGGTCAGCCGGCTCGCGATCGTCGTACGTTCACCCTGCTGGACCCGTCTGTCGTCGCCGTCCGGTATCGGTTCCGGCACCCGCACCGGCAGCTGCCAGAAGTCAGTGTTCCGGCCGCCGCCGGCCGCCCTCAACCGCTCGCACCAGGCCTGGTACGGAGCGGGGTTGTCGGTCAGCTCCCGCACCTGCACCGGCTCGTCCGGTTCCTCGGGGCGGCTGGTCACGATGAGCAGCGGGTCGAAGGCGCCGGTGTCGTTGCGCACCTCGGCGAGCAGCCGCACCAGTTCCAGGCCGCCGTTGGGGCCGCTCACCCCTTTCAGAAAGGCGACGCAGTAGGCCGTACGGCGGTGGGCGTGCCGCCGCCACGGGCGTCGCCGGTAGGCGACCCGCAGATCCTCCAGGAAGGCGTTGATCATCAACTTGCTGATCTGCTGCGGGTCTTCACGCCCCCACCTGGGCTGGGTGAGCCGTAACGCGAACCCGATGAAGGTCCCCGGATCGGCCGGCGCCATGTACGGCTGACGCAGCAGCCACCGGTACTCGCTGCCCACGCCGCGCCAGACACGGAACCAGAAGACCGGCAGCAGGTGCAGTCCCAGGAGGTACGCCCACCAGGGCACATGCCCCTGCAGGGCGACCTCGGTGCTCGGGCTGCGCATGAACCCGAACAGTCGTCTGCGCTCCAGCTCGCGGTCGCGCAGGCGGCGCAGCATGATCTGGCCGTGGTCGCTGTCGGGCTGGTCGGCCGTGTGCGTCATCTCCAGCAGCCAGTTGACGAGCCCCAGCCGCCGGAACCGTACCCGCCTGTCGTGTCCGTGGCGTGCGGAGGAGAACTCGGCGGCGAGGTCGACGAGGACGCGTCGGCACAGTTCGGCCCGTTGCCATTCGGGGGACAGGTACTTGGTGTCCTCGGGCTTGCCGCGCTCGGCGACGACCTCGCTCCACTTGGCGGCCATGTCGACCAACTGGTTCGGGACCACCTGGGGTTCGGCCGCTTTCAGCGCCTGCTCGACCTGAAGCGCGAGGGCGTCCTCGTGCCGACCGAGCAGGCCGAGTATCGGTATGCCGTCCCGTTTCGGGACCTCCCCCGGCAACTCTCCCCTCTTCGGCCTGCGCACCAGGATGCCAAGCAGCTCGAAGAGCCGGTCGCCGTGCTCGAACACGGGTCCGTCCACGGATCCCCCGATTCCCTGGTACTCACCCGCCGCATCCGACACGGCCGGATTGGGGCACTCACTCTAATGATCGGGGAACACGCTTTCCGGCCCTGTCACGAACCCTTTACAAGCGACACAACCGGCACGCGAGCATCAGCGGGGCATCCGCGCCGCCTCCACCGCCCAGTAGGTGAGGATGTTCTGCGCCCCGGCCCGCTTGATGCCGGTCAGCGTCTCCAGGATGGCCCGGTCACGGTCGATCCAGCCCTTCTCGGCGGCGGCCTCGACCATCGAGTACTCGCCGGAGATCTGGTAGGCGGCGACCGGCACGTTCACGGAGTCGGCGACGCGCGAGGATGTCGAGGTAGGGCCCGGCCGGCTTGACCGGCCCGCCGTGCCGCGGCAGAGGTTTGACGTGCGTAGACAATGGCGCGGACTGCTGGTTTTGGGCCAAGTCCTTAGCTTGATCATTAACCTCGCTGCTGTTTCAGGCGGACGTGTTCGGTGAGGGTTTCGATTCGTTTCACGGTCTTCCCGGGCTCGTGACGTGGGGCTGGCCTGCGGTTCTTCGAGCCGGGTGGGCGTCCGGGGCCGGGCTTGGAGGATCTGGGCACGTCGGCGGGACGGGCGGTCTTCACGCGGAGGTGGCGGAACCCCCGGCGGACCCGACCCGCTGGGCAACACCACGGGCCTCGACTACGACGAAAACGGCAACCTCACCACCCTGACCGACGCCCGCGACAACACCACCACCTGGGCCTACGACGACGCAGACCGCCCAAGACGGCCACCGACCCACTCGGCGCGCAGGCCCTGTTCGCCTACGACGCGGCCGGCCACCTCAAGCAGGCGACCAACAGATCAGGCCAGGCAGCCACCGCCGAATACGACCTGCTCGGGCGCTTGAAGACCACCCAGTACGGGGTCAACGCCGTCGGCCAGGCCGAGTCCACCGCCGTCTACGACTACGACGACCACGACCTGCCCAAGCAGATCACCGACAGCCAGGCCGGCACCCAGTCGTTCGGATACGACGTCTACGACCGGCTGTCCTCCGTCACCGGCGCGACCGGCAAGGTCAGTTACGGCTACGACGCCGCCGACCGGCGCTCCACGATGACCACGGCAGGTACCAGCACCTCCTACGGCTGGGACAAGTCAAGCATCCTCACCTCGGTCACCTCCGGCAGCCAGCAGGTCACCTTGGGCCTGGACACCGTGGGCCGGGCGAAGACCGCCTCCCTGCCCGGCGGCACCACCCGCACCACCGGCTACGACGCCACCGGCGTCATCAAGTCCATCGCGTATGCCCAAGGCACCAAGGCCATCGGGGACTTGACCTATCCAACCCGCTGGTGGACAGGACAGTTCAGGCACGACCACGGCGACCGTGGCCGCCTCGGGCCTCGACAAATACCTCACACGCAGCGAGGGCGGCACGACGAAGATCTACCTGACCGACGCCCTCGGCAGCGTGGTCGGCCTCGCCAACACCTACGGCACCGTCGCCACCACCTACGCCTACGACCCGAATGGCACCCCCACCGCCTCCGGCACCACCTCGACCACCCCTACACCTTCACCGGACGCGAGGACGACCACACCGGCCTGCTCTACTACCGCGAGCGCTATTACGACCCGCAGACCGGCCGCTTCATCTCCCAAGACCTCAGCGGCCAAGCCGGCGGCGCCAACCTCTACCAGTACGCCCTCGCCTCCCCCACCACCTACACTGACCCCTCCGGCAACAACCCCATGATCGCCGCCTGCGTCGTCGGCGGCCTCATGGACGGCGGCCTGGACTGGCTCAGCCAGCGCCTCTCGGGCCGCAAGGTCAACTGGGGCCAGGTCGGCCAGTCCGCCGCCATCGGCTGCCTGTCCGGCATGCTCGGCGAAGGCTTCGGCGCCATGCTCAAGGGCAGACTCGGCTCCAAACTCGGCAGCTGCGCACTGCCGAACAGCTTCACCGGCGACACCCCCGTGCTGATGGCCGACGGAACCCGCAAACCCATCAAGGACGTCGCCATCGGCGACACCGTCATCGCCACCGACCCCGAAACCGGTGACAGCGGGCCCCGCAAGGTCACCGCGCTGATCAAGGGAGCCGGGGACAAACAGCTCGTCGACCTCACCCTCGACACCGACGGGCCCACCGGAACGAAACCCGGCAGCATCACCGCCACCGACGGCCACCCCTTCTGGGCCCCAACTCCACCAATGGGTCGACGCCGGCGACCTCAAAGCGGGACAGTGGCTGCAGACCAGCAACGGCACCTGGGTCCGGATCACCGCGATCCGACACCGCACCCAGCAGGCCTCGGTCTACAACCTCACTGTCGACGAACTGCGCACCTACTATGTGCTCGCCGGCACGACGTCTCTTCTGGTGCACAACTACGGTGGAGGCTACAGATGGGCTCCCCCGAACGCCTCCACCGACGTACTTGCCCCAGGCAAAGCCTGGCACCCCAGCCAGGGTGTACCGGTAATCGGGCGGCTTCCGGACACCGCCGTGGGAGGTCAATGGCCCGGTTATGCCAAGCTCGTTGCCGATCCCTGGAATCTCCCCAAGAATGACGCGCGGATTCAGACCGTCATCAACCAGCGTGGCACCGTGTACGTCGCATCGCCCACCAAGGGAACGTACTGGGACTCGGAACGTAAGGCTCCGACCGTCCTCGCGCGCGAGATTCAGCAACTGCTGCAAGCCGGGTACCGATGGAAAGGGGACTATCTTGTCCCGTAAGCGAGACGCCAACAGCGGACAGGGGCAGGAAGCCGCGCTGTCACGCCTTCGCGACAAACGCTTCAACGGCTACCTCGGGATCCGGCTACCGAGCGAACTCGACACCGAGGTCGAAGCGATCGTCGTCGCCTACACACACGGACCTGCATCAGCCAGGCAGAAAACGATCGACAGCATCGACAGGCGAGCTGCCGCAGTACTCAGCGTGTACGGGCAGCGGATGGCGTCCACAGCAGTCCGGAACACGTCGGTGGAGCCCCTCTGGCGCGGCCTTGTTGCCGTCAGTCTGGCAGAAGGACGACTCGACCAGCCTTACAACAACTTGTTCGTGCTGGCTGCCCTCAACGATGCCGCAACCCTCATCGTCACCACCCTCCAGACAGTCCTCGCCGACGTTACGCCTGTACTTCCTCAAGCCGGATTGACGGCCATTCAGAAATTCGACCAGCGACAAGAACGAGACAAATCACTTGAGTCCATGGGACTCAGAAGGACGGGCAGCGGACAGACATTTCTCTACGAATAACGCCTGTTCCTGACCGTCCGGGGGAATCTGTATGGAATCTGCTGAGGCTGACAGGCATCACCCCTCCGTGCTACGCAGTCGGCGAAGGCTTGCAACGAGTACGCGGACGCGATTGACGACTGTCGTGACACCCTGATCGGTCTCGCTACCGCGGCCGGCGTCATCACGGCCGGCGGCGTCATCCTCACGGTGTTCACCCTTGGGATCTCGGATGCGGCGGCCGGTGCGGCGGACGCCACTCTGGCCGCCGATGCCGCCGTGGCGGCCGAGGCTCTGGCGGTGGCCGAAGCAGACGCCGCTGGGGCAGCCGCGGTCGCGGAAGCCGAGACGATCGTCTGCCAGCTCGCCGCATGTCTCGCGGTCACCTCCGGACTGACCGGCGTGGCGCTGACCGGCAGCGCAGTGGTGGGACTGGATCCCGCCGAGGCGGCCGGTGGCCCCCAGGGCGTTTCAGTTCCCGCCCAGGCAGGTGCTCCCGGAGGGCTGGTGGGGCTGGTTCCCCCATCGGTACCGCCTGCGTTCCCGCTCTATAGCCCGGCGCAGCAGCAAGCCCGGCCATGTGGGTCGCTGGCCTGCCGTCCCGGCAGCCCAATTACGGAACTCCGGACGACCGGGCCTACCAACTGCGGGTGGCGGGCACACCGGAGCGGCAGATGAACGGCGCGAACGGCGAAACCGTGTGGGCGGACGGCTTCCGTCCCACCGACGGCGCGATCATCGACGCCAAGGATGTTCGACGACCGGGATGCAGCCCACGCACCCTGCAGGGCCTGCAAGAGCAGGCCTTCAACATGCCAGAGTCACCAGACCCGCACACCACAGAACGGAGGCTTTGGCATGCAGGATGGCATCTTCATCGCCGCACCACCCGGAACCGACTGGCCCCTGACCATGGAGGAGTTCGAGGCCCGCATCCGCGAGCGCTGTCCCGATGTCCTGTGCACCTCCAAACACGCAGTGATCGGCGACGAGGACTACCTGGCCTTCGAAGCCGACATCGATGATGAACGACGGCACGGCAGCTACTTCGACCACGCTCAACTCATCCTGAGGGACGCCCCACCCGCCTTCTGGGCGGACACCATCGTGTGGTTCCTGTCCCTCCTGCCGGCAGGCACACCCGCCGTCGCCATGGTCGAAACCAACCCCGACATCGCCCCCGTCCCGCCCGGAGCGTCCGCAGACGAGATCCGAAACCTGCTGGAGGGACTCCAGGACGCCGCATAGCCTGCGCAGGCCCCGACGACAGCTCGCGGATCCGGCACGAGTTCAGGGCGGCGTCCTGAAGAACCTGGCCTACCGGGGCCGATCCCGCGGATCATGCAGCCGTGACTGTGTTTCCGTGACGCTGCCGTGGACCTCAATAGCCATGTTCAGGCGGTGGCATGTGCTGGCGGATGACGAATGGCAGCAATGGACTCTGGATCCGTTCGCGAGCATGGAGCCGCTGACGTTCGGCGCGGGACCTTGTGAGGCGTCGGAGGCACCAATCGCTTGGCTGACGGAGAGACCGTCGTCGCGGGGGTGACGCTGGAGGCTCCTGGGCTTCCGTCGGCCAGAGCGATGAGCACGGCCACACTCAGCATCACCATCCCGAACAGTTCGGTCAGGAAGGCAACGAGCACCTACTTCCCTTTGCGATGGACTGCCGCCCGGGCAGGCACGCACATCCGCAGGTGCGCCGTTGCGACGAGGCGCTGTCCATTGACCTTGTCTGCGCCCCAGTGCGGATCCTTCAGGTGCTGTTCAAGCGAGGCCGCTCACTTCGCCCGGACACGGTTCACTTCGTGTGCATCCCCACACCCAACATGCTGCTGAACAGGCCGGACAGCCAGACCTAACGGAGTCCTACTAGTGCCGACTTCCCCTTTCGCTGGGTAGATGTCCTGGTGGCGGGGTGGTTCGGCTGTTCGGGGGCGGGTGCTGGATGGTGGCGTTACGGGCACGGCCGAGCCGTGACGAGAACGAGGAACGGACGGTGCACCGGCTGGCGCGAGCGCGTAAGGCGCCGCGTGATCTGGTGTTACGGGCCCGAACGGTCGAGCTGAACTGAGCTGGACAGCGAGTGCCTGCCATCGCGGACGAGTTGAGGTGCAACCCCAAGACAGTTCGCCGGTGGCTGCACCGCTTCGACGGCTTCGGCCTGGACGGACTCGAGGACCTGGGTGGACAGGGCCGGAAGCGACGGATCACCGAAACGGAACGCTCGAGAATCATCGGCCTGGTCAAACAGCCGCCCCCAGGTCGACTGACCGTGCAGGGCGACGGCGAGCTGGCCGCGGCGGATGAGTCCGGGCCGCCGGAATGGACCCTTGACGCACTGGCCGCCGAGGCCGGACGGATGGGCATCGAGGTCGGTCGCAGCCAGGTCCGCCGGATCCTGTTGGCTGAGGGGGTGCGTTGGCGCCGCACCCGGTCCTGGACCCGGTCGAGAGACGTGGACTTCGAGGGAAAAGGACACGGATCATCGAGCTCTGTACCTGCCCGCCCGAAGGTGCGACGGTCGTCTGCGCCGACGAGCTCGGAC
The DNA here is from genome assembly GCF_053598255.1 of Streptomyces sp. NPDC001157. Taxonomy (NCBI): domain Bacteria; kingdom Bacillati; phylum Actinomycetota; class Actinomycetes; order Kitasatosporales; family Streptomycetaceae; genus Streptomyces; species Streptomyces sp. NPDC001157. The sequence goes on from NZ_JBSFJW010000073.1 coordinate 15,696, forward strand.
CGGTGATTCCCCGCACGTTCCCGCCGGTGCCGGGCTGGTCGCCGGACGGCCACCGCATCAAATCCGAGGTCGACTATGGCCGTGGGCCGGAGAAGACCTGGGCTTACGGCGCTCTGCGGGTACGGGACGGACACGAAATCACCATGACCGCCTCGTCCCGCAACAGTGCCTTCTACCGGCAGTTTCTTCAAAGGGTCGAAGGGGCCAATCCGGCCGGCGACATCTACGTGGTCACCGACAACCTGTCCTCGCACAACAGCCTGTCCACCCGAACCTGGCTTGAGGACCACCCCAGAATCCGGCACGTCTTCATCCCCGTCGGAGCGTGCTGGCTCAACCTCCAGGAAGGCTGGTGGCGCATTTTCCGCAAGGCTGCCCTCGCGGGCCAGTCCTTCGCCGGACCATCCGAGATCGACCAGGCCACTCGCCTGGCAACTGCCCAGCTCAATACCCGTGCCAAGCCCTGGGTATGGGGAAGACCTACACCTTCAACCCGCGTCCTACGCCGCCGATACGTGTACTCCGTTTGAGGAATTCAGCACTAGGCCGTTTCCTTTGGATCACCTCGCCGACCAGATGAAGATGGCGGCGAGGTGGAGTCCCGCGAGGTAGACGGTCGCGGTCTTGTCGTAGC
>NZ_JBSFJW010000074.1:0-15506 GCF_053598255.1 Streptomyces sp. NPDC001157
CGCCGCGAACCTCCACGACAGCCAAGCCCTCATCCCGCTGGTCCGCGGCATCCCACCCATCCGCTCCCGTCGCGGCCGCCGACGCCGACGGCCCGCCAAGCTGCACGGTGACAAGGGATACGACTACCACCACCTGCGACGATGGCTCGCTTCCCGCGGCATCCGGCACCGCCTTGCCCGCAAGGGCATCGAGTCGTCCCAGCGGCTGGGTCGGCACCGCTGGGTGGTGGAGCGGACCGTGTCCTGGCTGTCTGGCTGCCGCCGCCTGCGCCGCCGCTGCGAGCGCAAGCCGGAACACTTACCTGCCTTCACAGCCATCGCCGCGACCCTCATATGTCACCGCCGACTGGCCAAGTGAAATGACGTCTTATCACGCCTGTGGCTGGGGCAACCGCCCTTCCTACGTCGCTGATCAGACCGTCACCACCAACACCAAGGGAGTGGACTGGGTCCGCAACCGGCGGGTTGCCGTGTGCGTGGGTTCCGGCGCCAATCCCAAGACCCACAAGGGCGGTTACACCCTGGGGCGCACCCCCTGGTACCTGACCTGATCGTCGGCTGATGAACAGGCGTCGGCGTGGTCGGCGAGAAGGGCGTCCGCAAGGTCTCCTGCCAGGCCGGGGGCCAGCCAGACTGTGGCCTTCAGGGAGCGCTTGTGCTCGGCATCGCAAGGGTCACCGTGTTTTCCTCAGCCGATGCACGACGGCGTGTACAGCATCCGTTCATGGCCGGTCCGGCGGACTGGCCCAGTGTCGCCGCCCGTGGACCGCTCACCAAGCGGGCGCGACGTCTGCGGCAGGTCGCCGACCGGCTCCAGTGGCCGTCGAATCAGGTAGTCCTCCCGGACCGCCCGCCCCTCCGCACGGAGAGACGGGCGGTGCTCCGGCTCTCGGTTCGCTGCGGCGTCAGAAGCCCGCGACGCCCCAGGAGGAGGCGGTGTAGTTGCCCGGCCCGAACTCCCAGCCGGCCATGATGCTGTTCAGGTACTGGTCGTTGGAGTAGTAGCCCCTGTCGATGCCCCAATTGAAGAACGGGGTGAGGCTGCCGGACCACCAGCCGGACCTGTTCGTGTCCAGGTAGCTGATGGTGTGGCTGACGCCGTCCGGCCAGTTGTACTCGTAGATGTTCCAGGTGCGGCCGCCGAGGCTGACGTTCGTCGCGACCGGGATCGCGTTGCCGCTCGCGTCATAGGCGTTGGACAGCGGCTTGGTGTTGGACCAGTTGAGCCAGATCATCAGCTCGTTGTGGGAGTTGCGGTTGCTGGGCGCGGCGGTCGGGTCGATGAAGATGTCGTACGTGGCGTCGTAGTACGAGCCGGAGTTCGGGTACGCCGACTGGCTGAACCACGTCGTGTTGTTGGGGCTGATGGCGCTGAGCTTCTTGGGGAGCGTCGTCACCGGGGACGTATAGCCCCAGTCCTTGCCATCGACCATGGCGACGAAGCCAGTGCCGGTCGAGGAGTTGACACCCCACGAGGCGTCGTTGCTGTACCACGTCGAGGCGTTGCCGCCGGTCGCGTAGTGCTTGAACCAGTATGTCGATGAGTCTGCCACTGCCGAGTTCGGCAGGGTGACGACGAGAGCCAGAGCCGCGAGAAGCGCGGCCCAGCCGATACGGAATTTCATCTGCCCTCCGGAATGTGTGCTGAGTGGGGGGATCACACAAGAGAGGAGGAGTCGGCGGTCCTGCCCCGGGGACAGGACCACGTCGGTCTCCCCTTCGGGACGGCGGGTGCGGATCGCGGTCACCGGACGCCGGATCTCACGGCGGGGCGCCGTAGACGACTCCGTGCCCGTCGGTCCCGAAGTAGACGCGACCGTGGACCCGGGGGTCTCCGGTCATGGTGTTGCCGGTCCAGCCGTACTGGTGGCGGTCGTCGTTGATGCGGGTCCAGGTCCGGCCCGCGTCGTCGCACCGGGAGATGCCGCGCACGCCGCGGGTCCTGGAGCTGGTGTACACGGCGGGACACATGGCGCCAAGTGCTGCCTTGCCGAATCCGACGACGTCGCCCTCGTCAACCGCCTCGAACTTGGTGAAGGACGTCCCGGAGTCGGTCGACCGCCACAGCCCGTACGGTGCTGGGGCGGTGGGCTTGGTGGTGCCACCAGCCAGCCAGATGTCGCCCTCGTGGCCCGGTGCCGCCTTGAACCCGATGTTTCCTGCGGTGGGCAGACCGGTGGCCGCCGTGACCTCGAAGCTCTTGCCTCCGTCCGTGCTCAGGTAGAAGGCGCCGGAGTGGCAGGCGTAAAACTTCGCCGTGTTCACCCGGTCGGAGCGTACGGTCGCCCCAGCCGACAGCCCCTTCGTGGCCGTCCAGGTGGCTCCGTGGTCGTCGGACCAGCTGACCGGTACGCCGGCCGGTGACCACACGATCCGCTTGCCGTCGGCGCTGACGGCGACGGCCTCGCCGCCGACCATCTCGGCGTTGCGGAAGGCGCAGGGCGCGCATCGGACCCTCCCTGCCGCGCGGGCGGCTGCGGCGGAGGGGGCGAGCAGGGGGAGTGCGGCTGTGGCCGCGCCGACGGCCGGCAGTCCTCGTCGGGAGAGTTGCGAGGCAGCAGACATGAAAGGTCCTGGCGTTTCGGGTGCGGCTCCGTACAGGGCCTGCGCACAAGCAGCAGTCCCGTCGGTCTGGCGTGGTCGGGGAGAGGTGGGCTGGATAAAGCGGGGGGGGGGCGGATCAAGACAGCTCGTCCGGGCCGACCAGCCTTCCGGAGGCGGTGGTCGGTGGGCGGGTCACCGCCCTCCGCGGGGCGACCCGACTCGGTGACGGTTTAGTTGGGGAGTCTGACGGACGCGACAACCGAGTTGCCGACACGGGAGCCGCTACCGTCGCCGGCGGCCGCTCGCAGGACGGCCCGGAGGATCATCTCGGTGCTCATATCGTTGCCGCCCTTCGCTTTCGTGGATCGGACCGGTAGGGGCGGGCCGTCGTCGAGTCCTCCGGTGGCCTGATTTCGGGAGGACGGAAGATACCCGAGTCGATGCGCTTCGATGTTTCGGTGACACTAAGGCTGAGCTTCCGGGATGACAACGGGGCTATCAGGCCACTTTCCGGTAACAGGCGTGGCCGAAGGGGGCGATCTAGCTGCGATTGACGCATGACTGGGCATCACGGCACGTCGAAGCGCTTCAACAAGCGACCGTGTCGATGAGCCGACAACTGACTTGCCGACTGCAGCAAGGTGGGCGCTGAGCGAATACGACCCCGTCGCCTTCCGCCCGGTCATCGCCTCCGGCGCCGGGCGCCTCCGAGCACGTTCGTCCGCGACGACGGCCTCCCGGACAGTGCGAGGACGGCGACATCACCCTCTGCGGACTCCGCACGGTGGTTGCCGCGGCCCACCCACCGAGGCCGCATCGGCCGCGCCGCGCAATGCCGCCTGCCGATCCGCTTCCGCCTCGGCGAGTTCGATCCGGATCTCGACCCCTACGCCGGCATCCGCGACGACGTCATGGGCATCCCCGCACATCGTGCGCTCACGGCCCTTGGGGGTGGCGGGGCTGGTCCACAGGAGCATGTCCAGGACCAGGACGCGGACGTGCACAGCGGCAAAGAGCAGGACCACGGCAGTTACGACGCTCACGCACCGAGCCCGGCACCCCCGCGTATTGACGCACGTGAATCTATCCTCTGCCTGAAGACGGGGCGCTTGCGCGCCGGCCACGTGGTCGCACAGCTGGACGGCGTGAGGATCGAGGCCCGCTGCCCGGCCGGCGAACTCTGCAGCGCGCCGTGCGCGAGACGTGGCGCGCCGCCGACCTACCGGAGGAGGGCCGGAACGGTATGCGACAGATCGCACGCCACGACGTCGTCTTCGCCGCCGTACCGCCGCAGAGCATGAACTGACCTGGTCGCAGAAGGCTCATGAACGCGAAGGTTGCCACCCCCACCTCCACGGGCCCATTCCCCAAACCCGTCGACACGTACTCCGGAAAGCTCTGCTTCGTCGTGTGGGGCATGTCCGAGACGGCCGGAATCAGTCTCGGGACGGATGCGACGTCGTTCGACACGGCTCCTTCAAGTCCGGCTCGCCTGCCCGGACATCACCCGGGCCTGCGACCTCGCTCGGGCGTTCGCCGACATGGTCCGTCACCAGCGCGGATACCTCCTGCTGGAGTGGATCCGGCAGGGCGAGCAGGACGCACCGAAGCCTATGAAGGGCTTCGTCGGCTTCCTCCGCCAGGGCGAGTGCGTTGAGCCAGTGGTATCCCTTCACCAGCCACAACTATCTCCGGTTCGAGGACAGCCCCGCGGTCTGGATGCCTGGGGCACAAGACAACGTGCACGAGCTGGCGGGGTCATCTCCTTCGACACCGGTGGGCCAGAGGGCCGTCCCTCCTTCCGGGTCTGGAGCGGCCTCCTTCTCCGGAAGCCCGACCCCATACTCGCCACCTCGAACGCTGTCGAGGCCGTAGACGCACTGGTAGGGCTACTGCCGGCTCACGGCGTGATGAGTCGACCGTAGCGGCGTCTTCTTGCACAGCAATTTCGGGACAGCCTTCAGCCTGACTTCGGGCATCGCAATTTTGACGTTCGAACGTTCGGGACACCGGTGGCCCGGCAGGATGATCCCGTGGAATCAACACGTAGTGTCCGGATAGCCGTCCTCAGCTCCGAGGGCGAGATCGTACTCAGATCGCTGCTCGACTGGCTCCACCACGAGGACGAGCTGCGCGGCCGCGCGGTGCTTGAGCGGGCGGCGCCACGGTCCGGTGAGATGGGCGGACTGGTTGACGCGCTGGTGGTGGCGCTGGGCTCGGGAGGAGCGGGAGCGGCACTGGCCCAGTCGCTTTCGACCTGGCTCCGGCAGCGACGCTCGGACATCAAGATCACCATCACCTCGGACGGCCGCACTCTGGAACTTGATGCGCAGCGGGTCCCTGACGCTCAGGCACTGATCCGGGAGGTCGGTGACCTGCTCGGTGACCAGGAGCCCGAGCGGTGACGCGTTTTCCCGAAACTGCCCGTTCCCGGGCTGTTCTGATCGGCGCCAGCCGGTTCCCCAAGGCCCCGGAGCTGCCGTCGATTCCTGCCGTGGCCGCCAACCTGGACGCATTGCGTCAGGTTCTCACCGACCCGGCCGCCGGTACAATCACGCCGGAGCTGTGCCAGGTCGTCTCCGATCCTGCCAATATGCAGCACCTCGGCCCCATCCTCAGCAACACGATTCGCGAAGCGACAGACGTCTTGCTCGTGTACTACGCGGGACACGGTCTGCTCGACGACAAGGGCCGCCTCTACCTCAGCTTGACCGAGACCGAGCCGTCCCTGTTGCGCTATACGGCCCTGCCCCTCGACACCCTTCGCGAGGAACTGGCCAGCAGCCCAGCGGCCATCCGGATCCTGATTCTCGACTGCTGCTTCTCAGGCCGGGCCATTGAGGCCATGGGCGACGAACAAGGGCTGATCATTGGCCAGTTGGAGGTTGCCGGCACTTACACCCTTACCTCAACCACTGCCAACGCACCCTCTCATGCACCAAGCGGCGAACCATACACGGCCTTCACTGGTGCTCTGCTCCAGGCACTCCGCCAGTCCGGGCCACAGACCCTGGACGCGATCTACCAGCGGGTCACACAAATCCTTGCCGCACGCGGACTGCCGCGCCCGCAGCGGCGCGCGCTGAACACCGCCGGCGATCTCGCGCTGGCCCGTGGCCCAGCGTCGGCAGCTCCGCCATCCCCAGCGCACGACGAGGTGCGGTTTTGTCCCGACAAGGCGACCGCTGCCCGTAACCGGCGTCAGCCCATGGCCATTGGCGGCGTCGGCACGCTGATCTTCGGCTGGATCTTCACCGAGGCGGTGCGGACGGTGTCGTTGGACTGGTCGGGCTGGCTGAGCTGGGTGGCCCCCCTGATGATCGGCATCCCGATGCTGCTCTCCCTGTGGCTCTTCGGGGCTGCTCTGTTCGCGGCTGGTCCGCTCTCGAGTGACCGGCACGTCGCGACGCTGGTCCTCAACTCCGCGGAGATCAGGTTCATGCGTGGCCACGGTGATGTCCGCGTGCCGTGGACGGACATCTCCCACGTCGGGCTGATGCGGTGGTCGATCCACGATCGCGTCCGCCAATCGCACCAGGAGGGGTTGACGGTCTTGGCCGTCCGCCTCCGCGCGGAGGCACCCGTTCCGAAGACGAGTATGGGGCTCTCCAAGGCTCATCGTGAGCTCGGCTACGTGGGCATCTGCGTCCTTGGGACGATCGGGGCGGATCGGCGCAGTGTGCTGGCGGCACTCGAATGCTTTGCTGGGCCCCGACTCGTCCGTACACCCCGTGATTTCCTGCACGTTGACCCGCGGCTCAGCCCGGATATGGTCTGAGCCGGGTCCTTCGCGTGGCTCATCACACACTGATCCTTTTCCAACCTGGTGCGCTGGCACGGCAGTTGCCCCTGACGACCTCGTGCACGGTTGGCCGCGGCTCGGCGTCCGGGTGGCTCGTTGAACTGGGCATGGTGGGGGCTGGGGCGCGTGAGTTGATCGTGGCGGAGTACCGGGTCACCGGGCTGTCGCCGGTTGTGATCGCTGAACTCGTCGCCGAGGGGCCCAATGTGGCATGAACGGCATCAGGCACGCCTGACGGCACGGCCGCGGCAACGGGCGGTGGGAGCCGGGGCGAAGCGCAAGTTCGTCTTCGTCGACCGGCTGCTGGCCACCCTGGTGAGTCTGCCCCATGGGACCATGGATGACGTGCTGGCCTGCTGGTTCGGCATGGACCGCTCGACCATCACCCGCGCCATCGGCGAGGTGCGGCCCCTGCTCGCGCAGCGGGTGGCTTCACGGATGAGTAACGGCCCCGTTTGGGAACGGATTTTGACCCCACCTGCGCGCGAAGTAGGGCTTGATCACCAGTGAGTTTTGGCCCCACCCGGGCGTGCCGTGAGGCTTCCAGGACGGATCTGAGTGGCGTTGTCGGCATGCGGCAGTGCATGGTGCGGAGGTGCATGAATCTGTCTTCGCCGAGCATGAAGACCGGTGGATCTTGGGTCTTCGGGGTCTGGCTGTCACCAAGATCAGTGTCGACTACCAGTTGTCGCTTCTGCTGGGGGCGGAGTGCTGGGTTGCACTGGAGGGCTCATGCCTGCTTTCCCGAGGGCCGGCTGGCACCGAGGGGCCGCAGGAAGTGCTGGATCCGGGGCGGCAGGATGTGGCGGCGGCTCTGGCCCTGTTCGGCGCGAAAATCGTGTCGGCGGTGGCCTTCAAGACGGGCTCGCTGCGGCTGGTCTTCGACAATGGACAGCAGCTGAATTGCCGGGCAGACCCGTCGTTTGAAGCCTGGCAGGTGACAGGGCCGGGTGGTTGGCGGTTCGTGTCGTTGCCGGGAAGAGAGCTTGCGGTGTGGGGTCCGACGCGACGGGGGCGGGAAGAGGCGAAGACGGTTAACCTGGCGGCCTGTTGGGCGCGGGTCTGGGCAAGGCGGTAGGAGTCGGTTCCGGCCTCGATGATGTTGCTGCCGAAGGTGAGGTGGTCGACGATGGCGCCGCAGAGCCGGGGATCGGTGAACGTCTTGGTCCAGCCAGAGAAGGACTCGGCCGTCGTATTCGATGAGACCGGAGGTGGGCGTCCCCAGGCCGACAGCCGCACCCTCACGGCTGACCCACGTGCAGCAAGGATCTGCTCGCCGCCCGAACCGCACGCAGCGCGACTCTCAGGTCGTCGGTCGTGCGTCTCGGATCGCGCTCATGCCTGCTGTGGATCGCATGAGGGAGGCGTCCCAGCAGGCCACGGTCATCGGCGCTGTGCAGCCAGACGTACGGGGGCGTTGGCGCCGCCGTAACCGCGGTACCCGCCGGTGCGCTGGACGATCTCGAAGAAGACGCGGCCCACGGTGGCCGTGTAGCAGTGCTGGAACTCGCCTCCGTGTTCGTCGCGGTCGTAGAGGATGCCGAGTTCCCGGTACATGTCCAGCTCACCGGGGGCGAACACGTAGCGGGCGTCGAGATCGTCGTAGTAGTTGGCGGGGATCGCCAGCAGTTCCGCTCCGGCGGCCCGGATGCGGCGTACGGCGGAGGTGATGTCGTCGGTGGCGAGGGCGATGTGCTGGGCCCTGGTCCGGGTCTTCGCCGCCGGGCTGGGGGCCAAATTGAGGACGAGACGGAAGGCACCGGTCTCGTCGGACAGGGCGCGGCTGCGGAAGAGGCCGTAGGGGTCGGCGAGGTCGACGCTCTCGTGCGGGCGCAGCCCGAGGACGGTGCGGTGGAAGAGGACTGCCTCGTCGAAGTGGTGCCAGGGCTGGGTCAGGGCCACGTGGTCGACGCCGGTGACGATGCCGTCCGCCGAGCCGACGGTGGGAGTGAAATGGCTTGTCCAGTCGGGGTGTTCGGGACGCCGGGTGGCGCAGAAGAACAGTTCGGTTCCCTCGGGGGCGGCGACGGCGTCCAGGGAGATGTCCGCTGCGCCGCGGCGGCGGGGCAGCACCCGGGCGAGCAGGGACTCGGCGCGGTCGGCGGCGGAGCGGGGGTCGGGGGTCTCAAGGCCGATGCCGGCCAGCGCCGTGCCGTCGATGGGGGTCCCCCCGCTCGAGCGAAGCCGAGAGTGGGGGGGGTGCCGGTGTCGTGGTTCAGGAGGATGCGGGCGTCGCCCTGTTCCCACAGCTCCACCGGCTTTTCGGTGTGCCGTCCGGTCCGTCGGAAGCCCAGCCCGGCCAGCAGTTCGGTCACTGGTTGCGGGTCGGCGGTGGACAGTTCGGCGAAGGCGACGCCGGACGGGACGAAGGGGCTGGGGAGGGGGGCAATGCCCGCGCTCTCCTCCAGGGCGATCAGCGAGCGCAGCGCGTCGACGGCGGTGCTGCCCGCGTCCGCCTGGCGGAACACGTCGTTGAAGACCTCCAGCGAGAGCGGGCCGCGGTACCCGGCGTTCACGACATGGCGGACGAGGGAGGTCACGTCGAGGCCGCCCTGACCGGGGAAGCAGCGGTAGTGGCGGCTCCACTGCAAGACGCCCATGGCCATCAGCGGGGCGTCGGCGAGCTGGAGGAAGAAGATCTTCTCGCCGGGGATGTCCTCGACGCCTTCGAGATCCTTCGGTTCCGAGCAGCGGGAGAGGATGTGGAAGCTGTCCAGGCAGACACCGAGCGAGGGGTGGTCCGCCTGTTCGACGATGCGCCAGGCGTGGTCGTACGTGCTGACGTGCCGTCCCCAGGCGAGCGCCTCGTAGGCGACCCGGACGCCGAACTCCTGGGCCAGATCGGCCAGTCGGCCAAGCTGCTCGGCCGCCAGGGTGTCGTCGTCCAGAGCACGCGGGGAGACGTTGGAGCACACCAGGAGCGCTTCGGGCCCGAGCCTGCGCATCACGTCGAACTTGCGCTCCGCGCGGCGCAGGTTCCGTACGAAGTCCTCCTCGGGAACGGCCTCCACGTCCGCATCGGCTGGTAGAGGTCGATACCCAGTCCCAGGTCCGCGGTGCGGGCGCGGACCTCCTCGGGGCTGAGCGGGCTCGCCAGCAGGTCGTTCTCGAAGATCTCGACGCCGTCGAAGCCCGCGCGGGCGGCCGCGGTCAGCTTCTCGGTCAGCGAACCGCTCAGGCAAACGGTCGCGATGGACTTACGCATCCTGGTCGCCCCCGATCGTGATCCACGTCTTCCCGGCGCGCTCGGCCGCGCCGGCGAACGCCTGCTGGGCCTCGTCGAGCGGGAAGCACGCCTCGACGACGGCTCCGGGGCGGGCCACGGACAGCTCGGCGATCGCGGTGGTGAAGTCGCCGGGGTGGTCGTAGATCATCGACCCCCGGATCACCAGCTGCCGGCGGACCACGTCGTCGGTGGTCAGCGGCAGCTGCTGGGCATTGAGGCCGATCAGGACGACGGTGGCACCGGGGGCGGCGCGCTCCACGGCCGGGCCCAGCGCGGGTCCGTGGCCGGAGGTCTCGAAGACATAGGTGAACCCGGTGCGGCCGTCGTCGTGTGTCGCGCCCAACCGCTCGGCGCGGGCGAGCCGTTGCGGATGCGGTTCGGTGACGACCGGCTCGATGCCCAGGCGGGACAGGATCAGACAGACCAGCAGCCCCTGGGCGCCGGCGCCGACGACCAGGCAGCGGTCCGCTGCCGTGACGCCGCTGCGCCGTACGGCGGCCCGTGCCACCGTGTACGGCTCGGTAGCGGCGAGGTCGGCGCCGGTCAGACCGTCGGGGACGGGATGGGAGAAGTGCGCGGGCAGGGCCACGCGTTCGGCGAGGACGCCCGGGGTGTTCAGTCCGACGATGGCCCGGTGCGGGCAGGCCGAGGTCAGGCCGGTGAGGCAGTCGGCGCACTTCAGACAGGCGTAGTTGGGTTCGATGACCACGCTCTGGCCCACCTGACGGTCCCGCACCTCGGTGCCCACGGCGGCGATCCTGCCGAAGCCCTCGTGGCCCATGACCCATGGCATCGCGGGCGGCCGCCGCCTGCCGTGGAAGACGGCGAGGTCGGTACCGCACAGCCCGACACCGTCCATGTCCACGACGACGTCGTACGGTCCGCAGTGGGGCTCCGGCTGGTCGTAGACGATCTCCATCCGGCCCGGTGCGGTGAGGACGGCTGCTTTCACCAGAACTCCAAGCGGTCCACTAGACGGTTCGAAAATTCCACTGTGCGGTCAGCGTACGGCGCGAAAGGTGCCCCCAACAAGAGTTGGGGGCACCTTTGACGGTCAGGCGGTCGTGTCCGCCGCCGCGTGGTCTCGTACGCCCTTCGGCGCACCGGCCGTCACGTCGTCGCCCCGCATGCGCAGCGCGACGAGGAAGGAGACCGCGCAGCCGAGGGTGATGTATCCCGCGACCAGGCCCCAGCCGTCGCCCGCCCAGATCACCAGGGAGCTGGCGATGAACGGGGTGAAACCGCCGCCGATCGCGCTGGCGAGCTGGTAGCCCACGCCGGCACCGCTGTAGCGGTACTCAGGGCCGAACATGTCGGTGAACAGGGACTGTTGGACGGAGACCGCCATGTCGTGCGCGAGGTTCACCAGCAGCACCGCGCAGACGACGATCAGCACCATCGAACCGGACTCCATCGCCCAGAAGTACGGCACCGCGCTCACGGCACCCGCAAGGGCGCCCCAGCAGTAGACCCGGCGGCGGCCGAAACGGTCGGCGAGGTAGGCGAAGCCCGGAATGGTCAGTACGGCGAGCCCGCCGACGGCCAGGTTGACGTTGAGCAGGCTGTCGCGGTTCAGACCGAGTTCGCCGGTGCCGTACGCAAGGCCGAAGGTCGTCACGCCGTAGAAGGTGAACAGCTCCACGAGACGCAGCCCGATGATCGCGAAGAAACCCTTGGGGTTGGACTTCACCGCGGCGATCAGGGGCACGCGGGGCCGTGCGTCCTCGGCCTTCGCCGCGACCTGGCGGATGAAGACCTCGGACTCCTCGACCCTGGCCCGCACGATCAGGCCGACGATCACCAGGGCCGCGCTGACCAGGAACGGGACCCGCCAGCCCCAGGAGCGGAAGGCCGCATCCGAGGTCGTGCCCGACATGATCTTGGTGATGAGGGTGGCGAGCAGCAGACCGAACGAAGCGCCGACCTGGACGCCACTGCTGTAGAGGGAGCGCCATTTGGCGGGGGCGTTCTCCACCGCCATCAGCGCCGCCCCGCCCCACTCGCCGCCGACCGCGAAGCCCTGAGCGGCCCGCAGCAGCACCAGCAGCACCGGTGCCCACACTCCGGCCTGGGCGTAGGTGGGCAGCACGCCGATCAACGTGCTGGCCACACCCATGATCAGCATGGTGAGCACGAGCATCCGCTTGCGGCCCAGCCGGTCTCCGAAGTGGCCGAAGACGATGCCGCCCAGCGGCCGGAAGAGGAAGCCGACCCCGAAGGTGGCCCAGGCGGCGAGAGTGCCCACGGCCGGTGAGGCGCCGGGGAAGAACAGGTCACCGAAGAGGAGGCCGGCGACTATGCCGTAAAGGAAGAAGTCGTACCAGTCGACGACAGCTCCCATGAAGCTCGCGATCGCTGCTCTCTTCGCGACACCCGAGACTCCGGCTCCGCCGGGCGCGGGCGACTGCTGCGCACTGCTCATCTCACATACTCCCTTGGATGCTGCGACTCCCCGCCCCGGCAGGGCGCGCGAGCGGTGCGCGATGCCGTCGAGGACGGGACACGGATGGCTACGGTGGGGACAGACGCCTGATGACGGCGGACGCTCGGCGGGTGGGGAGCGGGCCTTCACGGCAACCGGGCCATCGCCACAGCGGTGCGAGACGGCGACCCTCAAGAACGAGGTCCATTGCGTGGACCGACTGAACCAAGTAGCGGAAACATATGATGCGAGCCTCCCGGCTACAAGGGTTACGCCGAGATTTCTCAGCCATTGCGGTTCCAATGGTCCGCCTGGTGGACTAGCGTCAGAGCTCAGCGCAGCCACGGACACGACAGGTGCCGCGCGACGACCAACAAACCGGGAGGGATCCGCGTGGACGACAGGGACCGACAGGCCGAGGCGGGCAGAGAGCGCAATGGGGCGAGTGGCGTCCGCAGCGTACGGCGCGCCCTGGACATCCTCGATCTGCTCAGCGAGGAACGTCCCGTCATCACCCTGCGCGAGATCACCGAGGCGACCGGGCTGGCCAAGACGACCGCCCTGCGCCTGATCCAGACCCTGGAGGAGAGCGGCCTGCTCTGGTCGCACCCACTCGGCTACACCGCGGGCCCCGGACTGTGGCGCTGGGCCTACCTTGCCCGAAGCCAGTGGGAGGTACCGCGCGAGACCCGCAAGGTCATGCGCGACCTCGCCGACCGGCTGGGCGAGACGGTCAACATCTTCGTCGCCCGCGATGTCAGCCGCATCTGCGTCGCCCACGAGGAGAGCCCGCACCCGCTGCGCCACGTCGTCGACGTCGGCGACGAGCAGCCGCTGTGGGCCGGAGCCTCGTCCAAGGTCCTGCTGCGCGACGCCTCCCAGACCCTGCTGCGGCGCATCGCCGCGTCATCTCCTCACGGCGACACGCACGCCGACCGGCTGCGCGCCTGGGCAGAGGAGGCGGCGCACCGCGGCTACGCGGTCAGCAGCAGCGAGTGGGACGAGGGCCTGACCGCGGTTGCCGTCCCGGTGGTCAGCCGCTCCGGCAAGGTCATCGCCTCGCTCTCGCTCAGCGGGCCCAGCCACCGCTTCCCCTACGAGGCCGTGGAGCGCTTCGCCACCGAGCTCGCGGAAGCGGCCACCCTCATCTCCGCCCAGGGGTTCAACCACCCGCTCAGCCAAGGCCGCTGAAGCAGACGTCAGCAGGCTCGCCCGGGTGGGCAGCGGAGTGGGCGTGTCAGCGGCTGCGTGAGCGGAGATCCACACCGAGGTGACGCGGCCGGGCAGCCGCTTCGCCGCACCTTCCAGCTAGGGCCTGTCTCCTCGATCTAGGGGGTTCTCCCGTGATCGAGGATGTGTAACTCCTACGCTGCTGGAATGCGGGAGTTGACGTTGCGTATCCGGGTGGCTGCCTACGTCCTGCGTCGGCGCGCGGGGCGGTCGGTGGAGTTGCTCGTGTTCGACCACGACGCGGACCTGCCGCCCGGCACGCACGTCCCGGCGGGGGGTGTGGCCCCGGAGGAGCCGTTGGAAGAGGCAGTATTGCGGGAAGTGGCGGAGGAGTGCGGGCTGACCTGCGTGCGGGTGCTGCGCCCCCTCGCGGAGGAGCACACGCCGCACCCGATCCGCCGCTTCCCACGCCGCACCACCTTCTTCGAACTGGAGGTGGACGACGACGCAGATGTCCCGGATGCGTGGGACCACCACGTGACAGGCGCGGGGCGCGACAACGGCATGACGTTCCACTGCCGTTTCGAGCCGCTGCCCCTGGCCTTCCCGTTGGCGGACGGCCAGGATGCCTGGCTGGATCGTCTGGAAGCATGAGCGCTGTCGCTTGGTCGCCACCGACACCTGGCACGTCAGGCTGTGTAATCGAGCGGGCGGGTGCCTGCTGCCTTGGTGATGAGGTGTCTCGGCGGCCAGTGACTCGTTGTTCTGGTCATGCTCAGCAGGGGGACCTCACGGATGGCGAGTGGGCTGTGCTCGTGCCGCTGCTGCCCAGGAGCAACGGCCGGTGCGGCCGGTGGCGGGACCACCGCCAGGTGACCAACGGGATCATCCACCGGCTCAGCACCGGCTGCCAGTGTCGCAAACTGCCCGAACGCTTCGGCCCGTGGCAGACCATCCATAAACGTCATGCGCTGTGGTCGGCCGACGGCACCTGGCAGCGGCTGCTCCAGCACGTCCAGGCCGTCGCCGACCCAGCGGGCGACATCGACTGGAACATCAACATCGACTCCACCTCTATCCGCGCTCACCAGCACGCAGCAGGGGCTCCGATGGGCCCGCCGCCAGCAGCGCCGAGTGCCTCAAAAGGGGCCGCACAAAGATCACTTCACGTGCGCGCGCCCTTGCGCCTGCGTCCGTTCCTGGCGGAGGCGGTGCGGCAGGCGAAGCGCTCGGCCGCTCGCGGGGCCATGAAACTCGCCTTCCTGGCCGCCCTGGAACAACGCACCGCCCCGCGCTACACGATGCCGGGCATGACCTCCGCCGAGACCACCAGCTACGTCGCCCACCACCTGAAGATCGCCGGGCGTCCGGACCAGTTGTTCACCGAGGACACGCCCTCACGCTGATCCACACGACCTCGCGCGGCTACCCGAGAGCGGTCAACAACCTCTCCCTGCAGGCCCTCGTCGCCGCGTTCGCCACAGGCAAGAACCTCGTCGACGAGGCCGCCGCCCGCGCCTCGGTGAGCGAGGTGGTCGGCGACTGAACCCCCGTGGGAAGCACCCGCCCGGCCGTCCGGCGACTCGCATAGGCTCGCTCCGTGAAGGTCTTGATCACCGGGATGTCGGGCACCGGCAAGTCGACAGCACTTCACCACTTGCGCCAGCGAGGACACAGGACGGTGGACACCGACACCGACGCCTGGAGCCATTGGGTGAAACTGCCGGACGGTTCGAGCGACTGGATATGGCGGGAGCAGGCCATCACCGACCTGCTCACCAGTCACGGCGAGGGCAGCCTGTTCGTGGCAGGATGCAAGACCAACCAAGGCCGGTTCTACCCACAGTTCGACCACATCGCGCTGCTCAGCGCACCTGCCGAGGTGCTGCTGGCCCGCATCGCAGCCCGGACCAACAACCCCTACGGCAAGCAGCCCGAAGAACGAGCCGCCATTCTCCATCACCTGGCCACCGTCGAACCGCTGCTGCGAGTCACCGCGACCGTCGAGATCGACGCCACCGCACCCATCGGGCACGTCGTTCAACAACTGGAAGAACTCACAGAGTCCTGACGTCGGAACCCGACGCCAGGGGAATTCAATGATCGTCCGCAACCGGCACCGCGCCGACGAAAACGACACCTCGCCGACGACCCCCCGCCGGAACACCCACCGGCGGGGCGTCGCCATCAGAGTCCGTCGGCATCGTGAACGCCGCTTTCATCGGCATTTTCAACGCCGGGCAACAGTCTGCCGTGTTCTGCCGTGTCCTTGGGGTGCTCCGCCCCTCCGCTGGGGAGCTGTCCTTTGGGGGTGGCAGGGTGGGGTGGTGGTGTTGCTGGTG
>NZ_JBSFJW010000075.1:0-12574 GCF_053598255.1 Streptomyces sp. NPDC001157
TCTGCCGTGTTCTGCCGTGTCCTTGGGGTGCTCCGCCCCTCCGCTGGGGAGCTGTCCTTTGGGGGTGGCAGGGTGGGGTGGTGGTGTTGCTGGTGGTCAGTTGAGGGGGCTGGTGAGGGTGGAGGTGAAGATGGGGGTGTTGTTTTGGTGTCCGGTTATTTTGATGGTGATTTGGTGGTGTTCGTGGGGTGGGGTGAGGGTGGCGTGGATGGTGCAGGGTTGGTCGAGTTCGGCGTAGTGGTGGAAGTGGGTGGTGATGGCGGTCGGTGTGACGGTGATGGGGGTGAGGAGGGCGGATGCGGCTTGGCGGGCTGCTTCGAGGAGGACCATGCCGGGGTGGTGGTCGCCGGTGTGGTCGAAGAGGACGGGGTGGGTGGGGTCGGGGGTGAGCAGCCAGCGGTGGGGTGTGTCGGTGGGGGAGAGGACGACGTCGGTGGTGCGGGCGCGTCCGACGGTGGTGGGTGGTATGGGGGTGCGGGGGGTGGTGGGTGGTGTGCTGGTGGGGGTGTGGGTGGTGGGTGGTGTGCTGGTGGGGGTGTGGGTGGGGTGGGTGCCGCGTAGGCGGTGGTAGACGGCGGGGGGGATGACGGTGAAGCGGCCGCTGCCGGCGGCGATCGCCTGGCCGTTGTGGTGGATGGTCAGTTCCATGCGGAATCCGGTGGCGCGGCCGGCCCGGCGGGTGATGTCGGTGCAGGTTGCGGTGAGGTGGAGGTCGGTGGGGCGGGGGCCGATGGTGAGGCGGTCGGGGTGGGTGGTGAAGGCGAGTTCCTGCATGACGAAGTGGTGGCCGAGGGGGACGCCGAGTTCGGCGTGGGCGAGGAGCAGTCCGGCCTGGCGGAACGTCTCTGCGCTCAGCAGCGGGTCGTGCCGGCGGCCGTCGGCGGACTGGAAGAAGGTGTGGGCGCGGGGCCACTGGCCGGACAGGGTGAAGCGGGTGTCGCTGTGCCGGGTGCAGCCGGTGAGGAAGACCTCGGCCAGGCAGGCCCGGTGGACGTATTCCCTGGGGACGGTGGTGGTCAGGCGGGGCGGGGCGGGTGCCGGTCGGGTGGCGGGGGGCAAAGCCAGTTGCATCTGCGTCTCCCGGAGCGAGTAGCTGGGAAGGGCGGGAAGTCGAACGAGCCGTCATGTAAGATACGGACCTACCGGTTTTATTCTCAATCGGAACCAGGGCAAAAGAACGGTCAAGCGTTCGGATTCCGCGGTTCCGGAAGCGGGGGCTTGAGATGCAGGGCGCCGACGGGGACAATCCGTTGATCTGAAGCCAACTGCGTTCTATTTCTTGGGAATGTGTGCTTGCGGTGGGTGTTTTCCTGGTGTTGCCGGGCCTACCGTGGGGCGTGCTGTGGTGATTTCCGTACCGTCTGAACGGCCTTCAGGGGGAAGCCGACTGATGGAAGAACCAACCGTGCCTGCTGTCCTGGATCCCAGTGGCCGGGACGTCCATGCCGAGGGTGCCTGTCTGAGAGCGCGTGGTGGGGCCGTGAGGGTCCGGCTGCCGGGCGGGGTGCCGGCCTGGGCGGTCACCCGGCACGAGCTGATCAAGCGTCTGATGGCGGACCCGCGGGTGTCCAAGGACGCCTACCGGCACTGGCCGGCCTGGAGGAGCGGGGAGGTCGACGAGGGGTGGCCGCTGGCGATGTGGGTCTCGGTGCGGAACATGCTCACCGCCTACGGCGAGGAGCACCGGCGGCTGCGCCGTCTGGTGGCGCCGGCGTTCACCGCGCGGCGCACCGCGCTGCTGCGGGCCCGGATCGCGCAGATCGCCGGTGAGCTGGCCGAGCGGCTGGCGGATGTGCCGCCCGGCCAGGTCGTCGACCTGCGCAGGGAGTTCTGCTGCGCGCTGCCGGTGCGGGTCATCTCCGAGCTGCTGGGTCTCGAGGAGGCCGGCTGGCCGCGGCTGCGCCGGCTGGTGGAGGTGCTGTTCACCACCACGACCACCTCGCGGGCGGCGCGGGCCAACCAGGCGGAGCTGTACGGGCTGCTGTGCGGCCTGGTGGCGGGCAAGCGGCGCTCGCCCGGCGCGGACCTGACCAGCGAGCTCATCGCGGTGCGCGACGAGGAGGGGTCGGGGCTGAGCGAGAAGGAGCTCCTGGACACCCTGCTGCTGGTGATCGGTGCCGGTCACGAGACCACCGTCAATCTGCTGGACCAGGCGGTCTGCGCGCTGCTCACGCACCCCGGCCAGCTGCGCCTGGCCCGGCGGGGCGAGGTGTCCTGGGAGGCGGTGGTGGAGGAGACGCTGCGCTGCAGGGCGCCGGTCGCCACCATCCCGCTGCGTTTCGCGGTGGAGGACATCGACGTGGGCGGCGTGCGCATCGCCCGGGGCGAGGCGATCGTGATGTCCCTGGCGGCCGCGGGGCGCGACCCGCGCCGGCACGGGCCGGACGCGGACCGTTTCGACGCCGCCCGCCCCACCCGCCGCGACCATCTGGCGTTCGGGCACGGGGTGCACCACTGCCCGGGCCGGCCGCTGGCGATGATGGAGGCGACCACCGCCCTGGCGGTGCTCTTCGGCCGTTTCCCCGGCCTGCGCCTGGCCGTGCCCGCGCACGAGCTGCGCCCGCTGGAGTCCTTCATCTCCAGCGGCCACCGCGAGCTCCCGGTCCTGCTCACCCCCGGCGGCCCGCGGTGAGCCCCGCTTTCGGAAAGGAGACCGGCATGCCCGCCGCCCTGCCCCATCTCCGCCTCGCCGCGGTGAACATCGACGGCGTCCTGCTCAACGACACCTTCAGCCCCGTCATCCGGCAGATGGTGGTGGAGCGGGGCGGCCGGTACACCGCCGACGTCGAGTACCGGCTGTTCTCCCAGTCCCAGCTCGCCGCCGCCGCCGCGTTCGCCGAGGCCGCGAAGGTGACGCTGGCCCCGCAGGAAGTGCTGGAGCTCTACCTCGAGGAGCGCGAGCGCTACCTCGCCCACACCCCGGTGCGGGTGCTGGAGGGCGCCGCCGGCCTGCTCGCCCGCCTCAGGGGGCTGGGGCTGCGCGTGGTGTGCTACGGCGGGCTGGACAAGGCGCACTTCGACCGCCATCTCGGCCACCTCGCCGGCTTCTTCGACCCGCCGGGCTATGTGTGCACCGACCGCTTCCGCCCCGGCATCCGGGAGATCGCCCGGGAGATCTTCCGCCTGCCCTACGACCGGGTGCTGTTCATCGACGACGTGGCCCGGGTCGCCGAGGAGGCCCACCGGCTGGGGGCGGCCTTCATCGGCCGTCCCGGCGACTTCGCCCACGGCCACCAGCACGCCCTGATGCGGCGCATCGGCGTACGGCACGTGGTGCGCAGCCTGCGGGAGATCGACGCAGAGCTGCTTGCCGCGGTGGACGGCGAGGCGGCGGCGGGCCTTTTCGGGCCCGCCGTCTCGGCCGGCGCCGGCGGCCCGGCGGGCGGCGGCGATGCCTGACGGCGCCGTCCCGCTGCGGGACAAGGTCGTGGTCATCACCGGCGCCAGCAGCGGGATCGGCGCGGCCGCGGCCGGCGTCTTCGCCCGCCACGGCGCCGTGCTGGTGCTGTGTGCCCGCCGGGAACCCCGCCTGCGCCGGCTCGCCGGCCGCCTGCGCGAGCAGGGCGCGACGGTCAGCCACGTCGTCGCCGACGTCTCGCGCGGCGACGACGCCCGGGCCCTGGTCGAGCACGCCATGGACCGCTACGGCAGGCTGGACGCGGCGTTCAACAACGCCGGGACCGCCATCGAGAAGACGCCCCTGCACCTGATTGGCGACGACGCCTACGAACACGTCATGGCCACCAACGTGCGCGGCGTGTGGAACTGCCTGCGCCACGAGATCGCCGCGATGCTCACCTGCGGAGGCGGCGCGATCGTCAACACCAGCAGCGTCGGCGGGCTGGTCGCCTCCTCGGTGGCCGCGCCCTACATCGCGTCCAAGCACGCCGTCATCGGCCTGACGAAGGCGGCCGCGGTCGAGTACGCCGCCCACGGCATCCGGGTCAACGCGATAGCGCCCGGACTCGCCCGCTCCGAGATGGTCGAGGAGTGGTTCGCGCGCCACCCCGAGGCCAGGCAGCAGGCCCTGCGGTCGGCGCCGCAGCACCGCGCGGCCGATCCCGAGGAGGTCGCCGAGGCGGCCGCATGGCTGTGCAGCGACCGGGCCTCCTTCGTCACCGGCGCGACCCTGGCCGTGGACGGCGGCCGTACCGCCTGGTGACCCGCGGGGCCGCGGCCGTCCCGGACCCCTCCGGCCGCGCTCCCCGCGCCCCGCATAAAACGGACCGCGCTGCTTCTTTTCGCTGCCGCATGCGGTAAGGTACGAGCTGTTTGGTTTAATTTTACGCTCGAGGAGGGTCCATGGCGCAGCAGGAACGAGCTGTCCGGACCCGGCGCGCTGTTCTGGAGGCTGCCGCCGCAGTCTTCGCGGAGCGCGGGTACGCGGCGGCCACGATCGGCGAGATCCTCAGCCGCGCCCGGGTCACCAAGGGCGCCCTGTACTTCCATTTCGACTCCAAGGTGGCCCTCGCCCAGGGGGTGCTGCAGGCGCAGACCGGCAACGACTACCACGTGCCCAGGGAGCTGAAGCTGCAGGAATGGGTGGACGCGGGCATGACCCTGGCCACGCGCCTGCCGCAGGAGCCGATGCTGCTGGCCGGCGTCCGCCTCTCCGCCGATCTGCACAGCCGCGACGTCTACGGCAGCGCCTGGCCCGCCTGGGCGGATGTCACCGCGTCCTTCCTGTCCGAGGCCAAGGAGCGCGGCGAGGTGCTCCCGCACGTGGTGCCCGAGGAGACCGCGCAGGTCTTCCTGGGCGCCTGGATCGGCGTGCAGTACGTCTCCCAGGCCATGACCGGCTGGGCGGACCTGCAGGCGCGGATGTCGGCGCTGTTCGCCCACATGCTGCCGGCCATCACCGCACCGGCCGTCCTGGTCCGGCTCGACACCGCCCCCGACCGGGGGGCCCGGGTCATCGCCGAGGTGCGCGAGCAGTCCGCGGCCCTGGCCGGCGCCGGCCAGTGACCCCGCCGCCGCCGGCCGGGGCGGCGGCGCGCCCTGGGCGGCGCGGGTAGCCCCGCGCGTCCCGCTCCGCCCCCGCAGGGCACCGTTCCCGACCCAAGAAACAAACCATCTGTGCGGTTTGATAGGGTGGGTGCACCCTGCCGCAGGGCATCCGGGGCGCCGGGGGGCGGGCAGGGGGCCGCACGGCCGGCTCCCCGAACCGACCAAGGGAGGATCGGATGGTCAAGCAGGAGCGTGCCGCCCGGACCCGCCGGGCACTGATCCAGGCGGCGGCGGAGGCCTTCGCCGGCGAGGGGTACGTCCCCGCGTCCCTTCCGGCGATCAGCGAGCGCGCCGGGGTGAGCAAGGGGGCCCTGCACTTCCACTTCGGGAGCAAGGACGCCCTGGCCCGCGCGGTGGAGGACGAGGCGGCCCGCGCGGTGGAGCGCATCATCGACGCCGCGCAGCGGCGGCCGGGCCTGACGCAGCTGGAGCTGCTGGCCGACGTGGTGCGCGCCCTGATGGCCCGCATCGCGAGCGACGCGGTGGTGCGGGCCGGGTTCCAGATGGACGGCGACGTCACGCGCAAGGGGCGCCACGCCTTCTCCCGGCGCTGGCAGGCGTGGGTCGGCGAGGTGCTCAGGCGGGCCGAGCGGGAGGGGGAGCTGGCCGAGGGGGTCTCCTGGCGCGCGATGGCCGCCACCGTCGCCGCCGTGACGGTCGGGCTGCGCGTGCTGGCCGCGTCCGACGAGGCCTGGCGGTCCGCCTCCCGGGTGGAGCAGGTGTGGAGCGTGCTGCTGCCCGCCCCGCCGGCCCGGCAGGCGCCGCTCCGCGCCGCCGCGCCCGGTGCCGCGGAGCATGAAGAGTCTCTTCGCCCCTCCTGAAAACAGCCCCGCCCGCCCGGTTTCCCGGCCCGCCGCCGGCCCCGCCGGATCCCTGCAAACCGGACAAAGACCGGCCTAGCCGGTGATATCTTCACCGGACCCCGAAAAAGAAACAGTCCAGATGGTTTCATGTTGACAAACCGTCTGGATTGTTTTTGAATCGGTGGCCTACCCGCTTTTCCGGCGAGAGCCACTGCGCCGATGGCGATGACAGGGGGATTGGCGTGGACATTCAGATACTGGGCGCTCTGGGAGTGAGGGAAGGCGGAGTCTCCATCACTCCCACGGCACCGAAGGCGCGGCAGGTGCTTGCTCTGCTGGCGCTCCACGCCGACCAGGTCGTCCCCGTTTCCGCGCTGGTGGAGGAGCTGTGGGCCGACCGTCCGCCGCGCAGCGCGCGCACCACGCTGCAGACGTACGTGCTGCAGCTGCGCGAACTGATCACCGCCGCCCTCGCCCAGGGCGGTGCCGGCCCGGTCTGCGCCAAGGACGTCCTGGTGACCTGCCCCAGCGGGTACCGGCTGGACGCCCGGGGCGGCAGCAGCGACGTGCGCGACTTCGAACGGCTGGCCGGTCTCGGCTACCGGGCCATGGACGCCGGCGACCACCCGCGTGCCGCGCGGCTGCTGCGCGAGGCCCTCGGCCTGTTCAGCGGCACTCCCTTCGCCGACGTCCAGACGGGCTCCCGGCTGGGCGTGGAGGCCAGGCGCCTGGAGGAGAGCCGGCTGTGCGCGCTCGACCAGCGCATCGAGGCGGACCTGCGGCTGGGCCGGCACCGCGAGCTGCTCGCCGAACTCACCGTGCTGGTCAGCCGGTACCGCACCCACGAGAACCTGCACGCCCAGTTCATGCTGGCACTGCAGCGCTCGGGACGGCGCAGCGAGGCGCTGGAGGTGTTCCGCCGCCTGCGCACCACGCTCGTGCGCGAACTCGGCATCGAGCCCTCCGCGGCCCTGCGCCGCCTGCAGCGCTCCATCCTGCTGGCCGGCCCCGAGCAGACGGCCGCCACCCCCGAGAAGGCGCCCCGGCTGGCGGGCGCGGCGGGCTGAGCCGCGCCGCACTCGCGGGCCGCCCGAGCGCCGCAACAGCACCCCCGGGCAGCGGGTGCAGACGTGCTTGACGGGGGCTCAAGGAAGCGGGCACGGACGATTTCCGGCCGTTACGGTGCCAGTCATGCGCACCGCCTCTTCGAACACACGGTCGAGGAGAAGAAGACGCCAATGGGGGAGACGACACCATGAGAATTCAGGTCCTGGGCCCACTGAACGCCGAGATCGGCGGTGTGTCAGTGGTGCCGACGGCGAGCAAGCCCCGGCAGATCCTGTCCCTGCTCGCGCTGTATCCCGGCCGGGTCATGCCCGTTCCCACCCTGATGGAGGAGATCTGGGGAGCGGAGCCTCCCCTCAGCGCCCTCACCACCCTGCAGACCTACATCCTGCAGCTGCGCCGGCGGCTGGGCACCGCCATGGGGCCCGACTCGCCGCGCAGCGCCAAGGAGGTGCTCGCCACCCGGCACGGCGGTTACCTGCTGCAGATCCCCAGGGAAAGCGTGGACGCCCACGCCTACGAGCGGCTGGTGGGTGCGGGACGGGCGGCCTTCGAGGCCGGTGACGACGCCCGCACCGCCCACACGCTGCGCCAGGCGCTGGACATGTGGCAGGGCCCGGCCCTGGTCGACGTGCGCGTCGGTTCCATCCTGTCCATCGAGACCCTCCGCCTGGAGGAGAGCAGACTGGTCACCGTGGAACGGCGCATCGACGCCGACCTGCGGCTGGGCCGGCACACCGAACTGCTCGCCGAGCTCAAGGACCTCATCGTCCGTCACCCGCAGCACGAGGGCCTGCACTCCCAGGCCATGGTGGCCCTGTACCGGTCGGGCCGGCAGGCCGCGGCACTCGACGTCTACCGGCAGCTGCGCATCCGGCTCATCGAGGAGCTGGGCGTGGAACCCTCACCGCAGCTGCAGCGCCTGCACCAGGCCATGCTCGCCGTCGACCCCGCGCTCGACGTGGCCGCACCCGTCCGCCGCGGCTCGACCTTCGACCTGTACGCCTCCTGACCCGCACGGCCGCCCGCGCGCAGGTCGAGCCTGCCTCTAGCACCGTCGGCAAGCCTGGTGGGGACCGTGAACACACCAGGGGCCAAGGGAAGGGGCGGACATGGCCGGCACAGCGCCACCCGTACGGCTGTACTGCTTCGCACACGCGGGGGCCGGAGTCTCCGCCTTCAACGGCTGGGCCCGCAGCGTCGGCCCCGGCGTCGAGACCGTGCCCGTGCTGCTGCCGGGCCGTGAACGCCGGCGCCGCGAGGCGCGCCTGACCGACCGGGCGGCCCTGGTCGCCGAACTCCTCGACCAGGTCAGGCCCGAACCCGGGCAGCCGTTCCTCCTGTACGGGCACAGCCTGGGGGCGATGGTGGCCCACACCCTCACCCAGGCCCTGCACGAACAGCAACGCCCCCTTCCCGCGCTGCTCGCCCTCGGGGCCTGCCCGCCGCCGGACCGGCCCAGCGAACTCTCCGACGCCTTGGCCGGCGCAGGCGACCGGCTGCTGGGCCGGCTGCACGCCCTGGGAGCGGTGCCCGAGGGAGCCGGGCCGGACGGCTACTGGCACCGGGCGGCACTGCCGGTGCTGCGCGACGACCTGCGCCTGGCGCACGCGCTGCGGGTCTTCGCCCGCAGCACGGCCGGCCCCCGCGGCCGGGTGCCGGTGCCGCTGCTGGCCGTCGCCGGCGACCGCGACCCGCTGGCGCCGCCCGAGGCCGTCGCCGGCTGGCGCAGATGGTCCGCCGGCCCGGTGGTGACCCGCACCGTGGGCGGCGACCACTTCTTCGTACGAGGGGACGCGCTGCCCCGGCTCATCGGCCGGGCCGGCCGCGTCGTAGGGCGGCTGGCCACCGCCCCCCTGACCGGCGATCGCGCCACACCGCCGGCGCCGCACGGCGGCCCCCGGCCGGCCGTCCCGGCCGGGTGACACCGCCCGAGCCCCTGACCGATCCACTCACCGCCGCATGTGCCCGGCACGAGAAGAAAGAGAGTCACCATCATGCAACCCCTCCACATAAAGGACCTGGTCGGCCTGCTGCGCACCAACGCCGGTGACAGCGACACCTTCGACCTGGACGGCGATGTGCTGGACGTGCCGTTCGACGAACTCAACTACGACTCGCTGGCGCTGCTGCAGGTCACCGGCGCCATCGAGCGCGACTACGAGGTCACCCTCGACGAGGAGGCACTGGAAGAGGCCCAGACCCCGCGCCAGTACCTGGAGGTCGTCAACCAGGTGCTCGCCTCCTCCCGGGCGGCCTGAGCCCCGCATCCCCCGCTGCCCTCCCGCGACACCCGCGGGGGGCGGTCCCTTCCAGGACCGCCCCCCGCGGGTGTCGCCCGTGCTGATGCCTGCCGGCCGCCGGCTCAGTCGACGCCGCGGACGATGTGCACGTCCGCGGCGTCGTCGTCCTCCTCCGCCCCCGCCGGCAGCAGCGGCGGGGGCGGCAGGCGCAGTCAGCACCGGACGCTGACCGCGGGGGGGCGAGGCGCAGGCGCTCCTCGCGGCGTTCGGGGCGGCCGTCGTACACGCTGTCCTCCTTCTGAGGGGCAGCCCGGGCGGCCGCGTCCGGCCCCCGGGCCGCGCCGTTGTCAGTAGCGGTAGTGGTCCGGCTTGTAGGGGCCCTCGACCTTCACGCCGAGGTACGCCGCCTGCTCCGGGCGCAGCCGGGTCAGCTTCACGCCGAGCGCGTCCAGGTGGAGACGGGCGACCTTCTCATCCAGGTGCTTGGGCAGCACATACACGCCGGCCGGGTACTCCTCCGGCTTCGTGAACAGCTCGATCTGCGCCAGCGTCTGGTCCGCGAACGAGGTGGACATCACGAACGAGGGGTGGCCGGTGGCGTTGCCCAGGTTCAGCAGACGCCCCTCGGACAGCACGATGACCACCTTGCCGTCCGGGAAGGTCCAGGTGTGCACCTGCGGCTTGACCTCGTCCTTCACGATCCCCGGGATCCTGGCCAGGCCGGCCATGTCGATCTCGTTGTCGAAGTGGCCGATGTTCCCGACGATCGCCTGGTGCTTCATCCTGGCCATGTCCGAGGCCAGGATGATGTCCTTGTTGCCGGTCGTGGTGACGAAGATGTCGGCCGTCTCGACGACCTCGTCCAGGGTGGTGACCTGGTAGCCGTCCATCGCCGCCTGCAGCGCGCAGATCGGGTCGATCTCGGTGACGATCACGCGGGCGCCCTGCCCGCGCAGCGACTCCGCGCAGCCCTTGCCCACATCCCCGTAGCCGCACACGACCGCCGTCCTGCCGCCGATCAGCACATCGGTGGCACGGTTGATGCCGTCGATGAGGGAATGCCGGCAGCCGTACCTGTTGTCGAACTTCGACTTCGTCACCGCGTCGTTCACATTGATCGCCGGGAACAGCAGGACGCCGTCACGCTGCATCTCGTACAGGCGGTGCACACCCGTCGTGGTCTCCTCCGTCACCCCGCGGAGTGCGGAGGCGAGGGCCGTCCAGTCCAGGCGGCTGTTCTCCAGCAGGGCGCGCACGACGGCCCCTTCCTCGTGGTCCGCGTCCGGCAGGAGGCCGCTCTTGCGGTACGCGACGCCCTGGTGGACCAGGAGGGTCGCATCCCCGCCGTCGTCCAGGATCATGTTCGGGCCCGGCTCACCGGGCCAGGTCAGGGCCTGCTCGGTGCACCACCAGTACTCCGTGAGGCTCTCGCCCTTCCAGGCGAAGACCGGCACGCCCCGCGGGCTGTCGGGCGTGCCGGCAGGGCCGACGGCGACGGCCGCGGCCGCGTGGTCCTGGGTGGAGAAGATGTTGCACGAGACCCAGCGGACCCGGGCGCCGAGCGCGACCAGGGTCTCGATCAGCACGGCGGTCTGCACCGTCATGTGCAGCGAACCGGTGATACGGGCGCCGGCCAGCGGCTGCGCCTCGGCGTACTGCTCGCGGAGTGCCATCAGGCCCGGCATCTCGTGCTCGGCGAGGGTGATCTCCTTGCGGCCGAAGGCGGCCAGGGACAGGTCGGCGACCTTGAAATCCGTGAACTCAGCTGACACGGGAGCTCCTTGCGCTCATGACGTGACGGTGGATGTCCAGGGCCGCGGTGGACCTGTTCAGGGTGATGTAGTGCAGGCCGGGCGCGCCCTCGGCGAGCAGCCGCTCGGCCATGGCGGTGGCGTACTCCACGCCGATGCGATGGCCCGCCGCCGTGTCGTCCCGGGCCGCTTCCAGGCGGTGGGCGAGGTCTTCGGGGAAGGCCGCACAGCTCAGCTCGGCGAACCGGCGGATCTGGCGCACGTCGGTGGCCGGCATGATCTCCGGGATGATCGGGATGTCGCAGCCGGCGGCCGCCACCCGGTCCCGCAGCCGCAGATAGTCCTCGACCTGGAAGAACATCTGGGTGATGGCGTAGTCGGCGCCCGCCCGGCACTTGGCCACGAAATGCCGGATGTCCCCCTCCCAGTCGGTCGAGCGCGGATGCCGCTCCGGGAAGGCCGCCACGCCGATGGTGAAGGTGCCCAGCGAGCGCACCAGCTCGACCAGCTGCCGGGCGTGCCTGAAGCCGTCCGGGTGCGGCACCCAGGGCCCCTGGGGGTCGCCGGGCGGATCGCCGCGCAGGGCCAGGACGTCCCGGATGCCCGCGTCCGCGTACGCGCCGATGATGTGCCGCAGCTCGGCCACCGAGTGGCCGACGGCGGTGAGGTGGGCGACGGGACGCAGGGTCGTCTCGGCCGCGATGCGCCGGGTGACCTCGATGGTGCGGTCCCGGCAGGAGCCTCCCGCGCCGTAGGTGACGGAGACGAAGTCCGGCCGCAGGGGCTCGAGGCGGCGTACCGTCTGCCACAGGGTGCGCTCCCCGGCCGCCGACTTCGGCGGGAAGAACTCGAAGGAGAACGTGGGCCGGGGTGTCATGCGCGGCCTCCGGCGTTGAAGTAACTCGCCTCCGGGTGGTGGATCACGATCGCGTCCGTGGACTGCTCGGGGTGCAGCTGGAACTCCTCGGACAGGTGCACGCCGATGCGCTCCGGCTGCAGCAGGCCGGCGATCTTGGCGCGGTCCTCCAGGCCGGGACAGGCCGGGTAGCCGAGCGAGTAACGGCAGCCCTGGTACTCGGTACGGAACATGCCCTCGAGCGCTTCGGGGTCCTGGCCCGCGATAGCGAGTTCGCGGCGCACGCGGGCGTGCCAGTACTCGGCGAGCGCCTCCGCCAACTGCACGGACAGGCCGTGCAGTTCGAGGTAGTCGCGGTAGGCGCCGGCCTCGAAGAGGCGGGCGGTCTCCTCACCGATGCGGGAGCCGACGGTGACGACCTGCAGGCCGACGACGTCCCTCTCGCCGGACTCCTGCGGCCGGAAGAAGTCCGCCAGGCACAGCCGGCGCCCCCGGCTCTGGCGCGGGAAGGTGAAGCGGGTGCGCTCGGTGCCGGCCTCGTCGAGGATGATCAGGTCGTCGTTCTTGGAGACGCACGGGAAGTAGCCGTGGACCACGGCGGCTTCCAGCAGGTTGTCGGTCTGCAGCCGGTTCAGCAGACCGCGCAGCCGCGGCCGGCCCTCCGTCGCGACCAGGTCCTTGGTCAGGCCCCACTGCCCGCGGAAGAGAGCCGTCTCGTCCAGCCAGGACGCGTACTCCTTGAGCTGGATGCCCTTGATGACGCGGGTGCCCCAGAACGGCGGGGCGGGGACGGGGTTGTCGGTGGCGACATCCGAGCGGACGTGGCCCTCCTGCGGGCGCTCCTCCACC
>NZ_JBSFJW010000076.1:0-11369 GCF_053598255.1 Streptomyces sp. NPDC001157
ATCGCCAAAACGTGGTGGGCCGGCTCGTCGAGGACCTGATCCTCCAGGGCGGCGTCGACATCTCACTGATCCGCTGGATACCCGGCCACGGCATCGGCCGCACCGCCTGCAACAGCTTGAACCAGGAGTCCATATGAAACTGCTTCGGATCGGGGCAACGGGAGAGGAAATCCCGGCGGTCCTCGGCGAGGACGGACGCATGTTCGCCCTCGCGGAGCTGACCGCCGACATCGACGGGGCGTTCCTCGCCACCGGCGGGACCGACAGAGCCGCGGCAGCACTGGCCGCCGGACAGTTGCCCGAGCTCGACCCGGCCGGGCTGCGCATCGGCGCGCCCGTCACACGACCGGGCAAGGTGGTGTGCGTCGGCCTCAACTACCGCGATCACGCGGCGGAGACAGGTGCGGTCGTCCCCGAGCGGCCGGTGGTGTTCATGAAGGACCCGGCGACCGTCGTCGGCCCGTACGACCAGGTGCTGATCCCGCGCGGCTCGGTGAAGACCGACTGGGAGGTGGAGCTCGCGGTCGTGATCGGCCGTGAGGCCCGCTACCTGGCGAGCCCGGACGAGGCAGCGGCGTGCATCGGCGGATACACCATCAGCCACGACGTCTCCGAGCGCGAGTTCCAGCTGGAGTACTCGGGGCAGTGGGACCTCGGGAAGTCCTGTGAGACCTTCAACCCGATGGGGCCCTGGCTGGTGACGCCGGACGAGGTGGCCGACCCGCAGGCGCTCGGCCTGCGGCTGGCCGTCAACGGTGAGACGAGGCAGGCCGGCCACACCAAGAACATGATCTTCGAGGTCGGGTACCTGGTCTGGTACCTCAGCCAGTACATGGTGCTGCGCCCCGGCGACGTCATCAACACCGGCACCCCGGCCGGCGTGGCCCTCGGCCTGCCCGGCACCCCGTACTTGCGCGAGGGCGACACGGTCGAGCTGTCCATCGACGGCCTCGGCACTCAGCGCCAGACCTTCGTCAACGCGTGAAGGGCAGAACTGATGCGCCGAGAGGAGTCGCAGGCATGAGGACGACAGACCTCGAAGGACTCACGGCACTCGTCACTGGAGGCGCCTCCGGGATCGGCCTCGCCACCGCGTCCCTGCTCGCGGAGCGCGGCGCGCGGGTCGCCGTCCTCGACCTCGACCCCGCGTCGCTGAAAGAGCCGCTACGGGGCTTCACCGCCGACGTCTGCGACGACACCTCCGTGCGTGCGGCGGTCGACGCCGCGGCCTCGGCACTCGGCGGGATCGACATCCTGGTCAACAACGCCGGCATCGGTGCGATCGGCAGCATCGAGGACAACCCGGACGAGGAGTGGCACCGCGTCCTGGACGTCAACCTGCTCGGGGTCGTCCGGGCCACCCGGGCCACCTTGCCGTATCTGCGCCGATCCGCCCACGCGTCGGTGGTCAACATCGGCTCCATCGTCACCACCACCGGTCTGCCGCAGCGGGCGCTGTACGCGGCGAGCAAGGGCGCCGTGCTCTCGCTCACCCTCGCCATGGCGGCCGACCACGTTCGGGAGGGCATCCGGGTCAACTGCGTCAACCCCGGCACCGTCGACACCCCGTGGGTCGGCCGGCTGCTGGAGGCTGCTCCCGATCCGGCCGCGGAACGGGCCGCTCTGAACGCCCGTCAGCCCACCGGCCGCCTGATCACCGCCGAGGAGGTGGCCGCCGCCATCGTCTACCTGGCCTCCCCCGCGGCCGCCTCGGTCACCGGCACCGCCCTCGCGGTCGACGGCGGCATGGCGGGCCTGCGCCTACGACCCGACGTGAGGCCATGACCATGCGCCAGAACATCCTCGGGCCCGGACCGGTGCGGGTCAGTGAACTCGCCTTCGGCGCGGCAGCGATCGGCAATCTGTTCACCCCGGTCTCCGACACCGAGGCCGAGGAAGCCGTGGTCGCCGCCTGGCAGTGCGGGATCCGGTACTTCGACACCGCACCGCACTACGGCCTCGGCCTCTCCGAGCGCCGACTCGGCGCCGTGCTGCGTGAGATGCCCCGCGAGGAATACACGATCTCCACCAAGGTCGGCCGTCTCCTGGAGCCCACCGACTCCCTTGCCGGTGACGACCTGGCCCACGGCGGCTTCGCGGTCCCCGCGACGCACCGCCGCCGCTGGGACTTCAGCGCCGAGGGCGTACGCCGCTCGTTGGAGGGCAGCCTCCAGCGGCTGGGCGTGGACCGGATCGACATCGCCTACCTGCACGACCCGGACGACCACGCCGAATGGGCCCTCACCGAGGCCTACCCCGAGCTGGAACGCCTGCGCGCGGAAGGCGTGCTCGGCGCGATCGGCATCGGCATGAACCAGGCCGAGCTGCCTGCTCGGTTCGTCCGTGAGACGGACATCGACTCCGTGCTGCTGGCCGGCCGCTACAGCCTGCTCGACCAGCGAGGCCTGGCCGAGCTCCTGCCGCTCGCTGCCGAGCGCGGCGTCGGCGTGGTGGTCGGCGGGGTCTTCAACTCCGGCCTGCTCGCTGACCCGAAGCCCGGCGCCACCTTCGACTACGCCGCAGCCCCCACCGAACTCCTCGGCCGGGCAACGCAGTTGAAAGAAGCGTGCGAGCGGCACGGCGTCCCGCTGCGCGCCGCAGCGCTCCGGTTCCCCTTCGGGCACCCGACCGTCGCCTCGGTCCTGGTCGGCACCCGCAGCGCCGACGAGGTGCGGGACGCCGCCGTTATGGTCAACCACCCCATCCCCGGCGCGCTCTGGGCTGAGCTCAAGAGATGCGGACTGCTGCCTGCCCACGTACCGACCCCGGCTGTGGAGGAGTGACAGGTCCGCCGACAGGTCGCCGAACTGGTGCTCTCAGTCAAAGGCGAGTTGCTACGCGAATCAGGTCGGCGACGGTACGAAGTCGGCTCTGCGACGGCCAGGCGATCACCGTGGTCACGGGCGGAGCGTCCAGGACCGGCACGGTGGTGAGATCCCGGCGCAGGTCGGTGCAGGCGGATTCGGGAATGATCACCGTGGTACGTCCGAGCGCGATCAGCTGGAAGAGCTGTGTCAGATTCCGAACCTCTGCCCCTGGTCCCTCCGGGTAGTTGCCGCCGGGATCGGGCCAGCGAGCCATCGGCAGTTCCGGTAGTGCGGTGACTTCGGCCATCCGGAGCCAGGAGCGGCCGGCAAGCGGGTGAGAGGTGGGCAGGATCGCCACCTGTCCCTCGGTGTACAGGACTTCGGTGTCGAGTCCGGCCGTTGAGTCGAATGGCAAGTGCAGCAGAGCCACGTCGGCCTGCCCGTCCCGCAGCAGTGTCTGTTGCTGGTGCGCCTCGCAGAGCAGCAGGTCGACGGTGGCTGCGCCGGGCTCCGCGCGGTAGGCGTCGAGCATTTTGGCCAGCAACTCGTCGGCGGTGCCGGATTTGACGGCGAGGACGAGGCGGGGGCGCCTTTGCGCAGCCTGCCGGGTGCGCCGCTCGGCTGCGGCTACCGCGCTGAGGATCGCACGCCCCTCGGACAGCAGCACGGCCCCGGCCTCGGTGAGCGTGACCTTGCGGGTGGTGCGCTCCAGCAGCGTGACCCCGAGCTGCCGTTCGAGCCGGGCGATTGCGCGGGACAGAGGCGGCTGGGCCATCTCCAGACGCTCGGCGGCCTTGCCGAAGTGCAGTTCCTCGGCGACGGCGACGAAGTACCGCAGCTCGCGTATCTCCATGCATGCACCGTAACTCCGTCGGACGCTCGATTTATGCCGATCAGGTATTAGTGTGTCACCAGGGTGGTGTTGGTGCATGGTCGAAGCGCGGCCATGCTCGCTGTCATGAGTGAGAAGACGATCGCGCTGGTCACCGGCGCGAACAAGGGAATCGGGTACGAGATCGCGGCCGGGCTGGGCGCATTGGGCTGGAGCGTCGGTGTCGGCGCCCGGGACGAGGAACGCCGGACGGACGCCGTGGCGAAACTGGTCGCGGCGGGTGTCGACGCGTTCGGCGTTCCCCTGGACGTGACCGACGACGCGAGCGTGACCGCCGCGGCGCAGTTGATCGAGGAGCGGGCGGGACGCCTTGATGTCCTGGTCAACAACGCCGGTGTCGCGGGTGGCTGGCCGGAGGAGCCCACGACCCTCGATCTGGAGACCGTGCGGCGACTGGTGGAGACCAACGTCATCGGCGTCATCCGGGTCACCAACGCGATGCTGCCGCTGCTGCGCCGCTCGGCGCACCCGCGGATCGTCAACCAGTCCAGCCATGTCGGCTCTCTTGCCCTGCAGACCACGCCCGGTGTCGACCTCGGAGGGATCAGCGGGGCCTACGCGCCGACGAAGACCTACCTCAACGCCGTCACCATCCAGTACGCCAAGGAGCTGAGCAACACCAACATCCTGATCAACAACGCCTGCCCCGGCTACGTGGCCACCGACCTCAACGGGTTCAGCGGTACGCAGACCCCTGCGCAAGGCGCGGCGATCGCCATCCGGTTGGCGTCTCTGCCCGACGACGGCCCCACCGGCCAACTGTTCGACGACAACGGAGTCGTGCCATGGTGACGGTTCGAGCCCCGATCAAAGCGTCGAGCCAACCACCGCTCCGAAATGAGTAGCACTCATTTCGAGGGCGTTGCAGTGGGCGATGCCCTCCGCGTTCATGAACGACGCGCTGCGGCCCTACATAGGGCCGGAGCGGTACGCGCGCCTGCACCCCGCCCACAGCCTGGCCAAGGCGGGGGCCCGGCTGGCCGGTGGCTCGGGCTGGCCGGTCGACCCGCTGCTGCCGTTCACCCAGATCGCCACCGCGATCGACCGCAGCAACCCTGAGGAGAACCGACCGCCCCTCGACATCCGGGAAGCGCTGACCCGGACCCAGTCGCTGGTCATGCACACCGCGGGCGCGGCGTACCAGCTGCACGACGGCGGCTCGGGAACCGTTCGGCCGGGCCGGCGGGGCGACCTGATCGTCCTCGACCGGGACATCACCAAGGTGCCGGAGAAGGACATCCGCGCCACCAAGGTCCGCTACACCCTGGTCTCCGGACGGGTGGTCCACGACGCGGAATCGGAGACGGGACGGGCCCGAACCGAGGCGGTGCAGCGCATGGGCACGCTGGGCGCCGACCGGGCACGCGGTGGTTCCTGCTGCCAAGGCCACTGATCCGGGCAGGGGACGCTGTCGGTTGATTCGAGGCCTGGTCGCTGCGCCCCGCTGCATGCAGCGGGGCGCAGCGCTGCCAATCCCGTCTGGCAGCAGAGTGCCGGTGCGACGACCGGGCAGGCGTGCGAAGCGCATACGGAAAGCCTCGTCGGCATACCGCGGGTCCGGCTGGTGGTCGCAGCGGACGGCGACGTGGCTGTCCTCCCCGTCGCCCCAGCGCTTGGCGGCCTTGTGCCGGACCGCGGGATCGGGGTCGTGCAGCGGTCCTCCCTCGTGGAGGGTCGATGATCCGACTATCGACTGGGGAGTGATCGGGGCAGCCCGAACCATGGGAGCACGCTGTTGTCGAATCGGGTCATGGCGCAGATCCGATCGCCGGTGAGAGTGAGGACGTAGAGGCCGACCCCGTGGCTGATGCCGTTGGGATTACGCAGGTAGGCCCCGAATGCCGGCTGGCCGTTGGCTCGCGAGGGGACGAGGTCGAACCTGCGGCCGGCGCCGAACAGGCCGGCGCAGAAGCGGGCCACGACGTCCCGGCCCTGGTATTCGAAGGGCATCGGGGGCATCGACATGAAGACGTCGTCGGTCAGGAGGGCCACCAGCGCACCCATGTCGGCCGACTCCCACGCATGGACGAACTTCGTCACGAGCGCGTCCTCGGCGGGCGAGCCGACGGCGGGAGGCGGCTGGTGGTCGGCGGTCGACTGTCGGCGGCGCTGCAGGCCGGCGCGCGCTCGTTTGAGGGCGCTGTTGACCGATTCGACGGTCGAGTCCAGCATCCCGGCCACCTCGCTCGCCTGGAATCCCAGGACATCGCGCAGGACGAGGACGGCGAGCTGGCGGGGCGGCAGGACCTGAAGGGCGGTGATGAAGGCCAGCGAGACGGATTCGGTCTGCTCGTAGCGGGCCTCCGGGCCGAGCGGCACCTCGACCGCACCCTCCAGGAGGGCACCGGGAAACGGCTGCAGCCATACGACCTCGCCGAGGCGGGTCGGCTCGGGCGGTTCGACCCCTGGCACGTCCCACTCCTTGGCCGGGCGCCGGCTGGCCGCGCGGCGCGCGTCGAGACACCGATTGGTGGCGATCCGGTACAACCAGGTGCGCAGCGAGGCGCGTCCCTCGAACCCGCCGAGGCTCTGCCAGGCGGTGAGCAGGGTGTTCTGGAGGGCGTCCTCGGCGTCCTCGAAGGATCCGAGCATGCGATAGCAGTGAACCTGCAGCTCTCGAAGGTAGGGCTCGGTCAGCTCCCGGAACGCCTGCCCGTCCCCGGCCCGCGCCCTTGCGATCAGATCGGCTGCCGCCATCCTCACCGTCACCTTCCTCCCGTATCTTGCCGCACTTCCCTCCTGTACAGGCGCCGGCCGAGGGGCGAACTGGGCGGTCGGCGGGCGCCCGGTTTCCCAGCGGCGCGGCGCCTGTACCTGCGTGGCCGACGACAACAGCGACGCGAAGGAGGAGCGGAATGGGAAAGATCGTGATGAGCGGACCGCAGAACGTCTCGCTCGATGGAGTGGTCCAGGACCCGGATGGCCAGGAGGGCTTCGAGCTGGGCGGCTGGTTCGTCCAGTTCGGGGGCAAGGATCTCGAAGAGTGGAACAAGGTCGCGCTCGAGGAGGCGCTACGCGCCGAGGCATGGCTGCTGGGTCGCAAAAGCTACGAGTTCTTCGGGGTGCGGTGGCAGCCCCGGAGCGGCGAGCTGGCGGACCGGTTGAACAGCATGCCCAAGTACGTCGTGTCCTCGACCGTCGAGGAACCCGGCTGGAACAACACGACGGTTCTGAAGGGCGACGTCGTGACCGAGGTTTCGAAGCTGAAGGAGGAGCTGGACGGAGAAATCGTCGTCCCTGCCAGCTATCGGCTCGGGCGCACGCTGATCGAGCACGACCTCGTCGACGAGGTGCGGCTGGTCGTCTTCCCGGTCGTGCTCGGGACCGGCGAACGCTTCTTCGGCGAGGCCATCGGCAAGAAGACCATGCGCTTGGTCGACACCAGGACCATCGGTGACGGCCTGGTCTTCCTCGCCTACGAGTTCGTCCAGCTCCAGACGTGCCGGTCCGAGCCGGACGCCGTTATGCTCCGGCCGTCTCGATGAACTCGCGCACGGCGGTGCGCGGATCGCCCGAGCGGACCAGTGCCTCGCCGACCAGCACCACGTCGGCTCCCCAGCCGCGGTACTCCGCCACGTCCTTCGGGCCCGTCACTCCCGATTCCGCGACCCTGACCGTGCCTTCCGGGATGGCGGTCACGAGGTCGGCGAACACGGTGCGATCCACATCCAGCGTTGTCAGGTCCCGCGCGTTGATGCCGAGGAGTTCGGCTCCCGCAGCGACAGCGCGCCGCACTTCGTCGGCCGTGTGCGCCTCCACCAGCGGCGTGAGACCCAACTCCTTGCACAGCCCCATCAGGTCGGCGAGCTGACCGTCGTCCAGGGACACGACCATGAGAAGCGCAAGATCGGCGCCGTGCGCGCGGGCCTCCCACAGCTGATAGGGGTCGACGATGAAATCCTTGCGCAGGACGGGCACGTCGACCCGGGCACGTACGGCGTCCAGATCCGCGAGCGAGCCGCCGAAACGCCTGCGCTCGGTGAGCACGCTGATCGCAGCGGCACCACCGGCCGCGTACTGGGCCGCGAGGGATGCGGGGTCGGGGATGTCTGCCAGCGACCCCTTGCTGGGGCTCTTTCGCTTGACCTCGGCGATGATGGACACCCCGGGCGCCCGGAATCCGGGCAGCGGGTCGAGTGCGGGTGCCGCGCCAGCTGCCCGGGAGCGCAGCTCCGCCAACGGCGTCGCACGCTTGCGCTCTTCCAAGTCCTCGCGAACTCCCTCAAGGATCCCGTCAAGAACGCTCATCGTCATCTCCCTGTCGAATCGTCTGCAGCAGTGGGCACCCCCCGGCTTGAGTGAGGCCGTGCATCCCCCACGTACAAGTCGTGCTCGAAGAAGGTTATTCGGATCGATCATGGCGTGTGTACCGGCCTGCCACACGGCGCGGAAGTGAACTCACGGCCGGCACCGGCGAGATCGCGAGGACCCCGGCGGCAGGTTGAGTGATCAAGGCCTTAACCACAAGAGGTCCGCAACATACATGGGGACCGCCGGATGCCCCCGGGCACGGGCAGGCTGTAGCCGCCCGTCACTTCCCCGCTGTCGTCCCGACGGGGAGCGGTTCGCCCGAGCGCAGGTGTTCCCGGAGCCACTGCTCGGTGTTGCTCACGTGCAGCAGTGCCGCTGCCTGGCTGAGGGTGGCGTCACGGGTGGACAGGGCGTTGAAGATGGCCTCGTGTTCGGCGAGGGTGCGGGCCGCGGCCTTGTCGTCGACCAGACCGCGCCAGATACGGGCGCGCAGGGTGCGGCCGGAGATCCCTTCCAGGAGGGTGAGGAGGGTCTCGTTGCCCGTGGCCGAGACGACAGCGCGGTGGAAGGCGGCGTCGTGGGCGTTGAGCCGTTCGACGTTGTCGCGGGCCTCGCGCATGGCGTCCAGGTGCCGCTTCACCTCGGCCAGCTGCTCATCGGAGATCCGCGTGGCGGCAAGGGCCGTGGCCATGGGTTCGAGGAGCCGCCGTACCTCCATGAGGTCCTGCAGGGCGACCGAGTCGCCCTGCAGCAGCTCCACCGCACCGCCGAGCCCCTCCAGGAGCAGGCTCGGCTGGAGGCTGGTCACATACGTGCCGTCCCCTCGGCGGACCTCCAGGACCCGCGCGACGGCCAGGGCCTTGACCGCCTCTCGGGCGAGGTTGCGGGACAGGCCCAGCTGCGCGGCCAGGTCCGGCTCGGGTGGGAGCTTCGAGCCCGGAGGAAGGGCACCGGTCCGGATCAGCTCACGGATCTGCTCGATGGCCTTGTCCGTCAGAGACACTGCGCATCCCTCCCTCCACCGTGCCCCGCGAGCACGTCCGACCTGATCAGCCCCTGCGCGCTCAGATCGTCCCAGAGGCCGTCCGGGACGTGCTGATCATGGAGTTCCACGTTTCGTCCGACCTGTTGCGGAGTCCGCATGCCGAGGGTGACGTTGATGATACTGGGGTGGGTGTACGGGAACGCGATCGCGGCGGCGGGCAGGCTGGTCCCGTGCGCCGCGCAGACGTCGGCGATCGCCCGGGCACGGTCGACCAGAGCCGGCGGGGCGTCCTGGTAGTCGTACTTCATGCCCTCGGCGGGCCGGTCACGGGAGAGCAGTCCCGAGTTGAACACGCCCACCGCCACCACGCTCTTGCCGAGGTCCCGCGCGGCGGGCAGGACGTCGTCCAGCGCCGACTGGTCCAGGAGCGTGTAGCGCCCGGCCAGCATCACCACGTCGGCGGCGGTCTCACGCAGGAAGCGGGCGAGCATCGCCGACTGGTTCATCCCGGCGCCGATCGCCCCGATCACACCCTGGTCGCGCAGCTCCGCGAGCGTGGGCATGGCCTCCTCCGCCGCCTGCCGCCAGTGGTCGTCCGGGTCGTGCAGGTAGACGACGTCCAGCCGGTCCAGGCCGGTGCGCTGCAGCGTGTCCTCGATGGAGCGCAGTACGCCGTCGCGGCTGAAGTCCCACTGTCTGCGCAGGTCGTCCCGTACGACGAATCCCTCGGCGTCCATTCCGCGTGGCTCCTCGTTGGGCACGAGCAGTCTGCCGACCTTGGAGGAGATGACGTACTCGTCGCGCGGACGGTCTCGCAGCCCGGCGCCCAGACGGCGCTCGGAGAGGCCGAGGCCGTAGTGCGGTGCGGTGTCGAAGTAGCGGATGCCGGCGTCCCAGGCGGCGTCGATCGCGGCGGTCGCGTCGTCGACCGGGGTGACGCGGTAGAGGTTGCCGATCACGGAGGCCCCGAAGCCGAGCTCGGTGAGCGAGACGGATGTGTTCTGGATGTTCCGCTGGTGCAAGTCGTGCTCCTGGGATACGGGCGGTGCGGGCGTCGGTCAGCGTCTGACGTGGGCCGACCCGCCCGCGATGAGCGCCTCGACCTCGGCGAGCGAGGCCATGGAGACGTCTCCGGGCGTGGTCATGGCGAGCGCGCCATGGGCGGTGCCGTAGGCCAGGGCGCGCTCCAGGCCGGCTTCGTCGAGAAGTCCGTGGATCAGGCCGGCGGCGAAGGCGTCGCCGGAGCCGATGCGGTCCAGGACCTGCAGGCCGGGCATCCGGGGGCCGGCGATGAAGCCGGTTTCGGCGGACCAGGCGGCCGAGGACCAGTCGTTGACGCCGGCCGACGGTACGCCGCGCAGGGTCGTGGCCAGTACTTTCGCCGCGGGCAGCAGACGGGCCAACTCGGCTAGGGCGTCCGCCACTTCCTCGTCCCCGATGCGCGTCTGTCCCGGGTACGTCCCGGCCAGGCCCAGTGCGCCCACGATCACGTCGGCGTGCCGGGCGAGCCGCAGGTCGGCCTCGCGGGCGGCGTCGGCGCCGCCGCGGCCGGCCCAGAGGCTGGGGCGGTAGTTGGGGTCGTAGGAGACGGTGACGCCGTGGCGGCGGGCCGCGGCCATGGCCTCGTCGGCGACGTCCACCGTGGTGTCGGACAAGCCCGCGAAGATGCCGCCGGTGTGGAACCAGCGCACCCCTGCCGAGAACACCGCGTCCCAGTCCACGTCACCCTTGCGCAGCTGGGAGACGGCGGTGTGCGCGCGGTCGCTGACGCCCAGCGCGCCGCGGATGCCGTAGCCGCGTTCGACGAAGTTGAGGCCGTTGCGGGCGGTGCGGCCGATGCCGTCGTCGGGCACCCAGCGGATCAGCGAGGTGTCCACACCGCCCTGGAGGATCAGGTCCTCCACGAGCCGGCCCACCGCGTTGTCGGCGAGCGCGGTCACCACGGCCGTCCGCAGGCCGAAGCAGCGCCGCAGCCCGCGGACGACGTTGTACTCCCCGCCGCCCTCCCACACCTGGAAGGTCCGGGCGGTCCGGATGCGTCCCTCGCCCGGGTCGAAGCGCAGCATCACCTCGCCGAGGGCCACCACGTCGATCACGTCATGCTCCTCTCCACCGCCTCGGCGGTCAGCCGGCGGATCTCCTCGTAGTCGCCCCGCTCCAGGTGGGCGGCGGTGGCCATCCAGCTGCCGCCGACGGCGAGGACCGACGGGTCGGCGAGGTAGGCGGCCAGGCGGGAGGCGTCGATCCCGCCGGTCGGCACGAAGCGCGTCCCGGGGAAGGGCGCCGCAAGCGCGCGGAGCGCCCGCAGGCCGCCGAGCGGCTCGGCGGGGAACAGCTTGACGGTGTCGAGGCCCGCCTTGAGGGCGCGCATCAGCTCGGTGGCGGTGGCGACACCGGGCACCACGGGCACCCCCAACTCCCGGCACTTGGCGAC
>NZ_JBSFJW010000077.1:0-11309 GCF_053598255.1 Streptomyces sp. NPDC001157
ATTTGGCTCAGCCATCTCAGCCCGTCCGGCGTTTGAGGACGAGGCCGTTCAGGCCGAAAGCGGGGGTCTGGGGGCGGCAGCCCCCAGGGTCGGGACGGGTAGGGGCGGCGGGGGCGAAAACCGGTTGCCCGGGGCCGTCACCCCCGCCGACCATGACCCTTCGTGACCCCCTCCCGCCTACGCGCACTCCTCCCCGACCTCACCCCCTGGCGGGACTCCCGCGACTTCCGCCGACTGTGGGTGTCGGGAACGATCTCGAACTTCGGGAGCTTCCTGACGTTCGTCGCGCTGCCGGTGCAGTTGAAGGAACTCACCGGATCGGCGGCCGCGGTCGGCGCGATCGGAGCCGTGGAGCTCCTGCCGCTGCTCGTGTTCGGGCTGTACGGAGGCGCCCTCGCCGACGCGATGGACAAACGCAAGCTGATCCTCTGGACGGAGGCCGGTCAGGGCCTGCTCAGCGCAGCCCTGCTCGCCAACGCCCTGCTCCCGCACCCCACCGTCTGGCCGCTGTACGCCGTCGCCGCCCTCTCCTCCGCCCTCGTCTCCGTACAGCGCCCGGCCATCGACTCCCTCTGGCCCCGCATCGTGGCCCACGAGCACATGCCCGCCGCCTCCGCCCTGAACTCCCTGCGCTGGACGGTCGGCGGCGTCGCCGGCCCGGCCCTGGCGGGCGTGGTCGTGGCGTACGCGGGCCTCGGCTGGGCGTACGGCGCGGACCTCGCGACCTTCGTCGTCTCCGTGCTCCTCATCGTCCGCATCGCCGCCTCGCCCGCCGCCCACGAGGCCGCGAAGCCGTCGCTGAGGGCCATCGCGGAAGGCGCCCGCTACGCCTGGAGCCGCAAGGAGCTCCTCGGCACCTACGCCGTCGACCTCGCCGCGATGTTCCTGGCCATGCCGCTCGCGGTGCTGCCCTTCCTCGCCGACGAGTTGGACGCGAACTGGGCACTGGGGCTGATGTATGCGACGGAGGCGTCCGGGTCGATGCTGGTGGGCCTGACCGGCGGCTGGACCTCACGGGTGCACCGGCACGGGCGGATGGTGGCCCTGTCGGCCGCGCTGTGGGGCCTGGCGATCGCGGCCGCCGGCGTCGTCGGCAACGTATGGCTCGTCCTGCTGTTCCTGACCGTGGCCGGCGGCTGCGACATGGTCAGCGGGATCTTCCGCGGGGCCATGTGGAACCAGACGATCCCGGACGAGCTGCGCGGCCGTCTCGCCGGGATCGAGCTGCTGTCGTACTCGGTCGGGCCGACCGTCGGCCAGGTCCGCTCCGGCGGCTTCGCCGCGTGGTGGGGCGTGCGGGCGTCCGTCTGGTCGGGCGGCCTGCTCTGCGCGGGGGCCGTAGGTCTCCTCGCCCTGTGCCTGCCGAAGCTGATGACGTACGACGTGCGCACGAACGAGCACGCGCTGCGGCTGCGCGATCAGCGGACGGCAGCAGCCGCACCGGCACGGACGACGGCGCAGGCCTGATCAGTCGTCGTCAGGGGTTCCGGCAGGGGCGTCGTGCCACTTGGGGTCGTTCTCCCACTCGAGGTTGCGCTCGCGCGCCGTCTGCATCGCGTGCTCGGCCTCCTGACGGGAGGCGTACGGCCCGAAACGGTCCTTGGCGGGGCACTCCGGCCCCTCTTCGACCTTCTTGTGCTCCAGGCAGTAGTACCACTCGCCCGGCTTGCCGACCGTCCGCTTCTTGAACAGGGCCATCACCGGCTCCTTTCGCCAGGAACATGTTCCCCCATGCCCGCTGGTTAGACTCACTGGCATGTCTGGCCAGTCGCTGCTCGTCCCAGGGGAGCTGTCCCCCACCC
Organism: Streptomyces sp. NPDC001157; assembly: GCF_053598255.1. Lineage (NCBI taxonomy): Bacteria > Bacillati > Actinomycetota > Actinomycetes > Kitasatosporales > Streptomycetaceae > Streptomyces > Streptomyces sp. NPDC001157. Next base: position 1,803 of record NZ_JBSFJW010000077.1, read on the forward strand.
GTTCCGTACCCGGAAACATCCGCCGTCCCGAGTACGTCGGCAAGCCCGCCCCGACGCCGTACACCGGGCCGGAGGTGCAGACGCCCGAGACGATCGAGGCTATGCGGGTCGCCGGCCGGATCGCCGCGCAGGCGATGGAGGAAGCGGCGAAGCTCATCTCGCCGGGGGTCACCACCGACGAACTGGACAAGGTGGCGCACGACTACATGTGCGACCACGGCGCCTACCCGTCGACGCTCGGCTACCGCGGCTTCCCCAAGTCCCTGTGCACCTCGGTCAACGAGGTGATCTGCCACGGCATTCCGGACTCGACGGTGCTGCGCGACGGCGACATCGTCAACCTCGACGTGACGGCGTACATCGGCGGTGTGCACGGCGACAACAACGCGACCTACCTGGTCGGCGACGTGGACGAGGAGTCGCGACTGCTGGTGGAGCGGACCCGCGAGTCGTTGAACCGCGCGATCAAGGCGGTCAAGCCGGGCCGCCAGATCAACATCATCGGCCGGGTCATCGAGTCCTACGCCAAGCGGTTCGGGTACGGCGTTGTCCGCGACTTCACGGGCCACGGCATCAACTCGTCCTTCCACTCCGGCCTGATCATCCCGCACTACGACAGCCCGCATGCGACGACTGTCATGCAGCCCGGGATGACGTTCACGATCGAGCCGATGCTGACGCTCGGGACGCACGAGTACGACATGTGGGACGACGGCTGGACGGTCGTCACGAAGGACCGCAAGCGGACGGCCCAGTTCGAGCACACGCTGGTGGTGACGGAGTCGGGGGCAGAGATCCTCACCCTGCCGTAGGGATCCCGTATCCCGTATCGATCTTCGAAGGCCCGCCCTCCTGCCGGGGCGGGTCTTTTCTCGTACACTTTTACCGACAGCCTGTCGGCAACCTTGAAAGACGGCGCCCATGGACTCCTTCTCGACCGTCATCCGCACCGCGTCCCACGAGCAGCACATGGAGGCGGAGACCTCGACGTTCATGAGCGACCTGCTGGGCGGGCGGCTGGGCGTGGAGGCGTACGCGCGCTACACCGAGCAACTGTGGTTCGTCTACGAGGCCCTGGAGGCCGAAGCCGACCGCCTGGCCTCCGACGCGGTGGCCGGCCCCTTCATCCGCCCGGAACTCTTCCGGCTGACGGCACTGGAGCGGGACCTGGCCCACCTGCGCGGCCCCGGCTGGCGGGCGGCACTGTCCGCACTGCCGGCGACACGGGCGTACGCGGCGCGGGTACGGGAGTGCGCCGAGCAGTGGCCCGGCGGCTACATCGCCCACCACTACACCCGCTACCTGGGAGACCTCTCCGGCGGACAGATCATCCGGGACAAGGCGGAGAGGACGTGGGGGTTCGCACGGAAGGGCGACGGGGTGCGGTTCTACGTGTTCGAGGGGATCGGCAACCCGGCTGCGTTCAAGAGGGGTTACCGGGAACTGCTGGACGGGATCCGGGCGGACGACCTGGAGAAGCAGCGGATCGTCGCGGAGTGCAAGCGGGCGTTCGCCTTGAACACAGGGGTGTTCCGGGCGCTGGGCGAAGAGTTCCCACTGAGCGCATAGGGATCAGTCCCTAGCGTTCCGGCTGGCGCTCCAGATACACACGCCCCCCGATCTCGACCCACCCATACGGCTGCGGAGCCGTAAGGATCTGCGACCCCGCCCCCTGGGTGATGTTGAGCGCCCGGCCGAGCCGGTCGGTGAGAAGCAGCGCCGCCGCGCCCGTGGCCTCGTCCTCGTCGATGCCGTCGTCGCGGCCGGGGAAGCCGCGGGCGCGGACACGGCCGGCGGGCTCGTCCTCCCAGGCCCAGGCGTAGATCCACTCCCCCTTCGGCGGGACGGGCAGGCTCTCGACCTCGGCGGCCGTGGCGTACTGGCGCAACGTGCGCGGCGGGGCCCACTCCGCGCGCGCCTCGATCCAGCTGAACTCCCCGTCCTGGCGCGCCCCGACCAGCCCTGCCGGGGTGACCAACTCGTCCACGTCGAGGAGCCAGGCGGCGCCGACGCAGGGGTGGCCGGCGAAGGGCAGGCGCAGGGTCGGGGTGTAGATGTCGATGACTCCGCGCTCGGGGTCGTCGACGAAAACGGTCTCGCTGAACCCGAGTTTGGCGGCGAACGCCTGTCGCTCCGCCCGGTCGGGCATGACGGATCCCTCGCGGACGACACCGAGTTCGTTGCCGTAGCCGCCGTTCGGGGCGCAGAAGACGCGGAGCACGTCGTAGTCGGTCACGGGGAAATTGAAACACTGAGCGTGTCAAGAGGAGGCGCTCGCGGTCGCGTTGCACGGTCCGGGGCTCGGCTCCGTCTGTGCGCACCGGATCGCGATTCCGTGCGCCGATCGTGTCGCGGCTGCCGGTCGGCCGGCCGAGGGCTTCGCTGAGCAGGCACCCAAGCAGTTTCCTTGACGCTCCCTTGACCATCCCTTGGGGTGTGTTTTGAGCCATCGTGATCGCGCCGTGCTCATACAGCGTCCATGAGAGCTGAATCACCGCATGGGCGGGTACTACGCAGGCAAGCCTTAGATAAGTTAGGCGAGCCTCACCATCCCTGCGTGAGCCTCGACACGCGATTTTTCGCCAGCCTCAGGAGCCTGCATGCGAGCCGCCAGACTCTCCGTCGTCACCGCCGTCGCCACCGCGGCGGCGCTGACCGCCGTCACCGGGTGCACGGAGAAGAGCAAGGGCGACGGTGACGCCGCGATCCAGGTGACCGCCGCCGACTCCAAGTGCGACACCTCCGCCAAGTCGGTGCCCGCCGGACAGGTCACCCTGAAGATCGAGAACAAGGGCTCCAAGGCGACCGAGGTCGAGATCCTCTTCCCGGACGACCGGATCGTCTCCGAGAAGGAGAACATCGGGTCCGGTACGAAGTACACGCTGACCGCCGAGGTGAAGGCGGGCGAGTACGAGATCGCCTGCCGACCCGGTATGAAGGGCCACGGCGTCCGGCAGAAGCTGACCGTGACCGGTTCCGGCGCCGCCGCCAAGCGCAACCCCAAGCTGGACAAGGCCGTTGCCGACTACCGCGAGTGGGCGCAGGAGCAGGCCGACGCGACGCTCCCGAAGGTGGAGGTCTTCGCCAAGGCCATCAAGGCCGGCGACCTGAAGGCCGCCCAGGACGCCTACGCCCCCTCCCGGGTCGGCTGGGAGCGCACGGAGCCGATCGCCGAGTCCTTCGGTGACATCGACCCGAAGACCGACACCCGCGCCGACGGCCTGGAGAAGGGCCAGAAGTGGACGGGCTGGCACGCGCTGGAGAAGGCGCTGTGGCAGGACAAGAAGATCGGCGCCGAGCAGAAGACGCTCGCCGACCAGCTGGTCACCGATCTGAAGGACTGGCAGGAGCGGGTCGGCAAGGCCGAGATCACCCCGACCTCCATGGCCAACGGCGCCAAGGAACTGCTCGACGAGGTCGCCACCGGCAAGGTCACCGGCGAGGAGGACCGCTACTCGCACACCGACCTGAGCGACTTCAAGGCCAACGTCGAGGGCGCCCAGCAGGCGTACGAGCTGCTCAAGCCGGTCGCGCAGACCAACGACAAGGCGCTGACCACCGAGCTCGACAAGCAGTTCGCCGCGCTGAACAGCACGCTCGACAAGTACCGCACGGACAAGACCTCGGACGGCTTCGTGTCGTACGACAAGGTCACCGAGGACCAGCGCAAGGAGCTCTCGGACGCGGTGAACGCGCTCGCGGAGCCGCTGTCCAAGCTCGCCGCCGCCGTCGTCAAGTAGGGGACGGACAACACCATGACGGACATCCAGGAAGCCGCCACGAACGAGGCGGGCACCCCCCAGGCCCCCTCCCGGCGTTCGCTGATCGGCTGGGGCGGTGCGGGCCTCGCGCTCGGTGCCGCCGCGGCCGGCGGTGCGGTCGCGATGACCCGCGTCGGCAACGACGTGGACCCGGCCGGCGCCGACATGGGCGCCGCGGTCGCCTTCCACGGCGCCAACCAGGCCGGCGTCGCCACGCCCGTGCAGGACAGGCTGCACTTCGCCGCGTTCGACGTACAGACGGACGACCGCGCCGAGTTCGTGCAGATGCTGAAGGACTGGACGGCGGCCGCGCGCCGGATGACCAGCGGGAAGGCGGTCGGGGAGGGCGCGTACGGCGGTCTCGCCGAGGCCCCGCCGGACGACACCGGTGAGGCGCTGGGACTCAAGCCCTCGCGGCTGACGCTGACGATCGGCTTCGGGCCTTCGCTGTTCGACAAGTTCGGGCTGAAGGACCACCGGCCGGAGGCGCTGGTGGACCTGCCGCAGTTCCCCGGCGAGAACCTCGACAGGAACCGCACCGGCGGCGACCTGTGCATCCAGGCCTGCGCGGACGACCCGCAGGTCGCCGTGCACGCGATCCGCAACCTGGCCCGCATCGGCTTCGGCAAGGTCAACATCCGCTGGTCGCAGCTCGGCTTCGGCAAGACCTCGTCGACGACCCCGGACGCGCAGACCCCGCGCAACCTGATGGGCTTCAAGGACGGCACCCGCAACATCGCGGGCACGGAGACGGACCGTCTGAAGAAGTTCGTGTGGGTCGGCGAGAAGGACGGTCCCGACTGGATGACCGGCGGGTCGTATCTCGTCGCGCGGCGCATCCGGATGCACATCGAGACCTGGGACCGCACCTCGCTGCAGGAGCAGGAGGACGTCTTCGGCCGCGACAAGGGCGAGGGCGCCCCGGTCGGCAAGGCCAAGGAGCACGACAAGCCGTTCCTGAAGGCCATGAAGCCCGACGCGCACGTCCGGCTCGCGCACCCCGACTCCAACAACGGGATCACGATCCTGCGCCGCGGCTACTCCTTCACCGACGGCACCGACGGCCTCGGCCGCCTGGACGCGGGCCTGTTCTTCCTCGCCTACCAGCGGGACGTGCGCAAGGGGTTCATCCCGCTGCAGCGCAGGCTGTCGGCGACCGACGCCCTCAACGAGTACATCCAGCACGTGGGTTCGGCGGTGTTCGCCGTTCCGCCCGGGGTCCGCGACAAGGACGACTGGTGGGGCAGCACGCTGTTCTCCAAGGAGGCGTGAGTCGTGTTCTCCAACTATCTGATCGGTCTGCGCGAGGGGCTCGAAGCCAGCCTGGTCGTCTGCATCCTGATCGCCTACCTGGTCAAGACGGGCCGCCGGGACGCCATCCGGCCCATCTGGATCGGCATCTCCATCGCCGTGCTCATCGCGATGGGCTTCGGCTGCGTCCTCGAATTCGGCTCCCAGGAGCTGACGTTCGAGGCGCAGGAGGCCCTCGGCGGCTCGCTCTCCGTCGTCGCCGTCTCCCTGGTGACCTGGATGGTCTTCTGGATGCGGCGCACCGCCCGGCATCTGAGGTCGGAGCTGCACGGCAAGCTGGACGCGGCCCTCGCCATGGGCACGGGCGCCCTGGTCGCCACCGCGTTCCTCGCCGTCGGCCGGGAGGGCCTGGAGACCGCCCTGTTCGTGTGGGCCTCGGTCCACGCGGCCAGCGACGGCACCCCGCGCCCCCTGATCGGCGTCGCGCTGGGCCTGGCCACCGCGGTCCTCCTGGGCTGGCTCTTCTACCGCGGCGCCCTGAAGATCAACCTCGCGAAGTTCTTCACCTGGACCGGCGGCATGCTGGTCGTGGTGGCCGCGGGCGTCCTGGCGTACGGCTTCCACGACCTCCAGGAGGCCGACTGGATCCCCGGCCTGACACACCTCGCGTTCGACATCAGCGACACCATCCCGCCGGACAGCTGGTACGGCACCCTCCTCAAGGGCGTCTTCAACTTCCAGCCGGACCCGACCGTCCTTCAGGTCACGGTGTGGCTGCTGTACCTGATCCCGACACTCGCGCTGTTCTTCGCCCCGGTAGGGTTCGCCTCCGGGAAGGGGAAGGTGAAGACACCTGATGAGCAGGGATCGCGGCCCTCGAAGGCTCCGCAGGCTTGAGCGAAGCGCACTGATTGCGGCCTCGGTGACCGCTTTGTCGTTGACGGCGAGCGGTTGTGTGGTGGTGCACGGGGAGCGCGAGGTGCTCCCCTCCTCCACCCGCGCCGAGGCGGCCAAGGCGCTCGAACAGTTCACGTCCGCGTACAACAAGGCGGACAAGGCGTACGACAGTTCGCTCGACGCCGACCATGTCACCGGCGCCCTGGGCGACATCGACGCGGCCCGCCTCAAGGCCGGTCACACGCTCAGCCCGTCCGGCAATCCGGCACACACGCCGCTGCAGCTGACCGACGTGACGTACACGATCCCCAAGAAGGCGGGCTGGCCCCGCTGGTTCGTCGCGGAGGCACAGGGCAACAAGGGCGGCGACCTGCACTGGCTGCTGGTGTTCCACCGCGACGGCCTGGGTCGGCCGTGGCAGGTGGCGTATCTGACTCTGATCCGCCCGGGCACGCTGCCGAAGGTGAAGAAGGACGCGGACGGCTGGGCCGAGGCCGTACCGGCGAACTCCACCGAATTCGCCGTCCCGCCCGCGGACTTGAGCAAGGACTACGCGGCGTATCTGAAGAACGGCGGGAAGGTCTTCGCCTCGGGTGTGCACACCGACCAGTGGCGCGCGAAGCGCAAGAAGGACGAAAAGAAGCCGGGTCTCGTCACGCAGTTCATCGACGAGCCGCTGATCAGCGGCGACTACGCCCCGCTGGCGCTGCGCACGGCGGACGGCGGTGCGCTGGTCTTCTTCACCAACCGCCGCTACGAGAAGCAGACCGCCGCGGAGGGCACCTCGATCCCCGCACAGAACGCGAGCGTGAAGGCACTGACGACCGGCGAGATCAAGCAGTCGCTGACGCTGGAGTACATGTCCAACGGGGTGGCTCTGGACCCGCAGCAGGGCGCCGACGGCGGGCAGGTGTCGGTGTTGTCCCGGCTGGAGGGACTGACGTCCGCGCAGGGGTCCTAGACCTGCCTGGATGCTAGTGGCGGAGGGGCCAGGCCGCGTTCGCGTGGTCGGGCTCCTCGCCCGCGTACCGGGTACCCGCGTCCGTGAGAATCTCCAGCAGGCTCAGCGGATCCGGCAGCGGGTGCTCAGGGCCCCGCACCCAGTGCACGCCCTGGTCGCCGGGCAGGCGGGCGGGTGGTACGAGGACGTAGGAGCCGCGGCAGTGCCAGCGCAGTCCGGGGTGCTCGTCCATCGTCTCGGGGTGGCAGTCCAGCTCGCATGGCCACCACTCGTCCTCGTCCTCGGGGGTGCCGCGGGTGAGGGTGAAGAACAGCAGCCGGCCGTCGTCGCTCTCGGCAACAGGGCCTACTTCGATCCCTGACGCGAGCAGCCGCTCCAGGGCCTCCCGGCCCGCCTCCAGGGGCAGGTCGAGAACGTCGTGCACCATGCCGGTCGCGGTGATGAAGTTGGCCTGCGGCTGGTGCCGGGCCCAGCGCTCGATCTGCGCACGGTCCGTCGTGGACTGCGTCTGCCAGGCGAACGACACCGGGTGCCGGGCCGGCGTGGGACAGCCCACGCGGTCGCAGGAACAGCGGTAGCCGGGGGCGGGATACGCGGCGGGGGCGAGCGGCAGACCCGCTGAGGCGGCGGCGAGCAGCAGGGCCTCACGGCCGCCGTCGTCGGCGCCGGTCTCCTTCGGGCGGCGGCCACGCAGCCACTGGGAGAGTTTGCCCTGCCGGCCGGATTGGCCGCCCAACTCCGCGCTCATCTATCACCCTCGCCTCGCTGTCGTGCGCAACAGCATGCCCTATGGTCCCACCGCCCCGTGCTCCGGGGTACCAGAAGGGACATCCGGGGTACGTGGGGCAAGACCGTGCAGTGCGTACTCGACGAGGGTGTCGGTGTAGTCGTACGAGATCGGGCCCGTGTGCTGCAGCCAGCGCTGGGCGATCGGTGAGACGAAGAGCTCCAGGGCAATGCGCGGGTCGACATCGGCCCGGACCTGACCGGCTTCCTGTGCGGAACGCAGCCGGTCGACGTACAGCTGGAGCGAAGGTTCGAGGAGTTTGGCCACGGACTCCCGGCCGAGCTGCTCGTTGACCAGTCCCTCGGCGGCCAACGCCCGGGAGGGCACCTCGAACCGGGGGTCCTTCAGCTGGTCGACGGTGACCCGCAGCACGGCCTTGAGGTCGGCGGCGAGGTCCCCGGTGTCCGGGATGACGTACGGCTCCTGGCCGGCCTCCCGCGCCGCCTGCGCGCTGAGGTCGAGGAACGCCTCCAGCAGGACGTCCGCCTTCGACCCCCACCACCGGTAGATCGTCTGCTTGCCGACGCCGGCCCGGGCGGCGATGCCCTCGATGGTCGTCCTCGGGTAGCCGACCTCGCCGACCAGCGCGAGGGCGGCGTCGTAGATCGCGCGACGGGACCTCTCGCTGCGGCGGGTGGCGTCGGGGGCGGGCTTCTTGACCATGGACCGACGGTACCGGCTCGCGGTGCTACGACTCCTGGGTGTACGGCGGCCAGGGGTCGCCCCAGTCCGCGTCCCGCGCGGCCTTGTAGAGGTCGCCGTGGCGTTTGGTGACCGTGGTGCGGCCGAGGGACGGTTCGGTCTCGCACAGGTCCAGGAGCACCTGGCCCTTGCGGATCTGGGGCTTGCGTACGACGCGGTTGGGCGCCGGGGCGACCGGGAAGCGGGCGGCGGCGACGTAGCTGAACTTCTCGTCCTCGTACGGCAGGGAGCCGCCCTTGACCTGGCGGTGCAGGGAGGAACGGCTGACCCGGGCCGCGAAGTGGCACCAGTCCTCGCCGGGGACGATCGGGCAGCCGGCGCTGTGCGGGCAGGGCGCGGCGACGTGGAACCCGGCGGCGATCAGACGGTCGCGGGCCTCGATGACGCGGGTGTACCCGGCGGGGGTGCCGGCCTCGACGATCACTACCGCCCGGGCGGCGGCCGCGGCGGCGTCGACGAGGGCGGCGCGGTCGGGTTCGGAGAGCTCGTTGAGGACGTAGGACACGGTGAGGAGGTCTGTGTCGTCGAGGGTGAGGGCGGCGCCGATGCGGGCGCGCCGCCAACTGGCCTGTTCCAGGGCCGGGTTGGCTGCGGCGATTTCCTCACCGAGGGCGAGGGCCGGTTCCGCCCAGTCGAGGACGGTGACCGGGCGGGTGCCGTCCCAGGTGGCGGTGACGGCCCAGGTTGCGGCACCGGTGCCGCCGCCGACGTCGGTGTGGCTGGTGGGTGTGAAGTCCGGCACGGCGTCGGCGAACGCCTCCAGCGCGGCGTGCACCGCCTCGAAGGTGGCCGGCATCCGGTATGCGGCGTAGGCGGCTACGTCGGCGCGGTCGCGGAGGATGGGGGCGTCGGTCGGGGTGGCCCCGCGATAGTTGGCGATGAGGCGGTCGACGGCCTGGGCGGCCTGCTTGGGCGGGAGCCCGTCGAGGAGGCTGCCAAGACGGCGACGCAGGACTTCGGCCGGGGCTACGGGGTCGTTCACCCACCGATTCTATTTCGCCCCCGCCGCCCCTACCCGTCCCGTACCGGGGGCCGGCCCCCGGACCCCCGCTCCTCAAACGCCGGAGGGGCTGGTCTTTCAGCCCGTCCGGCGTTTGAGGACGAGGCCGTTCAGGCCGAAAGCGGGGGTCTGGGGGCGCAGCCCCCAG
>NZ_JBSFJW010000078.1:0-9454 GCF_053598255.1 Streptomyces sp. NPDC001157
TCAACCAGATGCTGGGCGAGCAGGACCCGGACTCGGCGCACGGCTTCAACATCTACTACACCGGTCTCGCGCCCGGGTCGTTCAAGCGCCAGCCGGGGCACACCCCGGCTCCGCCGACTCCCGCCGCCATGAGGCCGGTTGTGCCGTTCCCGGACTTCCTGACTGCCCGTACGACACGAAAGGTGTACACCCATGACCAGGGTGTTGGTGGTGGAGGACGACCCGCAGCTCGTACGGGCCCTCGTGATCAACATGCAGGCACGCCGGTACGGAGTGGACGCCGCCCCCGACGGCGCCACGGCCCTCCGCCTCGCGGCCGCGCGCCAACCGGACGTGGTGATGCTGGACCTCGGACTGCCCGACATGGACGGCGTCGACGTCATCAAGGCCCTGCGCGGCTGGACCCGGGTACCGATCCTGGTGCTGTCCGCCCGGCAGGCGTCGGAGGAGAAGGTCGCGGCACTGGACGCGGGCGCCGACGACTACATCACCAAGCCCTTCAGCATGGACGAGCTCCTGGCCCGACTGCGAGCCGCCGTCCGCCGCAGGGAGGACGCGCAGCTCGTTCCCGAGGCGACGGTGGTGGAGACCGAGGAGTTCAGCGTCGACCTGCTGGCCAAGAGGGTCGTACGGAGCGGGCGGGACGTGAGGCTGACCCCGACCGAATGGCACGTGTTGGAGATCCTGATCACCAACCCCGGCCGGCTGGTCACCCAGAAGCACCTGCTGCAGGAGGTCTGGGGGGTGTCCCAGAGCAACAAGACCAACTATCTGCGCGTCTACATGGCACAGCTGCGCCGCAAACTGGAGAGGGACCCCTCCCACCCCCGCTATCTGATCACCGAGCCCGGCATGGGCTACCGCTTCGAGGGATGACATGGCACGCGGAAAGCTCCGGATCTACCTCGGCGCGGCACCCGGCGTCGGCAAGGCGTACGCGATGCTCTCCGAGGCGCATCGCAGGATCGAACGGGGCACCGACTGCGTGGTCGCCTTCGTCGAGCACCACCACCGGCCGCGTACCGAGGTGATGCTGCACGGCCTGGAGGCGATTTCACGCAAGGAGATCGAGTACCGCGGCACCGCCTTCACCGAGATGGACGTCGACGCTGTACTGGCACGCCGTCCGCAGGTGGCACTGGTCGACGAGCTCGCGCACACGAACATCCCCGGCTCGCGCAACGACAAGCGCTGGCAGGACGTGGAGGAGTTGCTCGCCGCCGGGATCGACGTGGTCTCCACCGTCAACATCCAGCACCTCGAATCGCTGGGTGACGTCGTGGAGTCGATCACGGGGGTGCGGCAGCGGGAGACCGTGCCGGACGAGGTGGTGCGGCGTGCCGACCAGATCGAGCTGGTCGACATGTCCCCGCAGGCTCTGCGCCGCCGGATGGCGCACGGCAACATCTACAAGCCGGACAAGGTCGACGCGGCGCTGTCCAACTACTTCCGGCCCGGAAACCTCACCGCCCTGCGGGAGTTGGCCCTCCTGTGGGTCGCCGACCGGGTCGACGCGTACCTGACCGAGTACCGCAGCGAGCACCAGGTGTCGACCATCTGGGGTTCGCGGGAGCGGATCGTGGTCGGCCTCACCGGCGGTCCCGAAGGGAGCACTCTGATCCGCCGGGCGGCGAGGCTTGCCGAGAAGGGCGCCGGGGGAGAGGTGCTCGCCGTCTACATCTCACGCAGCGACGGCCTCACCTCCGCCTCGCCCAAGGAGCTGGCCGTTCAACGGACCCTGGTCGAGGACCTGGGCGGCACCTTCCACCATGTGGTCGGCGACGACGTCTCGGCCGCTCTGCTGGACTTCTCCCGCGGGGTGAACGCGACCCAGATCGTGATGGGTGTCTCCCGCCGCAAGGGCTGGCAGTACGTGTTCGGTCCCGGCGTCGGCGCCACGGTGGCCCGCGAGTCCGGCCCCGACCTCGACGTCCACCTCATCACGCATGACGAGGCGGGCAAGGGACGCGGACTGCCCGTGGCCAGGGGAGCACGGCTCGGCCGGTCGCGGCTCATCTGGGGCTGGCTGGTCGGCGTGCTCGGCCCAGCCCTGCTCACGCTGCTGCTGACCAGCGTCACGCCGGATGTCGGTCTCGCCAACGACATGCTGCTGTACCTGACCCTGACGGTCGCAGCGGCCCTACTGGGCGGTCTGTTCCCCGCGCTGGCCTCGGCGGTCGTGGGCTCCCTGCTGCTCAACTGGTTCTTCACCCCGCCCGTGCACACCCTCACGATCGCCGACCCGGAGAACATCGTCGCCATCGCGATCTTCGTCGGGGTCGCCGTGTCGGTGGCCTCGGTCGTGGACCTGGCCGCCCGGCGCACCCACCAGGCGGCCCGGCTGCGTGCGGAGTCGGAGATCCTGTCCTTCCTCGCAGGGAACGTGCTGCGCGGCGAGACCAGTCTGGAGGCGCTGCTGGAGCGGGTGCGCGAAACCTTCGGCATGGAGTCGGCGGCGCTGCTGGAACGGGGCGGCGAGCTGGATCCCTGGACCTGCGCGGGCAGCGTCGGACCCACACCCTGTCAGGACCCGGACGATGCGGACGTGGACGTGCCGGTCGGCGACCACATGTCGCTGGCCCTGTCGGGGCGTGTGCTGCCGGCCGCCGACCGGCGGGTGCTGGCCGCGTTCGCCGCCCAGGCCGCCGTCGTCCTGGACCGCCGACGCCTGCAGCAAGAGGCCGACCAGGCCAAGGAGTTGGCCGAGGGCAACCGCATCCGCACCGCGCTGCTCGCCGCCGTGAGCCACGACCTGCGCACCCCTCTTGCCGGAATCAAGGCGGCCGTCACCTCCCTGCGCTCCGACGACGTCGAGTGGTCCGAGGAGGACCGGGCCGAGCTGCTGGAGGCAATAGAGGAAGGGGCGGATCGCCTCGACCATCTGGTGGGCAACCTGCTGGACATGTCCCGGCTGCAGACCGGCACCGTCACCCCGATCGTCCGCGAGACCGATCTCGACGAGGTCGTCCCCATGGCGCTCGGCGGCGTGCCCGAGGACAGCGTAGAGCTGGACATCCCGGAGACACTGCCCATGGTGCATGTGGACCGGGGGCTGCTGGAGAGGGCCGTCGCCAACGTCGTCGAGAACGCGGTCAAGTACAGCCCGCCGGAGGAGAAGGTCCTCGTGGCCGCGAGCGCCATCGCCGAACGGGTCGAGGTGCGGGTCGTGGATCGCGGACCGGGCGTGCCCGACGAGGCCAAGGACCGCATCTTCGAGCCCTTCCAGCGCTATGGAGACTCGCCGCGGGGCGCCGGAGTGGGACTGGGCCTGGCGGTGGCCCGTGGCTTCGTCGAGGCCATGGGCGGCACCCTGAGCGCCGAGGACACACCCGGCGGTGGTCTGACGATGGTGCTCAGCGTGCCGACGGCGCCGCAGCGTCAGCCGGAGCGGCCGGACCTTCCGGCCGCGGCCACCTCCTGACGGGTCGGCCGCGGCCACGTCGACAGGGCAGACCCGACGGCCTCAGACCTCGGGCGGCACCGTCTCGAACTGCTTCTCCACGTCCCCGGTGTCCAGCCGCAGCCGCCAGGCGTTCCGGCGGTGCGCGGCAGCAAGCGCGGCCACCAACGGCGACGTCGGCGCCGCGAGGGCGGGACAGCCCATGTGCGCGAGGCAGCAGCGGCTGATCGACGGCCGAAGCGCACGCCGCAGGGGCCGCGACGCCTGGTGCTGCGGTCGGGCGACCGCGACGAGCGCTCGCTCGGGAACACCCCGGGCTACGGGGACCTGCCCCGGAAGTCCCGCTCTCCCGAGCCAGCCGCTCCCGCTCCTGAACTGGGGCCTGTCCGGCGGATCTTCCCGACGCTGGTCACAGGGCATCGGGTCGGGGCGCGGATTGACCTGTGGAAGAGTCAGATGCCGTTGCCCACGACCGCCGTACGAGGTCGTGCCTTGGGTCGAGAGGATCAGGAGTCGTTCCATGTCCGATGAGATCACGCTGCGCCCGGTGACCGCCGACGATCTCGACCTGTTCGAGCACGAGTTCAGTGGGCCGGAGGGGACCGGCCCGTACCAGTGGTTCGGCTTCGGTTCACCGGCCGGCCTGCGCCGGCAGTTCGCCGAGACCGGCCTGCTCGGCTCCGACGGCGGTGGCGTGCTCTCCGTCGCGGAAGCGGGCCGGACGGTGGGCCGGGTCGAGTGGTTCGCCAGCACCTGGGGGCGGCCCGCCACCTCCACCTGCTGGAGCCTGGCGATCGGTCTGGTGCCGGCCGCGCACGGCCGCGGCATAGGCACCCAGGCTCAGCGACTGCTGGCCGAGTATCTCTTCGACCACACCAGGGCCGAACGGCTCCAAGCCTGGACGGACTGCGCCAACATCGCCGAGCAGCGTGCGTTGGAGAAGGCGGGCTTCGTCAGGGAGGGCGTGCTGCGCTCCGCGCAGTGGCGCGGCGGCCGGTGGCACGATCAAGTGATCTTCTCCATGCTTCGCGCGGAGCGGTCCGGCGGATCATGATCGAAGCCACGGTCGGATCGAGGTGAGGGTCCTGGTGCCGTGGAAGGGGTGGGCGTGCGTGCGTCGCCTCCGGGCGGCGTTCAGCTGCGAAGCGAGATGCGTCGCGAAGAGCGCGCGTGCTGACGCGGCCGACCGCGCATTCCATCTGCCGACCCCCTGCCAGGCGGACAGCACCGGCTCGATCAGCTCCCAGCGGGCACGGCTTTGCCTCCTCCGAACTCGTTGCCGTCGATCTTGCCGACACCGGCCTTCTCGGTCGCCGCCGCCATTACCTGCTCAGCCTCGTAGACCTGCCTTCGCTGGTCGGCGTCGCCGAAACCCTCGGCGGCGAGCCGGAAGTGGGCGATTACGGCGTGCTCCTCGTCCCCGTTGTCCGGGGCAATAGGTGTCTGCATGGCGGTCACCCTCTCATCGGGCTCTGACATCGCGCTGTGGGGGCTCCGCCGCCGCTCTGGGCTGCCACGACCTCTTCGTCCCGAAGTAACCTGGGTAGGGGCGGTGCCTTGGGGCAGCGTGCCTCCTACCTGCGCTGATGGTCCGCAGACGTCCGCGCGAGGAATAGTCAAGACCTGTGGATCGGTGTGCTGCGCTCTTCTTCCCACGCCGCGTCGCCGACCACGCCACCGTTCTGGCCGCGGTCAAGCCGTGGGGCCGTGTCCGGGGGCGACCGGGCTCCAAAAGTCCAGCGACGATGAGTTTTGGCGTCGTTCGCGGTCTGTCTCTTGAACCTGATCAGCCGCACTCGAGGAGAGCAACGTGACCGCTACCTACACCTTCGACGTTTTTTCCACCCTCGACGGCTTCGGCGCCCACATCGGCAACTGGGGCGGCTACTGGGGCAAGCAAGGTCCCGAGTTCCTTGAGCGACGCCTCGCCTTGTACGACCAGGAGCAGCGGATGGTCTTCGGGGCCAACACGTATCGTGCGCACACCCAGATGCTGGCCTCGGGCATCGAGGAGTCCGAGCTGAGTGACCCCTGGGTCACCCGGATGAGAAACCTGCCGGCAACGGTGGTGTCAACCACGCTGAAAGAACCCCTCGACTGGCCGGACGCGACCGTCGTGAGCGGCGACCCTGTCGACATCGTCGCCCGGCTCAGGGAGGAATCCGAGGTGCCGTTGCGCTCGCACGGCAGCCTTTCGCTGAACCGGGCGCTGCTGGCCGCCGGTCTGGTCGACCGCGTCCAGGTGACGCTCTTCCCCGTGATCAATGGCCAGACCGGCGTAGACCCAATCTTCCAGGGTGCGGCCGACTTCGATCTCGAGCTGATTGAGAGCCGGACGCTCGATGGCCACACCCAAGAGCTCATCTACCGGCCTACCCTGCATGTCTGAGTCCACCCATGCACCCACCCCCTCCAAGCAGCCGGACCTGACCCGGAAGTTCCCTAGGACCGGCATCCGACGGGTCGCAGGGCGGCCTTGGTCACGCGGCTTGCTGGGCACCTCCTGATTCGTCGGGGCGTTCGGCGAGCTGGCCGCGTTCGAAGCGGGCTCCGGCCCGGACCAGGGCGACCAGGTGGGGTGCGTTCACCGCCCGCCACCGCTGCTGGGCGGACTCGACGAGCTTGAAGACCATGGCCAGGGTGGCGGCGCGGGAGCCGGCCCCGCGGGTGACCTTGGTCCGCAGCCGGACGGTGGAGAAGGTCGACTCGGTGGGGTTCGTGGTCCGCAGGTGGATCCAGTGCTCGGCCGGAAAGTCCAAGAACGCCAGCAGCTCCTCCTGGTCGTCGGTGATCTTCTTGACCGCCTGGGGGAACTTCGCGCCGTAGAGCTGGGCGAACGTTTTGATCGCCGTCTCGGCGTGGGCGCGGTCGTCCTGAAGCGCCTGACGGGCGCCGGGATGGGCGGACTTCGGCAGGGCGTTGAGCACGTTGGCCGTTTGTGAACCCAGCACCTCTGATGTCGGGAGGCGGGGAAGACCTCGGCCAGGGCCTTCCAGAAGCCGAGAGCTCCGTCGCCGACCGTCAGGATGGGGGCGCGCATCCCCCGACGGGCGCAGTCGCGCAGCAGGTCCGCCCAGGACTCGCCCGACTCGCGGTAGCCGTCCTTGAGCGCGGCCAGTTCCTTGTTGCCATCCGCGCGCACGCCGACGAGGACGAGTATGCAGGCTTTGGCTTCCTCCAGGCGGACATTGAGGTGGATGCCGGCGGCCCACATATACACGTAGTCGACCTCCGCGAGGTCGCGGTCCATGAACGCGGCGTGGTCGGCTTGCCGCTGCTGGGTCAGCCGCGTGACCGTTGCCGGAGACAACCCGGCCGAACTGCCAAGGAACTGCTCCAGCGCGGGCACGAAGTCGCCGGAGGACAGGCCGTGCAGATAGAGCAGCGGCAACACCTCGCTGATCTTCGGGCTCTTGCGGCACCAGGCGGCAGGATCGCGGAGGAGAACCGCTTGCGCTCGCCCGTCTCCTCGTCGACGCGTTTGCCGTTCACCCGCGGCGCCTTCACCTCCACCACGCCGGCCGCGGTGGTGACCTTCCTGGGCTGGTGGTAACCGTTGCGCACCACGAGCCGCCGGCCGTGCTCGTCCCGCTGGTCGGCCAACTCGGCTATGTATGCGTTTACTTCGGCTTCCAACGCGGCGGCCAGCATCCTTCGTGCGCCCGCCAGGACGATCTCGTCGATCAGGGAGGAGCCGTTGATGGTGGTGCCGTCGTCGTTCACTACGCTCAGCACGGACGTCCCTTCCCGGCCGGTGCTGCGAACACCGATCTTGCTCGGTGACCTATCGATCAATCACCCGGGAAGGTACGTCCTCCCCGAGCCGATCCACAGGTCCTGAGCATTGCTCCGTCCGCGCTCGTCCGCCGCTGTTCGTCGGCGCTGTCACGCACTTAAACACTCACCGGCGCCGACGCCGAAGACCTCGGCTTCTCTGCCGCTTGGTGTTCACCGCATGGCGTACTGCGGGCTGACCGGGTCAATCGGTGTCCTGGTCACCGGTCGGCTTGGCGGGCCGGAGGTTGGTCGCGGTAAGGCGAGCCTGTTGTGCGCGACGCTGGTACTCGTCGGCCTGCGACGGTTGTCCTACGGCGAGCCGCTCGTACTCGTCGGCCAAGGCGTGTTCGGCGGCGGCCAGCTCGGACGCCAAGGCGGCGTACTGCCCGTGCAGGCGGCGCACCCTGGCCTCCAGCCTTTCCAGGGACGGAGGCTCGTCGGCCTGTCGCTGCTGTGTTTCGGCTGTCTCGCGGTCGACATCGCGCTGTTCCCAGTCGTCGCGAGCGTCTGCGCGGCGCAGCGCAGCCTCACCGCGGTCCAGCCGGTTCCGGCTGGAGTCCAGCAATGACCGGGCTCGGTCGATCGCCTCGTACGAACGCTCCCGATGGGTCGGGACTGTCTCCCCTCGCGCACGGCCCTGCGCGTCGAGCCGGTCCTCCCACTGAGCGAGCCGCGCTTCTCGTTCGTCGGCCAGCTGCTCCCGTTCGTCGGCTACCTGCTCCCGCTGGTCAGCAGCGTGATCACGAGCGTCGCCGGCACCTTCGCTGGAAGAGTGCCGCGCATTCGGCTGGTCCGTCCCCATGCTTGGCAGTATGCCCGCAGAGGCAGTCACGCGGCCTCAGGAAGACGACTACCGTCACATGCTCCCGCCAAAATGGCCCGGAGCGCGATCACTCCGGGCCATCCTGGCTGGTGCCCCTGGCAGGATTCGAACCTGCGACACCCGCTTTAGTCGTCATCTCATTTGGTTGTCTCAGTAGGCTGTGAGTCGCGGTGGGGATCGTTGAGCGGCTGGTGCCGGATGAGCTGTGGGAGTTGTTCCAGCGGGTGGTGCCGGAGGCGCCTTCGCGGCCTCAGGGCGGTGGCCGCGGTCGGCATGGCGACCGTGAGGTGCTGGCCGCGATCGTGTTCGTGGCCACGTCGGGCTGCACGTGGCAGCAGTTGCCACCGCGTCGTTCGGTCCGTCGGGGGCGACGGCGCACCGTCGCTTTGCGGAGTGGTCGAAGGCCAGGGTGTGGGCCAAGCTCCATCGCCTGGTCCTCGACGAGCTCGGCTCCCGTGGCGAATTGGACTGGTCCCGCTGCGCGATCGACTCGGTGAACACGCGGGCGATGAAAAGGGGGACCTGACAGGCCCGAATCCTGTCGACCGGGGCAAGTACGGATCGAAGATCTATTTGATCACCGAGCGGACAGGTCTGCCCCTGTCCGCCGGAATCTCAGGGGCGAACCTGCACGACAGCCAGGCACTGATCCCCTTGGTGAAGGGCATACCACCGATCCACTCCCGCCGTGGGCGGCGGCGACGCAGGCCGGACAAGCTCCACGCTGACAAGGGTTACGACTACTCTCACCTGCGGCGATGGTTACGAGGGCGTGGCATCGAGCACCGCATCGCCCGCAAGGGGATCGAGACCTCGCAGCCCCTGGGCCGCCACCGCTGGACCATCGAGCGCACCATGTCCTGGCTCGCCGGCTGCCACCGCCTCCACCGCCACTATGAGCGCAAGGCCGAGCACTTCCTCGCCTTCACGAGCATCGCCTGCACCCTCATCTGCTATCGGCGGCTCGTCTGCTGATGTGGGCCTGCAGCAGTTTCACGGCCAGGTTATGGCCGTAGTGATTGGCCATGTCCATGGGGGTGCGGCCGTCTGGGTCTGCGAGCTCAGGATCAGCCCCGAAGGCCAGCAACACGGCCGTGGTGTGCACAGTCAATGGCTGCCCGCTCTGCAAGCAGCCATCACCCTCGGCGTCGATTGCGTGGGTCAACAGCGTCATGTTGCTGAAGACCTCGTCGGGATCGGAACCAGAGGCCAGCAACCGGGCCAGGGTCTCGGCATCCTCCTGCTCGACAGCTTGATGCGCGGGTGTCCAGTAGTCGCTCACCCAGGCATTCAACCGTCCCCACAGCCCGCCTGCCAGCGACTATCTACGCCAGCAGCCACCAATTGAGATGACGTCTTAGTGAGCGTTTGATTCTGATATCGGATGGTTCGCGCGGGTTTTCAGGAGTCAGGTCGAGCACTCAGCGAAGCGATTCGCCGGAAACATCACTTCC
>NZ_JBSFJW010000079.1:0-6409 GCF_053598255.1 Streptomyces sp. NPDC001157
GAGGAATACCTCGACTCGGAGAAGTACCAGCTGCGCCCACGCGACTGGGAGACGGCCGAACGCGAAGGCCGCACCATCACCCCCCTCATCACCCGGCTCAACACCATCCGGCGCTCGAACCCTGCCCTGCGTCAGCTGCGCGACCTCCACTTCCATCACGCGGACAAGGACGCGGTGATCGCGTACTCGAAGCGGAGCGGCTCGAACACTGTTCTGGTGGTCGCCAACCTCGACCCGCACCACACCCAGGAGGCCACGGTCTCGTTGGACATGCCGCAACTCGGCCTGGAATGGCACGAGTCGGTGCCGGTGCGCGACGAGCTCACCGGCGAGACCTATCACTGGGGCAGGGCCAACTATGTGCGCCTTAGGCCAGGCGGGGCACACGTCCTTGTTGTCGGCTGGGGGTCCGGGGGTCAGCCCCCGGGTGAGCACAGCACCGTCCTGCGACCGTCCACCCCGCAGATCGGAGGGTCACCCACAACATGATCGTCAACGAACCGGTTCCGGACACTTTCGAGGACACCCCTGCCAAGGACCGGGACCCGGATTGGTTCAAGCGTGCGGTCTTCTACGAGGTCCTCGTCCGCTCCTTCCAGGACAGCAACGGCGACGGAGTCGGCGACCTCAAGGGCATCACCGCCAAACTCGACTATCTGCAGTGGCTGGGGGTCGACTGCCTGTGGCTGCCGCCCTTCTTCAAGTCACCGCTCCGCGACGGCGGTTACGACGTCTCGGACTACACGGCCGTCCTCCCGGAGTTCGGTGACCTCGCCGACTTCGTCGAGTTCGTCGACGCCGCCCACCAGCGCGGCATGCGCGTGATCATCGACTTCGTCATGAACCACACCAGCGACCAGCACCCGTGGTTCCAGGAGTCGCGGAGGGACCCCGACGGCCCGTACGGCGACTACTACGTCTGGGCCGAGGACGACAAGCAGTTCCCGGAAGCGCGGATCATCTTCGTCGACACCGAGGCCTCCAACTGGACCTTCGACCCGGTCCGCAAGCAGTACTACTGGCACCGCTTCTTCTCCCACCAGCCGGACCTCAACTACGAGAACCCGGCAGTCCAGGAGGAGATGATCTCCGCCCTGCGCTTCTGGCTGGACCTGGGCATCGACGGCTTCCGCCTGGACGCGGTGCCGTACCTCTACCAGCAGGAGGGCACCAACTGCGAGAACCTGCCCGCCACCCATGAGTTCCTCAAACGGGTGCGCAAGGAGATAGACGCGCACTACCCGGACACGGTCCTGCTGGCGGAGGCCAACCAGTGGCCGGAGGACGTGGTCGACTACTTCGGCGATTTCCGAAGTGGCGGCGACGAATGCCACATGGCATTCCACTTCCCCGTCATGCCACGCATCTTCATGGCGGTACGGCGGGAATCCCGCTACCCCGTCTCGGAAATCCTCGCCAAGACCCCGGCCATCCCCGCGGGCTGCCAGTGGGGCATCTTCCTGCGCAACCACGACGAGCTGACCCTGGAAATGGTCACCGACGAGGAACGCGACTACATGTGGGCGGAATACGCGAAGGACCCGCGTATGCGCGCCAACATCGGGATCAGGCGGCGGCTCGCGCCGTTGCTGGACAACGACCGCAACCAGATCGAGCTGTTCACCGCCCTGCTGCTGTCGCTCCCGGGCTCGCCGATCCTCTACTACGGCGACGAGATCGGCATGGGCGACAACATCTGGCTCGGCGACCGCGACGCCGTACGCACCCCGATGCAGTGGACACCGGATCGCAACGCAGGTTTTTCGTCCTGTGACCCCGGGCGGCTGTTCCTGCCGACCATCATGGACCCGGTCTACGGCTACCAGGTCACCAACGTCGAGGCGTCGATGTCGTCGCCCTCGTCGCTGCTGCACTGGACCCGCCGCATGATCGAGATCCGCAAGCAGAACCCGGCCTTCGGACTCGGGTCCTACACGGAACTCCAGTCCTCCAACCCGGCGGTGCTGGCCTTCCTGCGGGAGTACGAGGACGATCTCGTGCTGTGCGTGCACAACTTCTCGCGGTTCGCGCAGCCGACGGAGCTGGATCTGCGGATCTTCAACGGGCGTCACCCGGTCGAACTGTTCGGCGGGGTGCGCTTCCCGGCCATCGGCGAGCTGCCGTACCTGCTGACACTGGCGGGGCACGGCTTCTACTGGTTCCGGCTGCGCAAGGACCCCGCGTAGCGCCGCGCAGCGCCTCGCAGAACCCGGGGTGGGGCGGTTTCCCCTGTCCCACCCGGGGCACGCATCAGTAACACCCCGCCCACCCGGGGAAAGGAATGTGACACCATGGCGGAAACTGTCACACTTTCCGGCAAGACAAGTCCTGGCCTGCTCGCGTCCCTGGATCCCCTGCTGCGGGAATGGCTGCCTCGGCAGCGCTGGTTCGCCGGCAAGGGACGGCCGGTCACCGGGTTCTCGCTGGTCGCGGCCACCGAACTGTTGCCGGCCGACGGCAGGCTGGGCCTGTTCCACCTGCTGGTGCGCGCCCATCAGCCGCTCACGCTCGGCGCCGAGGCCCACCCCGGCGACTGCTACCAGCTGCTGATAGGCGTGCGCGAGGCGCTGCCACCCCGGCTGGCGCCCGCGCTGATCGGACACGTGGATCAGGGCCCCCTTGCAGGACGGACGGTGTACGACGCCCTGTACGACTCCCGGCCGGCCGAGGTCCTCCTGGAAGCGCTGCGCACCCAGGCCCATATCGGCGGGCTGCGCTTCGACCGGGAGCCCGGCCAGGAGATCCGCACCGGACTCGTCCCACGCCTCATGACCGCCGAGCAGTCGAACTCGTCGGTCGTCTACGGAGATACGTTCATCCTCAAGCTGCTGCGCCGGGTCCTCCCCGGTGTCAACCCCGACCTGGAACTGCCGCTGGCGCTCGCCCGCGAGGGCTGCCCCCGGGTGCCGGCGCCCACGGCGTGGCTGCGGGCGGAGCTGGCCGGGGAGCCGTACGTACTCGGCGTGCTCCAGCCGTTTCTGCAGGGTGCGACGGACGGCTGGGAGCTGGCGCTGCGCGAGCTGGCCAAGGGCGAGGACTTCGGTGCGGAGGCACGGGCGCTGGGCCGCGCCACGGCCGAGGTGCACACGGCGCTCGCCCACGCGCTGCCGACCGTCACCCTGGGCCACACCCAGCTGCAACTGCTGGCCGACGGCATGATCGAGCGCCTCGACGTCGCCGCACAGGCGGTGCCCGCGCTACGGCCGTACGCCCCCGCCCTGCACTCCGCGTTCACCGCGCTCGCCGACCTGGCCGCGGAGGGCCGTACCTGGACCGCGCAGCGCATCCACGGCGACCTGCACCTCGGGCAGTGTCTGCGCTCGCCGGCCGGTCAGTGGTGGCTGATCGACTTCGAGGGCGAGCCGTCCAAACCACTGGCCGAACGCCGCATGCCACAGCCGCCGGCCCGGGACATCGCGGGCATGCTGCGGTCCTTCGACTACGCGGCCCACTCCGCCGCTCCCCAGGCAGAGGGCTGGGCAGACG
The DNA here is from genome assembly GCF_053598255.1 of Streptomyces sp. NPDC001157. Classification (NCBI taxonomy): domain Bacteria; kingdom Bacillati; phylum Actinomycetota; class Actinomycetes; order Kitasatosporales; family Streptomycetaceae; genus Streptomyces; species Streptomyces sp. NPDC001157. The sequence goes on from NZ_JBSFJW010000079.1 coordinate 3,487, forward strand.
CGTGCCGAGCCGCCTACTGTTCCGGATACGCCGAGGTCAGCGGTCGGGATCCACGTACGGACCCGGTACTGCTGCGCGCCTGTGAAACGGACAAGGCGATCTACGAAGTCGTCTACGAGGCGCGTCACCGCCCCGACTGGCTGCCCGTTCCCATGGCGGCGATAGAGCGTTACGCCGCATCCGACCCCCACTGACCCGACCCCACCTCACCTTCGCCGAGGAGGCGCCGCCCGTGACCCCCCGCCCCACGCCCAGCGGTTCGGATCCGAAGAAGAAGGCCGCGAAGGCCGCGGAGAAGGCGACCGAGCCCAAGAAATCGGTGAAGAAGGCGGCGGCGAAGACCACCGCCAAGAAGGCAGCCACGAAAAAGGCGGTCGCGGCGAAGACCACGGCGGCCAAGACAACGGCGAAGAAGAGCCCGGCGAAGAAGACGACCGCGAAGAAGACGACCGCGAAGAAGGCAACCGCCAAGCAGACAACCACCATCCAGACGACCGCAAAGACGACGGCCAAGAAAGCGACCCCCGCCAAGTCACCCGCCAAAAAGATCGTCACCGCCGCGAAGAAGGTCACCGCACCCGTTCCCGTCGCGTCGCCGGAGGTGTCCGTCGGTGACCGCGAGCGGCTGCTCGCCGGTACTCATCACGATCCGCACACGGTGCTGGGCGCCCACCTGGTCCCCGGCGGGGTCGCCTTCCGGGTCTTCCGGCCGTACGCGCTGTCCGTGACCGTCGTCGCCGCGGACCTGCGGGCCGAGCTGCACGACGACGGGGACGGGTTCTTCTCCGCCCTGGTGTCACTGACCGACGTCCCCGAGTACCGGCTGCTGGTGCGGTACGAGGGGACGGACCTGGAGACCGAGGACGCGTACCGCTTCCTGCCCACGCTGGGCGAGCTCGACCTGCATCTGATCGGGGAAGGGCGGCACGAGTATCTGTGGCAGGTGCTCGGCGCGCATCCGATGACGCACCAGGGCGTGGCCGGCACCCGCTTCTCCGTGTGGGCGCCGAACGCGCGCGGTGTGCACGTGGCCGGCACCTTCAACTTCTGGGACGGCACCGGCCATCCGATGCGCTCGCTCGGCTCCTCCGGTGTCTGGGAGCTGTTCGCGCCGGGGATCGGCGAGGGCGAGCTGTACAAGTTCGAGATCACCCGGCCCGACGGTTCGAAGACCCTGCGCGCCGACCCGCTCGCCCGCCGCACGGAGGCCCCGCCGAACACGTCGTCGATCGTCACCGCCTCCCACCACGAGTGGCAGGACGCGCAGTGGCTGGAGCAGCGTGCGAACGTGCCCGCGCACGAGGCCCCGTTCTCGGTCTACGAGGTCCACCTCCCGTCCTGGCGCCCGGGCCTGACATACCGTCAACTGGCGGAACAGCTCCCCGCATACGTCAAGGACCTGGGCTTCACCCACGTCGAACTGATGCCGATCGCCGAGCACCCCTTCGGAGGGTCCTGGGGCTACCAGGTCACCGGCTTCTACGCCCCCACGGCCCGCCTGGGCACCCCCGACGACTTCAAGTACCTGGTCGACGCGCTGCACCAGGCGGGCATCGGCGTCCTGATGGACTGGGTGCCTGCGCACTTCCCGCGCGACGACTGGGCCCTGGCGGAATTCGACGGCCGCCCGCTCTACGAGCACGAGGACCCGCTCCGCGCCGCACACCCCGACTGGGGCACCCTGGAGTTCGACTACGGCCGCCGAGAGGTGCGCAACTTCCTTGTGGCGAACGCCATTTACTGGTGCGAGGAGTTCCACATCGACGGCCTGCGCGTCGACGCGGTCGCCTCCATGCTCTATCTCGACTACTCGCGCGAGCCCGGCCAGTGGGTCCCGAACGAGCACGGTGGACGGGAGAACCTGGACGCGGTGGCGTTCCTGCAGGAGATGAACGCGACGGTGTACCGGCGGGTGCCGGGCGTGGTCACGATCGCCGAGGAGTCCACGGCCTGGGACGGCGTCACCCGGGCCACGCACCACCGGGGCCCGGGCGGCTTCGGCGGGCTGGGATTCGGCCTGAAATGGAACATGGGCTGGATGCACGACTCCCTCGACTACATCAGCCACGAGCCGATCCACCGCAAGTACCACCACAACGAGATGACCTTCTCGATGGTGTACGCGTACAGCGAGAACTACGTCCTGCCCATCTCGCACGACGAGGTGGTCCACGGCAAACGCTCACTGGTCTCGAAGATGCCGGGCGACTGGTGGCAGCAGCGCGCCAACCTCCGGGCCTATCTGGCCTTCATGTGGGCCCACCCCGGCAAGCAGCTCCTCTTCATGGGGCAGGAGTTCGCGCAGGGCGCGGAGTGGTCGGAGGCGCACGGCCCGGACTGGTGGCTGCTGGATCCGGCGTACGGGGCCGAGGCCGACCACCGCGGGGTCCGCGACCTGGTCCGCGACCTCAACATCGTCTACCGCCACACGCCCGCCCTGTGGCAGCAGGACACCGATCCGTCCGGCTTCCAGTGGATCGTCGGCGACGCGGCCGAGGACAACGTCTTCGCGTTCCTGCGCCTCGCCGCCGACGGCACCCCGCTCCTGGCGGTCTCGAACTTCTCCCCCGTGGTCCGCCACGACTACCGTCTGGGCGTCCCCGACGACGTCCCTGCCTGGCACGAGTCCCTGAACACGGACATCGCAAAGTACGGCGGCAGCGACGTCACCAACCCCGACATCATCAAACCGGAACCCCACCCCCACCAGGGCCGCCCGGCCAGCATCAGGCTGACCCTGCCACCCCTGGCAACGGTCTGGCTCCGCCCGGCCTAGTTTTCCTCGCCCCCGCCGCCCCTTCCCATTCCCGACCCTGGGGGCTGCGCCCCCAGACCCCCGATCGGCCTGAACGGCCTCGTCCTCAAACGCCGGACGGGCTGAAAAAATCAGCCCCTCCGGCGGTTGAGGAGCGGGGGTCCGGGG
>NZ_JBSFJW010000080.1:0-5982 GCF_053598255.1 Streptomyces sp. NPDC001157
GCGCCCTGCGCGTCGCCCCCAGCAGTGGTACCGGCAACGGCACCCTCACCTGGCTGATGTCCGACCCGCAAAACTCCAGCCAGCTCACCATCGCCGCCGACACCGGCACCGCCGGCCGCCGCCGCTACCTCCCCTTCGGCGCCCAGCGCACCGGCTCGCTGCCCACCAGCACCGACCGCGGCTTCCTCGGCAAGACCGAAGACGACTCCACCGGTCTTTCCATCCTCGGCGCCCGCGCCTACGACCCCACCCTCGGCCGATTTCTCACCACCGACCCGTTGAGCACGCCGTACAACCCGCAAGGCCTCAACGCCTACACCTACGCAGGCAACAATCCCCTTACGTTCTCCGACCCGAGCGGTTTGAGGTTCTGTGCCGACGACGCATGCCGAGGTGACTGGGTCGACACCCAAGGTGGCTACCACGACGTCGACGGCAACGACTCCGGCAGCAGCTATTGCGAGACGCACAAATGTTACGGACCGTCAGGGGGTGGCAACGGCCAGACCCTGTCAGATGCGACTCACGATGCATACGACCAAGCGGTCCAGCTCTACTCCAGTGGCGCCCCTCCGGTTCGGAATTCAAGCAATACGTCCGAAGCGGAGTACGATGAGGCTGCTCGCCTTTACGACAGCCCCTCTGGATCGCTGAGCAAGGAAGCCGCGCTCCAGCTCTGGTTCTATGGGCTTTCACGCGCTCAAATCGACTATGTGCTCAACAACTACTGCGAGTTCCTTCAGTGCAACGGAACCGCTGCGGCTCTCTTGAGTGGACACCTGACTGAGTCTCCTTTCCACGATTACAGCGTGCAGGACACAGTGACGTCGTCGCTCCTTGCAGGAGAGGGGTACAGAGGATCCCGAAGCGCCTGTAATCACAGCTTTATTTCCCAGACTGAAGTCCTAATGGCAGATGGGAGAACGAAGGAGATCCAGGATATTCGGGCGGGTGACAAGGTCCTTGCCACCGATCCTGATACAGGGAAAACCACCGCACGTGAAGTCGTAGACACCATAACCACAAAGGACGACAAGGATTTCGTCGAGGTCGCGATAGACACAAGCGTCAAGAATGTGACCACAGGTTCCGTCATCGCGACGACCACGCACCCGTTCTGGTCCCCCTCCAAACGGGCATGGATCGACGCGGGCGACCTGCACCCCGGCATGACCCTGCGTACCGAAGATGGACACCAGGCAAAGATCGCCACTGTCCGCCACTTCACCAAGCATCAGATCACCCACGACCTGACTGTCAGCAGCGTCCACACGTACTATGTGCTGGCGGGCGAGACTCCGGTTCTCGTCCACAACTGTGGCGGGATTGGGCGGGAGTTGCTTGGTGACGATGCCCAGCACATCCTCGACGGGCATGCTTATCCGGGACTGCCTGGAAAGACAGTCTTTCCAAAGGGGTGGAGCGACGATGACATCCTGGATGCCGTGGCAGATGTCGCCACGAACCCAAACAGTACGCGTGTCTGGAAAACCGGTTCAGCTAATTATGCTGAGAGGACTCTCCGGACGAGGAAGGGTGATCCTGCCGTTCAGGCAATCACTGGAGAGGTGCGAGGGGTAAGCATCGAGGTTCGCTATGAACCGCTAACTGGGCGAGTTCTCACGGCTTTCCCGAAGTGAAGGAGTGTGGAATATGGAGCGGTATCAGTACGTGCGGGCTCTCATCTCGCAACTCCTTGAGGAATCTCCTCTGACTTCGGAAGAGGTTATTGCCGATGTTCGCCACCTGATGAGCGTGGGTGAAGAGGAGTTGGCATTCGATACGATGTGCTCATGGATCTACGAGGATTCTCTTCCGATCTCCTCGGCTTACTATGAGCGCCTCGCGTCTGCCGCTCAAGAACTGGGAACTCCGAAATCGGCAGATAGGCTCGATGAACTTATCGAGGAATAGATTCTTCGAATTGCGGACGGCACTGGTGGATCTGGTACCTCGATGTTGAATCGGTAGCGCGGATCGGCCCTCCAGGGATCGCAGTTGCACATCTGATACCCCGTCAACATATGCTTGGCGGGGTATCAGCGTGTCTTGACGGCAGTAGTTGACGGCAACGTCAGCGGACGGAGGATCCGACGAGGGGTGGTTCGTCGCCGTCGTCGTGCTTGCAGATTGTCCGGCGGGGTTGCGGAGGGCGCGGCCAAGGAGGTCGATGGCGTCGCGTTGGAGACGGAGCCGGACGTGGGCTTACACGGTGGCGGTGACGCCGATGTGGGCGTGCCCCAACAGCTCGGACGGCGACGCTCTTCAGCGCCTGATCCAGCAGCTCATTCGACTCGAATCGAGCATGCTGACCAGGGCAAATGGAGAAGCGTAACCGTAGTACTTAATTCGCTGCGTACTCCGACCCCCTCCAGCAGGACGCGGTGGAGCCTGGCCCACAAGCGGTCACGGCTCCGTCGGGTGACACTCCGGCAGGCGGGGCCCAGGCAGGACCGAAGCCCGGTGGCAACTGTCGCCAGGTGCGCAGTCTGAGGTTGCCACGAAGATGATCGCCAGCGTCTCGCGGCCACCTGCTCGCGCTCGCCCGCCGCTCTGCGGGCGCGGGGCGGACGGTCGGCATCGCCGCCGCGGCAGGTTGTGCTGCTGTGCTTGGCGGTGTGGTCCTCGTCGTCCAGCACCGCGGTGGGTCGCACTGAGCGCCCGGCGAAGCGAAAACGAGCAGGGTTGGCTGAACCAGCAACAGGTTCAGCCAACCCCGCTCGTTTCAAGGGGAGTTGTACGTCGGTTCAGGGCCGTTCGGCGGCGAGGAGTGCCGGGAACGCCTCGTGCAGGGCCTCGCGCCAGTCGCGGATCGGCTCGATGCCGACGGCTGTCCAGCGGTCGTGGCCGAGGACGCTGTAGGCGGGGCGGGGAGCCGGGCGGACGAAGGCGGCGCTGGTGGTCGGGCGGACCCGGGCGGGGTCCGCGCCGAGGAGACGGAAGATCTCCTGGGTGAGGCCGTGCCAGGTGGTCTCGCCGGCGCTGGTGCCGTGGTAGATCCCGGCGGGGGCGGTGCCGGCCAGCGCCGCACGCCCCAGGCGGACCAGCCGGTCGGCGAGGTCGACGGTCCAGGTGGGCTGGCCCCGCTGGTCGTCGACCACGTCGAGGGTGTCCTTGACGCCCTCCAGCTTGATCATCGTACGGACGAAATTGCCGCCGCCCGCGCCGTACAGCCACGCCGTGCGCACCACATAGCCCGCGTCGGGGAGGGCGGTCAGTACCGCCTGCTCGCCGGCCAGCTTGGTGCGGCCGTAGGCGCTTCGCGGTGCGGTGGGGGCGTCCTCCGCGTACGGAGAGGCGCCGTCGCCCGCGAAGACGTAGTCCGTGGAGACCTGGAGCAGCTTGGCGCCGGTCTTGGCGCAGGCCGCCGCGAGGTTGCGGGGGCCGTCGCCGTTGATCCTCAGGGCCGCGGGCTCCTGGGTCTCCGCGTCGTCCACGGCCGTCCAGGCGGCGCAGTTGACGACCACATCGGGGTGGTGCTCCGCGACGGCCTCGTGCACCGCCTCCGGGTCCGTGATGTCCAGGTCCCCGCGGGCCAGGCCCACGCCCTGCTCGCCGTCGGCCGCCAGCCGGGCCAGGAGGTCCTGGCCCAGCATGCCGCCCGCACCCGTGATCAGCCAGGTGGAAGTCACAGCGCCGCGCGCTCCTTCAGGGGCTCCCACCAGGCGCGGTTCTCGCGGTACCAGGCGACCGTCTCCGCGAGGCCGGTGGCGAAGTCCTTGCGGGGCTCGTACCCCAGCTCGGTGCGGATCTTGGTGCAGTCCACGGAGTAGCGGCGGTCGTGGCCCTTGCGGTCCTGGACGTACTCGACGCTCTCGTCCCAGTCCGCGCCGCACGCCTCGAGCAGCAGGCCCGTCAGCTCCTTGTTGGAGAGCTCGGTGCCGCCGCCGATGTTGTAGACCTCACCGGCGCGGCCCTTGGTGCGCACCAGGTCGATGCCCTGGATGTGGTCGTCGATGTGCAGCCAGTCGCGGACGTTGCCGCCGTCGCCGTACAGCGGGACCTTCTTGCCGTCCAGCAGGTTGGTGATGAACAGCGGGATGACCTTCTCGGGGAAGTGGTGGTGCCCGTAGTTGTTGGAGCAGCGGGTCACGCGCACGTCCAGGCCGTGGGTGCGGTGGTACGACAGGGCGATCAGGTCGCTGGACGCCTTGGCGGAGGAATACGGCGAGTTGGGCTGCAGCGGGTGCGTCTCCGGCCAGGAGCCCTCGTCGATGGAGCCGTAGACCTCGTCGGTGGAGATGTGCACGAAGGTCTTGATCCCGGCCCGGTGCGCGGCGTCGATCAGGGTGTGGGTGCCGACCACGTTGGTGCGGACGAACTCGGCGCCGCCGTCGATGGAGCGGTCCACGTGCGACTCGGCCGCGAAGTGCACCACCTCGTCGTGCTCGGCCATCAGCTTCCCGACCAGCTCGGGGTCGCAGATGTCGCCCTGGACGAAGGCGAAGCCCGGGTGGTCGCGCACCTCGTCGAGGTTGGCGGGGTTGCCCGCGTAGGTGAGCTTGTCCAGGACGGTGATCGCCACGTCGCCCGGGCCCTGGGGGCCGAGCAGCGTACGCACGTAGTGGGAGCCGATGAAACCGGCACCGCCGGTCACCAGGATTCGGGTAGTCATGAAGAGATCTGTACCTTGCTGTGGTCGCCGAGGACGAATCGGTGGGCTGCGGGGTTGCGGGGCGCGGGGGTGACCTCGACGTTGCGGCCGATGAGCGAGGTCTCGACGCGGCGCACGCCGGTGATGGAGGAGTCGCGCAGGACGATGGAGTACTCGACCTCGCTGTCGTCGATCCGGCAGTCCTCGGAGATGGAGGTGAAGGGGCCGATGTACGAGTCGCTGATCACCGAGCCGGGGCCGATGATCGCGGGGCCGACGATGCGCGAGCCGCGGACCTCGGCGCCGGCGTCGATGCGCACGCGGCCGATGATCTCGCTGGACTCGTCGACGGTGCCCTCGACGGCGGGCTCCAGCGTCTCCAGGACGGAGCGGTTGACCTCCAGCATGTCGGCGACGTTCCCGGTGTCCTTCCAGTAACCGGAGATCGTCGTCGAGCGGACGTCCTTCTGCTGGTCGATCAGCCACTGGATGGCGTGGGTGATCTCCAGCTCGCCGCGCCAGGACGGCTCGATGCTGCGTACGGCCTCGTGGATGGTGGGTGTGAAGAGATACACACCGACCAGCGCGAGGTCGCTCTTGGGCTCCTTCGGCTTCTCCTCCAGCCCCTTGACGCGGCCGCTCTCGTCGAGCTCGGCGACACCGAAGGAGGTGGGGTTGGGCACCCGGGTCAACAGGATCTGGGCGTCGGGACGTTCCGTACGGAATTCGTCGACGAGGCCGGTGATGCCGCCGACGATGAAGTTGTCGCCGAGGTACATGACGAAGTCGTCCTCGCCCAGGAAGTCGCGGGCGATGAGGACGGCGTGGGCAAGGCCGAGGGGTTTGTCCTGGGGGATGTAGGTGACATTGATGCCGAGCTTGGAGCCGTCACCCACGGCTTCGCGGATCTCTTCGGCGGTGTCACCGACGATGATCCCGACGTCGGTGATGCCGGCGTCGGCGATGGCCTCCAGCCCGTAGAAGAGCACGGGCTTGTTGGCAACGGGCACCAGCTGCTTGGCCGATGTGTGGGTTATGGGGCGGAGACGTGTGCCCGAGCCGCCGGAGAGTACGAGAGCCTTCATGACCGGCATCCTAACCGGGGACCTGTCAAGCAACCTGCCGTGTGTTCCGCCACAGTTCTCAAAACCATTCCGGAGACTTTGTGATCCGTTCGTGCCCGGCCCCGCGGGTTTACGTGGTGTTGGTGTGACCATCACACGTTAGCCTTACCCGAACGTGTGCTGGGCGGCGTCGTACGCCGAGCCGTCACGATGTCACTCCCAGTAACTGAGGCGGAAGAAGAGACATGCCCATCAAGGTGAGCGTGGTCATCCCGGTCTATAACCCGGGCAAGTACATCGAGGACTGCATTGCCTCTCTTCTGC
>NZ_JBSFJW010000081.1:0-4447 GCF_053598255.1 Streptomyces sp. NPDC001157
GGCCGACGGGGAGCGTCCGCGCCGGGCGGGTGTGTCCTCGTTCGGGATCAGCGGCACCAACGCCCACGTCATCCTTGAGGAGTTCACCCAAGAGGAGCGCACCGAGGCGGAGCCGCCCTCGGGCGCCGAGCCCGGCGGCACCGTCCTGTGGCCGCTCTCCGCTCGCTCCCAAGCGGCGCTGCACGCCCAGGCGCGCAAGCTGCTCGCCCACGTGAACGCCGACCCCGCAGCGCGGCCGGCCGACATCGGTCATGCGCTCGCCACCACCCGCGCCGCCCTGAACCACCGCGCCGTCGTTGTCGGAGACGACCGGGACCGGATGCTCGCCGACCTGAAGGCACTCGCGGACGGCAGCCCGTCCTCGCGCACGGTGCGGGGCACCCCCGTGCCGGGCCGCACCGCCTTCCTCTTCACGGGGCAGGGCAGCCAGTACGCCGGCATGGGCCGCGAACTGCACACCCGCTTCCCGGCCTTCGCCACCGCCCTCGACGAGGTCTTCGACGCGTTCGGCGATCGCCTGGGCCGCCCCCTTCGGGACGTCGTCTTCGCCGAACCGGACTCGGCCGAGGCCGCGCTGCTGGACCGGACCGTCTTCACCCAGGCCGGCCTGTTCGCCTTCGAGGTCGCCCTGTTCCGGCTCGTGGAGACCTTCGGCATCCGGGCGGACCGGCTCGCCGGGCACTCCGTCGGAGAGATCGCCGCGGCCCACGCGGCCGGGGCGATCTCCCTAGCCGACGCGGTCGAACTCGTCGGGCAGCGGGGGCGGTTGATGGACGTCCTGCCCGAGGGCGGGGCCATGGTGTCCGTCCAGGCGGCCGAGGAGGAGATCGCCGAGCTGCTGGCGGAAACGGACGGGCGGGCCGGGATCGCCGCCGTCAACGGCCCCCTCTCCTGTGTGCTGTCCGGCGAGGAGGACGCGGTCACACGCATCGCCGACGCCCTCGCGGCCCGCGGGCGGCGGACCCGACGGCTGCGGGTGAGTCACGCCTTCCACTCGCACCTGATGGACCCCATGCTCGACGAGTTCACCCGGGCGACCGCCCGGCTGGGCTTCGCGGCTCCCGCCCTGCCGATCGTCTCCACCGTGACGGGGGCGCCGCTCGACACGGCGGACGCGCTGGGCCCGGAGTACTGGGCCCAACACGCCCGCGGGACCGTACGGTTCGCGGACGCGGTACGCCGGCTGCGCGCGGACGGGGTGACCACGTTCGTGGAGATCGGCCCCGACGCCGTACTGACCGCCATGGGCCGCGACTGCCTGGCCGACGACGGCGAACCGGCGGAGTTCGTGCCGCTGCTGCGTCGCGGGCACGCCCAGGAGCGGACCGTGGCCGAGGCGCTGGCGCGGCTCCATGTGCGCGGTGTCGTCCCCGACTGGACCACCGTGTACGAAGCCCACCGGCCCCGGCGGACCGAACTGCCCACCTACGCGTTCCAGCGCAGGCGCTACTGGGCGCACGCCGTCACGGCCCGCCCGGCGGATGCCACGGGCCTGGGGCTGGCGACGGGCGGCCACCCCCTGCTGGGCGCCGCCGTACGCCCCGCGGACTCCGACACGCTCGTCCTCACCGCCCGGCTTTCCTCGCTCACCCACCCTTGGCTCGCCGACCACACCGTGCTGGACACCGTGCTGGTCCCCGGCGCGGGGCTGGTCGAGCTGGCCCTGCACATCGGCCGCGAAACCGACTGCCCGGAGCTGGAGGAACTGACGCTGCAGGCGCCCCTGGTACTGCCCGACGACGGTGCCGTGGAACTCCAAATACAGGCGGCGAGCGGTGACGCCGACGGACGGCGCCCGGTCACCGTGCACAGCCGGCCCGCCGGATCCGACGCCGATGCCGAATGGACCTTGCACGCCTCGGGAGTCGTGGCCCCGATCGAACCCGCCACCCCGGCGGACGCCGCCTTCGCCGAGCACTGGCCGCCACCCGGCGCCGAAACGGTGGACCTGTCCGGCTGGTACGAGGCGCTCGCCGACCAGGGATTCGGATACGGCCCCGCGTTCCGCGGACTGCGCACCGCGTGGCGGCGCGGCACGGAGGTCTTCGCCGAACTTGAGTCACCGGAGCAGGCCGACACCGACGGATACGGGCTGCACCCGGCCCTTCTGGACGCCGCCCTCCACGCGATCGAACTGGGCGCGCTGCCCGGGGACGGCACCACGCGGTTGCCCTTCGCCTGGACCGGTGTCCGCCTGGCCGCTCCCGGGGCGCGGGCGGCCCGGGTCCGCCTGGCACCCGTCGGCCCCGACACCGTCACCCTGGACCTCGCCGACGACGCCGGACGGCTCATCGCCTCGGTCGCTGCCCTGACCAGGCGTCCGGTCGACGGCGGGCAGCTCACGACGGGGCGACGGGAACCGCTGTTGCGGATGGACTGGGCACCGCTTCCGGCCGCCGTGAGCGGCGGTGACAGGGTGCGGCCGTCCTGCGCGATCGTGGGTGAGGCCGGCTGGGCCGACGTGGATCTTCCCGTCCACGAGGAACTCGCCGGCCTGGCCGCCGCCGGACCGCCCGCGGTGGTCCTGGCGTACCTCGCAGACGAGCCGGAGACGTCCGGGCGCGACCAGGCCGACGTGGCCGACCGGGCCAGGGCTGCCGCCGCCCGCGCTCTGAGGCTGGTCCGGCAGTGGCTGGCGGAAGAGCGGTTCGCCGGCTCGCGACTGGTCGTCGTCACGCGGAACGCGGTCGCCACCCGGCCGGACGAGGATGTGACCGACCTGGCCCACGCCCCGGTGTGGGGCCTGCTGCGGTCGGCGCGCACCGAACACCCCGAGCGCTTCGCCCTGCTCGACCTCGACGCCGAACCCCTCACCCCCCAGACCCTCGCGGCGCTGCTCGGTGCGTCCGGCGAGTCCCAACTCGCCGTGCGCGACGGGGCGTTGCTCGCCCCGAGGGTGACACGTGTCGCCGCCGCACCCGCACCGCCGGCCTGGCGCGCGGACGGCACCGTACTGATCACGGGCGCGACCGGAGCGCTGGGTGCCCGGGTCGCCCGCCACCTCGTCACCGCACACGGCGTGGGTCACCTGCTGCTGGTCAGCCGCCGGGGCGAGGCCGCCCCCGGCGCCGCCGCGCTGCGCGCGGACCTCACCGAACTGGGCGCCCGGGTGACGCTCGCCGCCTGTGACACCGCGGACCGCACCGCGCTCGCCGACCTGCTGGCGACCGTCCCGGCCGAGCACCCGCTGACGGCGGTCGTCCACGCGGCCGGCGTCCTGGACGACTGCGTCGTCGAGGCCCTGGACGCCGAGCGGCTCGACGCCGTCCTGCGGCCCAAGACCGACGCGGCCTGGCACCTCCACGACCTCACCCGTGCACTGGACCTGAACGCCTTCGTCGTCTTCTCCTCGGTCCAGGGGCTGCTGGGCGGCGCCGGACAGGCCAACTACGCCGCGGCCAACACGTTCCTCGACGCCCTGGCCCACCACCGCCGGGCCCTCGGACTGCCTGCCACCTCCCTGGCCTGGGGACCCTGGGCCGAGGGCGGCATGGCCGACCAGCTCGGCCCGGCCGACCTCCGCCGGTTCACCCGGGCCGGCATCCGACCGCTCGCCCCCGAGCAGGGTCTGCGGCTCCTCGACGCGGCACTGGCCCGCCCCGAACCGGCCCTCGTCCCGCTCGCCCTGGACACCGCCGCGCTGCGAGCCGCCGGCCACGCCGCCCCGCCCCTGCTGCGCGGCCTCGTCCGGCCCCCTGCCACGGCGCAACCCGGCACGGAACCCGCCGCCCAGCACACCACGAGCCTCGCGGACCGGCTGGCCGGCCTCGACGCCGACGCCCGCAGAAAGGAACTCCTCACCCTCGTACGGGCCGAGACGGCAGCCGTACTGAACCACGACGACGCCCGCGCGGTCGACGTCCGCCGTTCCTTCAAGGAACTCGGCGCCGACTCGCTCAGCGCCCTCGAACTGCGCAACCGGCTCGGCAAGGCGGTCGGCCTGCGCCTGTCACCGACCGTCGTCTTCGACCAGCCCAGCCCCGAGGCCCTGGCCGCCTGGCTCGAATCGGAGCTGTGCCCGCCACACGACGACGAGGCGTCACCACCACCCCCCGCAAGCGACACCGACGACGACCTGATCGACGCCATGGACGTGGCGGACCTCGTCCGCATGGCACGCCACGGCATCGAGCCCTGACCAGGACCGGGAGAAGGAAGTCATGACCCACGCACCAGCGAACCAGGAAGTCGTCGCGGCCCTGCGCGACGCCCTGAAGGAGACCGCCCGACTGCGCCGGGAGAACCACAACCTCCAGGCCCGTGCCGGTGAGGGGGTTGCGGTGGTGGGTATGGCGTGTCGGTTGCCGGGTGGGGTGGTGTCGCCGGAGGGGTTGTGGGAGCTGGTGGTGTCGGGTGGGGAGGGGGTGTCGGGGTTTCCGGTGGATCGGGGGTGGGATCTGGAGGCGTTGTTCGATGCGGATCCTGATCGGCCGGGGACGTCGTCCAC
>NZ_JBSFJW010000082.1:0-4131 GCF_053598255.1 Streptomyces sp. NPDC001157
CGCCGCGAACCTCCACGACAGCCAAGCCCTCATCCCGCTGGTCCGCGGCATCCCACCCATCCGCTCCCGTCGCGGCCGCCGACGCCGACGGCCCGGCCACTACGACTACCCGCACCTGCGGCGCTGGCTGTCCTCCCGTAGCATCCAGCACCGCATCGCCCGCAAGGGCATCGAGTCCTCCCACCGGCTGGGCCGACACCGCTGGGTCGTGGAACGAACGGTGTCCTGGATATCGGGCTGCCGACGACTCCACCGCCGCTACGAGCGCAAGCCCGAACACTTCCTCGCCTTCACAGCCATCGCCGCCACGCCACCCTCATGTGCCACCGCAGGCTCACCAACTGAAATGGCGTCTTATTCAGCGCTCAGAGCGAAGCCGACTTAGCCGGGATCGCAAACAGGCACTGAGGTGGTGGGGCTCGTCGTGAAGGTCTGCGGGCGCGCCGTCGGGCATCGTGACAGCAGTCGCCCGGGAGGGGCGGTCGTGACCGGCGTCGATGAGCGCGGGCCGGGGTGGAGGCCAGCTTGTTTTGAGGGGTGCATCCAGGCGGCGACGAGGCCGGTGTAGAACCGCTCGCCGGGTACGGATCCCGGGTTCTTGCTGGCGTCGTAGAGGGTGACGTTGGTGAAGGTCGCTGAGGCGGAAGCATTGAGGTTTTTGTAGAAGACAAGCTTGCCGCGGCCGAAGCCGACGAACAGCCAGAAGACCCCAAGTGCGGCGGTGTTCTGGAGCAGGGAGCGGATCTGGGCTTTGTCCCAGGGCTCGTCGCCGACCTACAGCTGGAGTACTCAGCCGCGGATGTGCATGCGGATCAGTGGGCCCACATTCGCGGTAACTGCTTCATCTCCGCCCGCGTCTTCAATCGAGGACAGCTGCCCCCGATCAGCTGCTCTCCTTGCGCCCGCTGTCGCAGAACTGCCACACGGCTTCGCCTATCTGCATCCTTTTGTGGTCACTCGCCGTCCAGTAGCCGTGCCACGATCCCGGCGGATGCTTTCAATGCCGGATCCAGGGGGGCATCGGTGAGCATCGTGCACAGTTGCTGGTGCAGGCGGACGGAGAGGTGACCGGTGCGGGTGATCTCTTCCTCGGCCTTGGCAAGCAGGCGCTGCAGCCGATGAATGGGCGTGGCGGCTGTCCTGCGCGTCAGGTGGGTGCGCAGTTCGCTGACCGCGCACAAGGCAGCCTCGGCGGCTTCATCCCGGCCTGCGCCAGGACGCCAGCGGCTGCTAGCCGGCGGGGCGGCGGGGGCGTGGTCGCCGACCGCACCAGGCAGCCGGGCCGCCGTATCGCTGTCGGGCTGGTGGGGCGGATCGAGTGGTTTCAGCGTGAGGTCGGCATTCCATGCGATGAACCGGACACGGGCCCCTGGTGGGTGCGTGGGGCCGGTGGGTGGGTCGTCGGTCTCGGGCCAGCCGGTGTCCTCGCTGTCGGCCATCCACGCGCGCAGTGCGCGCTTGCGCTGCTGGAGACTGCCCGGGTTGATGTCGAGCACGCATTCGGCATCTTGCAGGAGATGTGTGATCGTCTCGTCGTCCGTGCGGTCGTGCTCAGTGTCGCTCACAGCTGCTCCTCCCCTCGCACGCTGGCGGGCTCGGTAATGGGTCGTGGGCGGCTGACCGCGTGCCGCAGCGCTGCGCGGGCCAGGGCAATGTGCTTGCGCACCCCCGAGGGCTCGATCCCCAGCAGTATGCTGATCTGCGCCGTGGAGCGCTGTTCAACGAAGTACAAGAGGGCCACCTGCCGGCGCCGCTCGGGAAAGCCACGGATCACCATCCAGCAGCGCTCGAGTGTGTCCCGGGCCAGGATGACGTCGGCCGGATCCCGCGGCGGGCTGGTGTACTGGCGGGCCAGCTCGGCATCCAGACGGCTCAACCGCTGCGCCCTGCGAAGATCGTCGATCCACAGGTTGCGGCATACGCGACGCAGCCAGGCCCGGTGTCTGCCAGCCTCTCCTTTCCGGGCCATGCAGAACACACTCGCGGCAGTGAGGGCTGCCCACTGCTTCGCCACCGCCATGAACACCCGCTGGACCAGGTCCTCCGCGGCTGGCTGAGCGCCGCCGGTCAGGACCATGGCATAGCGCAGTAACGGCATCGCTTCGTAGTCCCACAGCTGGGACACCTCATCGGCTGTCTGCTTGGAGATCCGCCGACTCGTCACTGTGACCCCCTTTCGTGATCGCCGCCCCCAGATGGACTGTCATCGCTGGCCCGCCCATGCCCCGCTGCTGCACCACCACCGTGCCGGGAGGTGCATGCGACAACAGCGCCACCAACGTGGCCCGGCGGGCGCGTTCCGCCAGCCACGCCCATCCAGCCACCACCGCCATGACCACACACACGCCCGGCCAGATCGGCCAGGGCCCCGCCGAGAACAGCCCGCCTACCAAGCGCCCTACGACAACCGTCATGCCCTTGAATCGAGCGAGAGCTGCCAACCGCTGCCATCGCAGCCCACATTCTTCGAGCCCGCCCGCCACCAGCCCCGTCGCTGCCTCCATGGATGACCCCCGCCAGCCGGGGGGGGGCAGAAGAACGAGGCCGCGGCAGGCGGGCTTGGCTCCCCCTCGGTGGCTCTGTCCGTTCGGATCCATCGCAGCCGGTCGAGGCTGCCCTGTCCGCGCGGGATACGGCCTCGCCTGTGCAGCAGCTGGCTGCGCCCGCAAGGCCTCTTGTCCTGACACGAACAAGCCGCCCGGCACGATCTGTCTCTGTGTGTCCAGCGCATTGGCCTCCTGACGTCCGACGGCGGGAGGTGGGGCGCCTGGCTGGGAACTCATAGGGGCGCCTTCTCACGGCGGGGCGGTGGCGCTCATGCCCCGGTCGGCATGGGGGCGGCCGCCTTCGGACAGTGGCCACGCTGCCTACCCAGACGGCTCTCGAGACTCTCGTTGCCGTGCAGCAATGCACAGGCGCAAGCGCGTCGCTGGCGTGAGGCGGCCTTTTGCGCGTCGTTGTCTCGTGTCACTCTGCGATCACCGGCAGGATGGGGGCACTCGGGATGATTCGCTATGTGGCCGCGTTACCGGCCAAGCGTGGAGATGTGCGCGGCTTTCAGGACCTGGCGCCGGACGCCAGCGAGCAGATGGCTGTGCTGTGGACGGTGCCGGTGCTGCGTGCCCGCACCAGCGACGCCGTCTACGCGTGAGCGCATCAAGCACCTCACCCAGGCCGGCAACCGGCTGCAGGCCACGGGGACTTCGCACCGCTGCTGGATCGACACCCAGCACGTGGAAGAAGACCCGGGCATGGTGGCCAGTGCGCTGTGGGGCGCCTTTGGGCTGTTCACCACCGCCGCGCCCGTCACCGGCCCCTTCCGCCCGCCGGGCCGGCAGGTGCTGGCCGACGAGCTCGCCCAGTCCACCGGCAATGGACTCGCGCTACGCGTTGAAAGGGCACACACGCCCACCGACGTGGCCCTCGAATCGGTGGAGCAGCTCCTTGCCCGGCTGAAAACCGAACCGGAAGCGATGGACCTGCTGCTCGATGTGGGCGCACTGGATGAGCCCGAGCAGGCCCTTCATTGGGCGGTACAGGCCACATCGTTGCTGGGCGCGCTGCGGCCCTGGCGCACCCTCGTGCTGCTTTCCGGCGCCTTTCCCGCCTCCCTGCAAGGGCTGGAGCGCGATGGCGTCAGTCTGCTCCCCCGCCGCGAGTTGACGCTGTGGCAAAAGGTCGGCGCACGCTCGGGGATGGGTGAGCGGCTGGTGTTTGGGGACTACTCGATCGTCCACCCCGGCAAACCCGCACAGCAGACCACCGGCCCAGTGACGATCCTGGGCCGGGTGTTGTACTCCACGGCCGAGGACTATCTGATTGTCAAGGGGCGCAGTTTGGCCGTCTACGGCTCCGCACAGATGCCCGCTCTCGTCTCCCGCCTCACCCACGATCCTCGTTTCCGTGGACGAGCCTTCAGCGAAGGGGAACGGTATCTCGCCGACTGTGCCGCTGGGCAGGAGGTGGCCGGCCCTCCGGAGCGCTTCATCCGGGCCGGCCACACCCAACACCTCACCCAGACCCTGAACCAGCTGAGCTAGGCCGTTTCCTTTGGATCACCTCGCCGACCAGATGAAGATGGCGGCGAGGTGGAGTCCCGCGAGGTAGACGGTCGCGGTCTTGTCGTAGCGG
>NZ_JBSFJW010000083.1:0-3476 GCF_053598255.1 Streptomyces sp. NPDC001157
TATGACGCGGCCTCGTATCTGACGCGGATCGAGTACGGATGGGCATCACAGATCCCGGGCGCGCAGCTGCCGGCCGAGGTGACGCTCTCCCATGTCGGCCGGTGTTCGGACCGGATGACGGAAATGGACCCGCTGAAGAACGCGGTCTCGCCCTGCCCGTCGATCTCCGATCACCCCTCGGCCTACCCGGATGTGCCCACCGACTTGATCTGTGACGGTACGGCGGCGGACGACTCCTGCAAGAGCATCACCGGCGTGACGTACTCGCCGACGTTCTTCTCCACCGACATGCTGTGGGACATCCACACCTGGGTGCGGGACAACGACACCTCGGCCTGGGCGCAGGCCATGCAGTACCAGATGAAGTACGGCCTGCCCGACCCGTCCGGCACCATCGGCCACCAGTTGTGGCTGGACTACGTGGAGCGCCGCGGCTACGGCGACGGCGACGACATCACCCTGCCCACCATCAACTTCAATGGTGAGTGGAAGGACAACCAGGTCGGCTCCAGCCTGCTGAACTTCCGCCGGGTCAACGAGGTCCACGGCGACCTGGGCTCCTTCGTCGATGTCACCTACGCCCAGCCGGACGCGTGCGACATCAACAACCTCCCGAGTGAGTCGTCGAACACGCAGGACTGTTTCAAGCAGACGTGGATCCCTGAGGGGGATACCACGAAGCACAGTGGCTGGTTCAAGAAGTACCTGGTCAGCAAGGTCACCTCGGACGCGGGCGTGGGCAAGGGCGCCAACGACGATGGCGATCCGGTGATGACGACCACGTATGAGTACCACGGCGGTGCGGGGTGGGCGTTTCCCAACGATCCGCTGACGCCGGACAGTGACGAGTCGTGGTCGGACTGGCGTGGTTATCAGCAGGTGGAGGTGTTCACCGGCACGAAGGCCAACGCGGCCTCGACGTATTACTGGCTGTATCGAGGCCTGGACGGCGACCGCACCGACAAGTCGGACTCCTCCAAGACGCGCAGCGTCAGTGTCACCGACGGAAACGGCACCCCCTACGCCGACCATCCCTGGCTCAGTGGCCAGGTGCTGGAGTCCAGCCGGCGTGACGGCACCGGCCAGTCGCACGAACGGGTGTGGCACGACTACTGGTCCTACGACACCGCGACCTACGACGGACTGCCCGACGCTCGCTTTGTGCGGGAGTCCAAGACCACCACGGACGATCTGATCTCGGGTGGTGCCTGGCGCGAGCATGTCGTCAACGACGTCTACGACAACTCCTCCTCGACCAGCACCAGCTACGGTCTGCCGGTACGCACCGAGGATTTGGGCGACAACGCGGTCCAGAACGACGAGCGCTGCACGGTCTACGGTCGGGCCTACAACACCGACACCTTCCCCAACTCCGACGTGAAGCGGTGGATGGTCCTTCCGGACGAGACGATCCACCACTCCACCGACTGCAGCAGCCGCAGCAGCGCCAACATCGACAGCGACACCATCACCCTGTATGACGGGGCATCGTCGCTGGCCACGGACAAGCCCACCGACGGTAACGTCACTTCAGAGATCACCGACCTCGATGCGACGCACTCCCGGAAGGTAACCAACACCTACGACAACGCCGGCCGTATCCGGACCACGACGGACGCCAAGGGCAACGCCACCAACGACCCGGCGAACCACACCACGAGCACAACGTATTCACCGGAGACGTCCTGGCCCACCAGTGGGGTGAAGGTCACCAGCCCGGACCCGGACGGGAACGGCTCGGGCACCCCGCTGTCCAGCACGACGTGGTACTCGCGGCTTTGGGGCAGCCCGTACAAGATCCTGGATGCCAACGGGCAGACCACCCGCATTGACCATGACGCGGTCGGACGCACCTGGAAGGTGTGGAATCCGACCGAGATGAGCGGCTACACCGCCGGCACCACCCCGTCGATGAAGTTCACCTACACCATCACCACCAACCCCAACTCGGACGGTGTGCCCTACCTGGTCAACCGCACCGATGCACCGCCGGTGGTCAAGAGCGAAACTCTGCAGTCCGGCAGCACATACGTGGCCTCCTACGCGTACCTGGATGGTCTCGGCCGGACCCGGGAGACCCAGACGACGGCACCGGGGGGCACGGGACGGACCGTGGTCTCCACCCGGTACGACACCTCCGGCAACGTGACCGGTACCTCGGCCCCGTTCTACAACACCGGCAGCGCCGGTTCCGGGATGGTGAACCCGACGGTCGCCTCGCTGCCGTCCTACACCGACCTGCTGATCGATTACGCCGGGCGGACCACCCAGTCGCGGATCATGGTCAACGGCAATCCGCAGATCCAGGGCCAGACGATCACCAACTACCACGGCGACTACACCACCACAGTCCCGGCGGTGGGGGAGCGCACCAACACCTACACCGACGTGTACGGCCAGACGTCGAAGGTCGTCGAGTTCGGCCCCTCGACCTACACCACCACATACGAGTACACGGCGACTGGCGAGCTGTGGAAGATCACGGATGCCAAGGGCAACGTCACCAGCTACACCTATGACTGGGCCGGCGAGCGCAAGACGACCACCGACCCGGACGCCACCACCGACCCCACCACCAAGACCGGCTCCTCGTCCACCACGTACGACGACAACGGCAACATCTTCACCACGACCGACGCCGTCGGCGCCACGTTGACCTACGCGTACGACAATCTGAACCGGCCGCTGACCGTGAGCCAGGGCAGCACCGTGCTGTCTGCTCACACCTACGACACGGCCACGGGCGGCCTGGGCCAGCTTGCCTCATCTACCTCGTACTCGGGCGGCAAGGCCTATACCAGCGCGGTCAAGGGGTACGACGCGAACGGCCGCGCAACCGGCATCACGGACACGCTGCCCAGCGACAGCATGGGCATGGCCGGCAGCTACACCTACGACTACGGCTACGACACCGCAGGTCACCGGACCAGCGTCCACTACCCGGCCATGGGCGGGCTGCCCGACGAGACGGTGACCACCGCCTACGACGGCCTCGGCCTGCCCACCACAGTCACCGGCGTCCTCACCAGCGGCGGCAATACCACCAACGTCACCTACGTCGACGCCACCAACTTCGACACCCTCGGCCGCCTGACCGGCCGCACCTACGGCACCTCCGCCACCACCACGACGACCGCGCAGCGCAGCTACGCCTACGACGATGCGACGGGTACGGGCTGGCTGAGCAACATCACGACGACCACCAGCACCAAGGGCACGGTCCAGAACGACACCTACGCCCGTGACGCGGGCGGCCAGACCACGGCACTGAAGGACAACCTGACCGGCCAGAGCGAGTGCTACACCTACGACGAGCTCAACCGCCTCAGCCGGGCCTGGACCACCGAGGCCTCCACCGGATGCTCCGGCCCGTTCACCCCGGACCTGACCAGCACCACCCTGTCCCCCTACCAGCAGGACTACACCTACGACGGCATCGGCAACCTGCAGAAGGTCACCAACACCACCTCCTCCGG
>NZ_JBSFJW010000084.1:0-3359 GCF_053598255.1 Streptomyces sp. NPDC001157
TATGACGCGGCCTCGTATCTGACGCGGATCGAGTACGGATGGGCATCACAGATCCCGGGCGCGCAGCTGCCGGCCGAGGTGACGCTCTCCCATGTGGGCCGGTGTTCGGAGCGGATGGCCTACAAGGACCCGCTGACCCAGACGGTGCCGGCCTGCCCGTCGATCTCCAGCTCCCCCAGTTCCTACCCCGACGTGCCGGTGGATCTGATCTGTGACGGTACGGCGGCGGACGACTCCTGCAAGAGCATCACCGGCGTGACGTATTCGCCGACGTTCTTCGCCACCGACATGCTGTGGGACATCCACACCTATGTGCGGGACACTGACACTTCGGCCTGGACCCCGGGGCAGGGGATGCAGTACCAGATGAAGTACGGTCTGCCCGACCCCTCCGGCACTATCGGCCACCAGTTGTGGCTGGACTACGTGGAGCGCCGGGGCTACGGGGACGGTCCAGACATCACTCTGCCGACGATCAACTTCAACGGTGAGTGGAAAGACAACCAGGTCGGCTCCAGCCTGCTGAACTTCCGCCGGGTCAACGAGGTCCACGGCGACCTCGGTTCCTTCGTCGACGTCACCTATGCCCAGCCGGACGCCTGCGACATCAACAACCTCCCGAGTGAGTCGTCGAACACGCAGGACTGCTTCAAGCAGACGTGGACGCCGGAGGGTGAGACCAGCGAGCACAGTGGCTGGTTCAAGAAGTACCTGGTCAGCAAGGTCACCTCGGACGCGGGCGTGGGCAAGGGCGCCAACGACGATGGCGATCCGGTGATGACGACCACGTATGAGTACCACGGCGGTGCGGGGTGGGCGTTTCCCAACGATCCGCTGACGCCGGACAGTGACGAGTCGTGGTCGGACTGGCGTGGTTATCAGCAGGTGGAGGTGCTCACCGGCACGAAGGCCAACGCGGCCTCGACGTATTACTGGCTGTATCGGGGCCTGGACGGCGACCGTACCGACAAATCGGACTCCTCCAAGACGCGCAGCGTGAACGTCACTGACGGAAACGGCACCACCTACGCTGACCATCCCTGGCTGAGCGGCTATGTGCTGGAGTCCAGCCGGCGCGACGGCACCGGTCAGTCGCACCAGCGGGTGTGGCACGACTACTGGTCGTATGACACTGCCACTTACACCGGGCTGCCGGATGCGCGGTTCGTGCGGGAGTCCAAGACGACAACGGATGACCTGATCTCGGGTGGCGCCTGGCGCGAACACGTGGTGGAGAGCCAGTACGACAGCACCGACCCGGTCAGCTACAAGTACGGCCTGCCCCTGCGGACCAACGACTGGGGCGAGGTCAACGTCGATGACAACCGGTGCACCACCTACGGGCGCGCCTACAACACCGACTACTTCCCCGACTCGCAGGTGGAACGGTGGACGGTGCTGCCTGATGAGACTCGTCACTACGCCGCCGACTGCGCCGACCGGTCGTCGGCCAACCAGGACGCGTACACGGTGACGCTCTACGACGGAGCATCGTCGCTGGCCACGGACAAGCCGACCGACGGCAACGTCACCTCCACGAGTGCCTACACCGATGCGACGCACTCCCGGACGGTCACCAACACCTACGACAACGCCGGCCGCATACGGACCACCACCGACGCCAAGGGCAACGCCACCAACGACCAGGCGAACCACACCACGACCACAACGTATTCACCGGAAACGTCCTGGCCCACCAGCGGGGTGAAGGTCACCACTCCGGACCCGGACGGGAACGGCCCAGGCACCCCGATGTCCACCACCACGTGGTACTCGCGGCTGTGGGGCAGCCCGTACAAGATTTTTAACGCCAACGGGCAGACCACCCGCATTGACCATGACGCGGTCGGACGCACCTCGAAGGTGTGGCAGCCGACCGAGATGGGCGGCTACGACGCCGGCACCACCCCGTCGATGAAGTTCACCTACACGATCACCACCGCGCCCAACTCCGACGGCGTGCCCTACCTGGTCAACCGCACCGACGCGCCGCCGGTGGTCAAGAGCGAGACACTGCAGTCCGGCAGCACATACGTGGCCTCCTACGCCTACGTCGATGGTCTCGGCCGGACCCGGGAGACTCAAGCGACGGCACCTGGGGGCACCGGGCGGACGGTGGTCTCCACCCGGTACGACACATCCGGCAACGTGACCGGTACTTCGGCCCCGTTCTACAACACCGGTGGCGTCGGTTCCGGGATGGTGAACCCGACGGTCGCGTCGCTGCCGTCGTACACGGACCTGCTGATCGACTTCGCCGGGCGGACCACCCAGTCGCGGATCATGGTCTCCGGCAATCCGCAGATCCAGGGCCAGACGATCACCAACTATCACGGCGACTACACCACGAGCGTGCCGGCCGTCGGCGAACGCACCAACACCTACACCGACGTGTACGGCCAGACGTCGAAGGTGGTCGAGTTCGGCCCCTCGACCTACACCACTACGTATGAGTACACACGCTCCGGGCAGCTGTGGAAGATCACTGATGCCAAGGGCAACGTCACCAGCTACACCTACGACTGGGCCGGCGAGCGCAAGACGACCACCGACCCGGACGCCACCACCGACCCCACCACCAAGACCGGATCCTCGTCCACCACGTACGACGACAACGGCAACATCTTCACCACGACCGACGGCGCCGGCGTCACGTTGACCTACGCGTACGACAATCTGAACCGGCCGCTGACGGTCAGCCAGGGCAGCACAGTGCTTTCCGCCCACACCTACGACACGGCCACGGGCGGCCTGGGCAAACCCGCGACGGCCACTTCGTACTCCGGTGGCAAGGCCTACACCACCGCGGTCAAGGGATACGACACGGACGGCCGGCTCACCGGCACCACGTACACGCTGCCCAGCGACGCCATGGGCATGGCCGGCAGCTACACCTACGACTACGGCTACGACACCGCAGGTCATCAGACCAGCGTCCACTACCCGGCCATGGGCGGGCTGCCCGACGAGACAGTGACCACCGCCTACGACGGCCTCGGCCTGCCCACCACGGTCACCAGCTCCCTGGGGACCCGGTACGTGGATGCCACCAACTTCGACACTCTCGGCCGCCTGACCGGCCGCACCTACGGCACCACGGCGACGACCACGACGACTGCACAGCGCAGTTACGCCTACGACGATGCGACGGGTACGGGCTGGCTGAGCAACATCACGACGACCACCAGCAGCAAGGGCACGGTCCAGAACGACACCTACGCCCGTGACGCGGGCGGTCAGATAACGGCGCTGAAGGACAACGTCACCGGCCAGAGCGAGTGCTACACCTACGACGAGCTCAACCGCCTCAGCCGGGCCTGGACCACCGAGGCCTCCACCGGATGCTCCGGCCCGTTCAC
>NZ_JBSFJW010000085.1:0-3238 GCF_053598255.1 Streptomyces sp. NPDC001157
CACCCACAGCGCGGTCACAAGACAGGAGCGGAACCTAACCGGCAGCAAACATCCAGGGAAAGATCAACGAAACGGGCAAAGAACGCCAGAACTCATCAACCCCAGCAGACCCACTACGTGACATGCGCCACACTTCACGCCGGAATGGAACCAACACCCGGGCAACCCTGGCGTCACCAGATCCCCTGATGCTTCAATCCCCTCTCACAACCAAGGGGATCTTCAGGGGGGACGACATGCGTGACGCTCTTTCAGCGATGAGCCGCAGACAGCTCGTGAAATGGGCCGGCGGAATGCTGGGAACGGCCACGCTGGGCTCGGCCGCCACCGTCGCCCTCAGCGGCACCGCCTCCGCGGCGGTCGCCGCGTCCACGAAGTTCGACCTCACCGCGCCATCGAGCGAGTTGTTCCGCGAAATAGAACTCCAAGACGTCCGCGTCCTGCAGTCGTTCTCCTTCGACAACACCAACAAGCACATTTACACCGTTGGCCTCGTCCAGGAAAACAGGCAGCTCCCCGGGGAATCCCGCCAGTACACCAATGCCGAACGTTCGGCCAACGGCGACCTGGCCGTCACCCGTCTCGACCTCACCGGTGCGGAAATCGGCCGCATGTACCTCAAAGGATTCGGCCATGGCGTCGCGATAGCCGCCGAGCCCTCCGGCAACAGTGCCTACCTGTGGACCGAGACCGACGCCGTCGCGGAAACCGATGCAAACAACAACACCAACGGCTGGGGCACCAAGCTGGCCCGCTTCAAGTTCGCCAACGGAACGGTTCTCAACGCCGGTTCATCACAGCTGACCAAGTTCAGCCCGGTCTCCGGAGCCGACCGCACCACCGTGGCCATCGACCCGGTCAACAGCCGTCTGGCCGTGCGCTACCGGCTCAACAACGTATTCAAGTTCAGCCTCTACGACCTCGCCACGTTCAAATCCGGGACGTTCACCCCGCTGGCCACGGTCACCCAGCCGACCGGCAGCGCCTACTCCGACTTCCAGGGCTTCACGAGCCTCGGACAATACCTGTACATGATCGACGGAAACGCATACGCGTACGCGAACAACACAACGACGACGCCCTCCAACCCCGACGGCAATACCTACATCACCAGAATCGACTGGAACACCGGGTCCGTGAGCGACCGTCAGCTCACCAAGGCCGGTCAGAGCCTGTATTATCGGGAGCCCGAAGGCCTGGCCATTCAGATTCCGGACACCAGCAACACGGCCGCCTGCCGGTTGGTCATGGGGTTCGCGTCGGAAAACTCGGCCACCGACACCGATAAAATGGCGAGTTTCTACTACAAGAGCTCCCTCATCTGATCATGGCTCACCCGCCCGAGGACCTCCCTGCATGAGCAAGACCGCCGACGCCACCGTCTCTGTGCCCGATACTGCGTCGAACCGTGTGGGGGTGCCGTTCCCGCATGACCCGGCGCCATTGCACCGAGCGATCACGCTGCTGGCTCTCATCAGCCTGTTCATCGGTACTCGTGCCGACTGGAATGCCGCGATGATGAAGCGGCCGGCGGTCGGTGGTGTCATCACCGTCGGCTACGCCGGGATCCTGATTCTCGCGATCCTCGCCCTCACCGTGCGCAGCCGCCGTGCCCTCGTGCGAGTCGACGCGGGAGCGCTGCTGCTGGGCTTCACGCTGACACTGTGCTCGTACGCCGTCAGCAGTGGAATGAACGACGAGACGGTGCTGATGACCCAGGCCACACACGAGCTGGTGCACGGGCATGCGGTGTACGGGCACGAGTGGCCGTGGGTGTTTCAGCAGCACCACGTCGGTGTGACGAAGACGATGTCGGGCGGCGCGGACTACTCGTTCGCCTATCCGCCGCTCGCGCTCTTGCTGATTGCCCCCTTGTACGCGGTGATCGGCGCCAAGGCGGTCACCCTCGTCCCGACCCTCCTGCTGATCGTCGGCGCCGCCGTGCTGTGGTGGCTGCTGCCGACGCCGTGGCGGTCGGCCGCGACGGCGGTCTGTCTGGGCTTCCCCATGCTCAAGGGGTATGCGGCCATGGGCTATCCGGCTGTCCCGGCGCTCGTGCTGCTCATCCCGGTGGTGATCGGCTGGCCCTCGACAGGTGCCGGGGGGCGGCTCGGCCGCTGGGACATCGTGCGGGCCGGGCTCCTCGGTGCCGCGTGTGCGACGCAACAACTGCCGTGGTTCCTCACACCGTTCCTGCTGGTCGGTGTGTACGCGCTGCGGCGCGGCGAACTGTCGGCACGGGCCGCGTTCGGCGTGGTCGCGCGTTTCACCGGGATCGCGGTGGTCGTGGCGCTGGCCGCGAACGCGTACTTCATCGCGCAGAGCCCTCGGGCCTGGCTCTCCGGCCTGGTGCTGCCGTTCACCCAGCACGGGGTGCTGCACGGCCAGGGCATCATGGGGCTGTCGTACTACTTCTCCGACGGCAGCAGTCGGCTGGACTTCTACTCGTACGGCAGCATGCTGATGGCCGCCGGGCTGCTCGTTCTGTTCGTGCTCTTCGTACGGCGGCTCGGTCCGGCCGCGACCGTGCTGCCGTGGTGCGCGTTCTACCTGGCCACGCGGTCGCAGGACGGCTACTACCTGCTGATGACGCCGCTTTGGACAGCAGCCGCCGCGACCGCCCCTGCGTCCGCCTTCGCCTCTGCCTGGCAGCCCCGGTTGCCGTTCGGCCGGCGGCGGGCCGTCAGCGCGGCAGTCGCCGCAGCGGTGCTGGCTCCGGCCGTGGTGTGCGTGGCCGTTGCCGCCGCGAGCGGCCCACCGATCCGACTGGTAGTGGGTGAGGTACGGGGGGACAGCCGCGGGATCAGCCGGCTCACCGTACAGGCGACGAACACCGGTGGCACCCCCCTGACCCCGAACTTCGCGGCCAGTACCAGCGAGAACGCCTCGGGGTACTGGACCGTCCGCAGCGGCCCCACCGTGCTACGCGCGCACGAGTCGGCGCGTTACGTTCTGGTGCCGACCGCTGGACGCTACTCCGTCCCGCACCGAGCCCACCTGCGCGTGCGACTGAGAGTGTTCACGGACCGACCTCAGACGCTGAGCAGCGCCGACATCCCGGTACCGAAGGGGTAGGTGCCTGCCGTCATCTGCGTTTGGTGGGGGTCTCGGAGGGTTCGGGGCCCGAGGCGCTGACCGAGGTGCGGCCGGGTTTGTGGTGGCGGGGCACGACGTCCTGGGGGAAGGTCAGCTGCTGGTTCATCCACTTCAGGGTGGCCGGCATCTCCCGTACCCAGGT
>NZ_JBSFJW010000086.1:0-3020 GCF_053598255.1 Streptomyces sp. NPDC001157
CGGGAAGGTGGACCGGCGGGTGTTGCCGGTTCCGGAGTTCGGTGGTGGGGCGGACAGTCGTGAGCCGCGTACGGAGCGGGAGCGGTTGTTGTGTGCCTTGTTTGCTGAGGTGCTGGGTGTGGAGCGGGTCGGTGTCGACGACAGCTTCTTCGACCTGGGTGGTGACTCGATCGTCTCCATCCAGCTCGTCTCCCGCGCCGGCCGGGCGGGGCTCGAACTGACACCGCAGGCGGTCTTCCAGCACCGGACGGTCGCCAAGCTGGCCGAGGCAGCCCGCGACCTCGCCCCCGAGGCGTCACGTCCGCAGGAGCCCGGCACCCCGCTGGTCACCCTCGACCCGGACGAGCGGACCCGCCTGGAGACGCAGTGGGCGCCGTACGGCGTCGAGGCCGTCCTGCCGCTGTCCCCCCTGCAGGAGGGCATGCTCTTCCACGCGCTCTACGACGAGGATGGCGTCGACGTCTACAACGTGCAGACCGTCTTCGGCCTTGAGGGAACCCTCTCGGCGCAGCACCTGCACACGGCCTGCCAGGAACTCGTGAACCGGCACGCCAGCCTGCGGGCCGGTTTCTTCAGGACGGCCGGCGGTGACGTCGCCCAGGTCCTCGCCCGCGACGTCGAGGTGCCCTGGACCGACGTGGACCTCAGCGACCTGCCGACGGCCGAGCAGCACGTCGAGCTGAACCGGCTCCTGGCCGAGGACAAGCCCCGCCGGTTCGATCTGGAGCGCCCGCCGCTGGTGCGCTTCGCCCTCGTACGGCTGGCCGCGGACCGGCACGTCCTGGTCCTCA
This sequence comes from Streptomyces sp. NPDC001157, assembly GCF_053598255.1. NCBI lineage: Bacteria > Bacillati > Actinomycetota > Actinomycetes > Kitasatosporales > Streptomycetaceae > Streptomyces > Streptomyces sp. NPDC001157. Next base: position 792 of record NZ_JBSFJW010000086.1, read on the forward strand.
CCGTCCACCACATCGCGCTGGACGGCTGGTCGACGCCGTTGGTGCTGCGCGACCTGTTCGAGCTGTACGCCCGGGGCGGCGACGCCTCGCAACTGCCGGCCGTCGTCCCCTACTCCGACTACCTGCGGTGGCTGGTACGGCAGGACAGGGACGTCGCCGCACAGGCATGGCGTACGGCGCTGGAGGGTCTCGACGCCCCGACGCTCGTGGCCCCGGGCAGCACCACCGCCGACACCACGGCGATGCCCGCCCGGCAGACCGTGGAGCTGGACGAGGACCTCACCACCGCGCTGGGTGTGGCCGCGCGCCGCCGCCAACTGACCCTGAACACCGTCGTCCAGGGCGCCTGGGCGCTGCTGGTCGGTGAGCTGACACAGCAGTCGGACGTGGTGTTCGGCACGACGGTCTCGGGGCGCCCGCCCCAACTGCCGGGCGTCGAGGAGATCGTCGGCCTGCTGATCAACACCGTGCCGGCCCGCATCCGGATCGATCCCGCCGAACCCATCGGCGATCTACTGGACAGGGTGCAGCGCGAGCAGTCGGCGCTGGGCGAGCACCACCATCTCGGCCTCGCCGAGATCCAGCGGCTGGCCGGTCTGGGTGAACTCTTCGACACCACGACCGTCTTCGAGAACTACCCGCTGGACCGGGCGGCGATACGCCAGGCCGTCCCCGGCCTGCGGATCACCGTCGAGAACGGCGACACCAGCGGCACCACCCACTACCCGCTGAGCCTGATCACCTACCCCGGTGAGCGGCTGCGGCTGGAGCTCAACTACCGCGCGGACGTGTTCGACCGGGACACGGTGCGGGACTTCGGCGAGCGGCTGCGGACGCTGCTGCGGACGGTGGTCGAGGCGCCCGCCACGCCGGTGGGACGCATCGAGCTGCTCTCCGGTGAGGAGCGCGCCCGCATCGTCGAGAAGTGGAACGACACCGCGCTTGAGGTGCCCGCCGCCACCCTGCCCGAGGTGTTCGAGGCCCAGGTGCGCCGCACCCCCGACGCCGTCGCGGTCATCTGCGGCACCGAGCGGCTGACCTACCGCGAGCTGGACGAACGCGCCACCGAGCTCGCCTCGGTCCTGGCCGCGGCGGGCGCGGCACCGGGCGAGACCGTCGCCGTGTCGCTGCCGCGCTCCCTGGACCTGGTGGTGTCGCTGTACGCGGTCCACAAGAGCGGGGCCGCCTACCTCCCCGTCGACCCCGACTACCCGGAGGACCGGGTGCGGCACATGCTGCAGGACGCGCAGCCCGCCCTGCGCATCACGGCGGAGTCGCTCCCCGCGCTGCTGGCTGACGCCGCCTCGGCGTCCCCTCCGGCGGCGACCCGGCGGCCCCGGACCTCGGACCCCGCGTACGTCATCTACACGTCCGGATCCACCGGCCGCCCCAAGGGCATCGTGGTGGAGCACCGGGGCATCGTGAACTACCTGTGCTGGAAGCAGGAGCGGTTCCCGCTGGGCCCCGGCGAACGGGTGCTGCACAAGACGTCGACCAGCTTCGACCCCTCGGTCTGGGAACTGTTCTGGCCCCTGATGGTCGGCGCGACGATCGTGGTGGCGGAGGCGTACGGGCACGAGGACCCCGACTACCTGGCGGGACTGATCCAGCGGGAGAACGTCACCACCGCGCAGTTCGTCCCGTCCACGCTGGAACTGTTCGTGAGCGCTCCGGCCGCGGCGGGCTGTACCTCCCTGCGTCAGGTCTTCTGCGGCGGAGAGGTGATGAGCACCGCGCTGGCGCGGCGCTTCCAGGGCCTGCTGAACGCGGAGCTGATCAACCTCTACGGCCCCACGGAAGTGTCGATCTACTCCACCAGCCGCCGGTTCGGCCCCGACGTCGTGGGAGCAGCCGTCCCGGTCGGCCGGCCCGCCGCGAACCTGCGCGTCTATGTCCTGGACAGCGCCCTGCGGCCGGTTCCCGCCGGCCGGGTCGGAGAGATCTACATCGCCGGAACAGGAGTGACGCGGGGATACGTCAGGCGTCCGGCGGAGTCCGCGCAGCGCTTCGTGCCGGACCCGTTCGGGGCCCCCGGCACCCGTATGTACCGCACCGGCGACCTCGGCCGATGGCGTGCCGACGGCGATCTGGAATACGTCAGCCGCATCGACTCCCAGGTGAAGATCCGCGGCCACCGTATTGAGCTGGGTGAGGTGGAGGCGGTGCTTGAGGGTGCTGCTGGGGTGCGTCAGGCGGTGGTGGTGGCGCGTGAGGATCGGCCGGGGGTTC
>NZ_JBSFJW010000087.1:0-3012 GCF_053598255.1 Streptomyces sp. NPDC001157
CCGTTCTTGCCGCGCGGTCGGATTCGGTCCCGTCAGCTGCCCCCTTTGAGGGCACGGACGCTGACGGAGTCGATCGCGCACCGCGACCAGTCCAGATCGCCGCGGGCACCAAGTTCGTCGAGGACCAGGCGGTGGAGCTTGGCCCACACCCGGGCCTCCGTCCCCTCGGTGAACCGGCGGAAGGCCGTCACGCCCGACAGCCCGAAGCCTGGCGGCAGTTGGTTCCAGGTGCAGCCTGAGGTGGCCACGAAGATGATGGCAGCCAGCACCTCGCGGTCCCCTCGCCGTCGGTGCCCTCCACCCTGAGGACGGATCGGCGCCGGCGGGACCACCCGCTGGAACAACGTCCACAGCTCTTCCGGCGCCATCCGCTCGACAAGCGCAGCAGTCATCACCCCAGACTGCCGCAAGATCACACCAACTGAAACGGCGTCTTACTCACCACAATGAGGCTTTTCCAACCTGGCTGCTGAGCCTGCCTCGCACCGCTCGGATCGGGTGGTAGGGCATCAACCACAACCACGGCACCCCTGATCGTCGGTGACGGCGGCAACCCGCAGTCATCGGCTTGGCCGATCAGGAGCCCTATCGCCCTAACCAGGTCAGGAACCGCGTCCGCTCTTCACCGCACTGACCATCGCTGGAGGCGTGGGTGTTGTCTGGGGCGAAGGTGGACCCATAGGGCTCGGAGCTGAGCGAGCAAACCTCTCGGACGGGCTGGAGAGCGTAGTAGCCGAACGCGACCAGTGCCACGACGACCACGGCAGACAGAAGGTGGCGTGTGTCCATCTGGGACCAGCAGCGCTGGGACTTCGAGTTCAAACCGGGCGCGATCTTCGCGCAGATCGTGATCGGCGACGAGATCAACCGCGCCTCGCCCAAGACCCAGTCGGCGCTGCTGGAGTCGACAGAGGAGCGCCAGGTCACCATCGACGGGCAGACCTACGAGCTGCCCAGCCCCTTCATGGTGGTGGCCACGCAGAACCCGGTCGAGGTGGAGGGCACCTACCCGCTGCCCGAGGCCCAGCGCGGCCGCTTCATGGCCCGGGTCTCGGTGGGCTACCCCAGCGTGGAGGCCGAACTGCAGATGCTCGACGTGCACGGCGGTGCCTCCCCGCTGGAGGACCTGCAGCCGGTGGCGCACGCGCACGACATCGTGAAGCTGGTCGAGGCCGTGCGCGGAGTCCATGTCGCCGAAACGGTCCGGCGGTACGCGGTGGACCTGGTCGCCGCCACCCGCCCCCACCCCGACCTCAGACTCGGGGCGTGGGCGGTCGTGGCGGCGGCGATCGCCTGCACGGTCGTCGGCGTCACGGGGTGCCGGCCGACACCGACGGCGGCGTCCGGGGCGCCGAGCGGACGATGACCTTCGTCATCAACTGCGGCATGGGACACACCGCTGTCGGCCAGGCCGGCGGCCGGTGTCCCGGCAACACCGCCGACGGCGTGATCGATCGGGAAGCCGCTGGTGGAGACCACGACGCGGGTCGGCCGGGCCGCTCGGACGACGGTGAGGAACGCGCAGCGTCAAAGATCTCCGGATGGTGTCACCGGCTGGCTTCAGCACGACCCTGCGCCCGTTGGAACGCGGTCAGCGGGTCTCCTTCGAACCGCCAGGGCCAGGTGGTGACCGCACCGCAGATGGCCCGGAAGATGGGAAGGGCCTCGCGGTGGCGATCGGCGGACATCAGCGCGTAGGCGAGCGTGTTGAGGTCGGCAAGCGCGGCTGCATGGCTGAGGAACGAGGGCTGTGTCCAGTGTTGCGAGGCGCGGTCGAGCGCTGCTGTGACATATACATCGGTCCAGTAGTTGCGTGCCATGAGACCCTCCACTCCTCCCCGGGTCCGGATCGATTGATAGTGCAGCACTTGGGAGGTGAGTTCCGTCGCCGCGCAGGGCGCATTGGCGGGCATGCGTGACCGTAGGGAGTCGACGAACTCCAGTACCTGCAGTCGCGAACCGGCCTCGTCGGGAGTCAGGTAGCGCATCATGCTCAGGTAGGCATCGCGGTTCCAGCGGTCGCGGAGCAGTAGCTCGTTCCAGACATAGAAGGTTTCAGCTGCGCGGTGGCGCTCCAGGCGCGCTATCTCCAGCAGGACGATCCACGGGGTGGGGTCCAGCGGGGCGAGATCCGCAGCGCGCAGGCAGTTCGTGCTTGCTCGCGAGGCACCTTCCGCATTCCCCGTTGCTCGCGCCCGGAAGACCTCGGACCAGGCGTGCAGAGCAAGGGCAGTGGCGCTGTCCGGCTCCCGCTCAGCCCACCTCGAGGGCACCGGCGTATCCGCCAGGAATTGCGCCAGGACCGCCAGACGGAACGTGTGGCGGTCCCAGTCCTGGGAGTGATGCTTCAGGAAGTCGGCGATCTGCACCACGCGCAGATCCGTGCTCGCGATCGCGCCCGATCGCGTCGTGGTGCGGAGCGACTTGAGAAGCTTGCCAAGGTGCACGTCGTCAAGCTCCAGGACGATGCGGGAGGCCTTGCGGCGAGTCGACAGGAATGACATGCGGGGCAACCTAGGAGAGTGGGGACGCGGGCAAGACCTGCTCGCTGATCGTCACGTGATGCGCAGGGAGCAAAGCGGTCCCGGGTGCGGTTCTGCATCAGCGGTCCGGGCCGTATGGGGCGGCGGCGGTGCGGGGGGGCGCACCACCACCGCCGGTCGAGGGCAGGCTGTCGCCCTACAGAGCCCGGTCCCTAGGACGGGGTGACTTCATGCGTACTGTTCGCCCCAGCCGTTGGCGGACGAGTGCGACGGCCACGACGCCGATGGCCACCAGGGTGGAGAGGACCACCTGGTCGCGTCCGCCGCCGTCGGCCGTGTCGGTGAGCATGTAGCCCAGGACGAAGGTGATCAGGGCGATGGTCGCCCAGGTCAGATAGGGGTAGAGCCACATCCTGACGACGAGCTTCTCCGGCGTCTCCCGCTCGATGATCCTGCGCATCCGCAGCTGCGAGAAGCAGATCACCAGCCACACGAACAGGGCGATCGCACCGGAGGAGTTGAGCAGGAA
>NZ_JBSFJW010000088.1:0-2940 GCF_053598255.1 Streptomyces sp. NPDC001157
CGGGAAGGTGGACCGGCGGGTGTTGCCGGTTCCGGAGTTCGGTGGTGGGGCGGACAGTCGTGAGCCGCGTACGGAGCGGGAGCGGTTGTTGTGTGGGTTGTTTGCTGAGGTGCTGGGGGTGGAGCGGGTCGGTGTCGACGACAGCTTCTTCGACCTGGGTGGCGACTCGATCGTCTCCATCCAGCTCGTCTCCCGCGCCCGTGCCGCGGGAGTGGTGATCTCACCGCGCGACGTGTTCCGGCACAAGACCGTCGCCGCACTCGCCGAACTGGCCACCGCCGAGCAGCCGCCCGCCCCCGTCCGCAGCGCCCTTCCGCTGGTGACCCTCGACCACGCGGAGCGGACTGCCCTGGAGGTGGACCTCCCGGGCCTGGAGGACGTACTCCCGCTCTCACCGCTGCAGGAGGGCATGTTCTTCCACGCTCTCTACGCCGGGGAGGGAGTGGATGTCTACACCGTGCTGACCCCCCTGGAACTGACGGGCGGCCTGGACGCGCCCCGACTGCGGCGGGCGTGCGACGCCCTGCTGGCACGGCACACGAACCTGCGGGCGGGCTTCGTGCAGAGCGCGGCCGACCGGTCGCTGCAACTGGTCCACCGAGAGGTCGTCACCCCGTGGCGCGAAGTGACCCTGGACGGCTACCCCGAGGACGAGCAGCAGCACCTGCTGGCCCAGATCCTCGACGAGGAGCGCACACGCCGGTTCGACATGGCCCGGCCTCCCCTGCTGCGCTTCACGCTGATCCGGCTCACCGCCGAGCGCCACGTGCTGCTCATGACCAACCACCACATCGTGGTCGACGGCTGGTCCTGGCCGCTGCTGGTGCGCGACCTCCTGGAGCTGTACGCGCAGGACGGTGACGCGACGGCACTGCCCGCCGTGGTGCCGTTCCGGGACTACCTCGGGTGGATCGCAGCACAGGACCGGCAGGCGGCCGAGAGTGCCTGGCGGTCGGCGCTGGAGGGCCTTGAAGGGCCGACCCTGGTCTCCGCCGGAGCCAGGAGCGACGGCCCCCCCGCGGTGCCGGAGCTGGTGGCCGGGCAGCTGCCGGAGACGTTCACCGCCGAACTCGACGCGGCCGCGCGCAGCCGTGGGCTGACGTTGAGCACGGTCATCGAGGGTGCGTGGGCGCTGGTGCTGCACCTCCTGACCGGGGAGCGCGACCTGGTGTTCGGCGCGACGGTCTCCGGCCGGCCGCCCGAGCTGCGCGGCGTGGAGGACATGGTCGGACTGCTGATGAACACGGTTCCGGTGCGGGTCCGGCTCGACCCCGCCGAACCGCTCGACGCCCTGCTGGCCCGCATCCAGGACGAACAGACGGCGCTGGGCGAGCACCACCATCTCGGTCTCGCCGAGATCCAGCGCTTGGCAGGCCTCGGTGAACTGTTCGACACCGCCATCGGCTTCGAGAACGCCCCGCTGGACCGGGACTCCGTCCGCAGAGCGGCCCGCGGCCTGCACGTCGGCGTCGACGACAGTGCCGCGCCGGGAGCCACGCACTACCCGCTCAGCCTTGTCGCCATCCCGGGCAGCCGGATGCGACTGGAACTCAACTACCAGGCCGGAGCGTTCACCAGGGCGGAGACAGAAGCGGTCCTGGTCCGGCTGCAGAAGGTGCTGGAGGCGTTCGTCGCCGCTCCCACGACTCCCACCGGCCGTATCGACCTGCTCGCCGCCCAGGAGCGCGGGCGGATCGTGGAAGAGTGGAACGACACCGGGCGCGCCGTGGCGGACGCGACGGTGCCCGAACTCTTCGCCGCGCAGGTGCGCCGCACGCCGGACGCCCCCGCGGTGGTCTTCGGGGACACCACGCTGACCTACGCGGAGGTGGACGCGCGGGCCGAACGGCTGGCGGCGGTCCTCGGGGCCCGCGGCGCGGGCCCCGAGCGGTTCGTGGCCGTGGCCCTGCCGCGCTCGGCGGAGATGGTGATCGCCATCGTCGCGGTGCTCAAGTCCGGGGCCGCCTATCTGCCCGTGGACATCGGCTACCCGGCGGAGCGCATCGCCTTCATGCTGCGCACAGCCCGCCCGGAACTCGTGCTGACCCACGCCGGCATCGCGTCCGAGCTGCCCCAGGTGGAAGGGTGCGAGCACCTCCTGCTCGACGGCGAGGGCATCCCCGCCGCGGAGGCCGGGACCGAGGCGGAAGTGGTCTCCACGGTGCCCGCGCGGACCGTCCGGCCGCTGAACACCGCCTACGTGATCTTCACGTCCGGTTCGACGGGACAGCCCAAGGGCGTGCTCGTCTCGCACAGCGGTGTGGCCAGCATGCTCGCGACACAGCGGGAGAAGCTCGCCCTCTCGCCCGGCGAACGCGTGCTCCTCTTCGCCTCACCGGGCTTCGACGCGGCGGTGTGGGAACTGTGCACGGCACTGCTGAACGGCGGCTGCGCGGTCGTGGCCACGCAGGAACAGCTCGCCCCGGGCCAGCCCCTGGTCGACCTCGTGGCCGAGCACGGAGTCTCGCTGCTGCTGCTGCCCCCGTCCGCGCTCGCCGTGGTACCGGAGGACGGACTGCCGGCCGGGGTGACCCTGGTGGTCGGCGGCGAGGCCTGCACACCGGAGCTGGTGGAGAGGTGGTCGGCGAACCGCCGGATGGTCAACGCCTACGGACCCACGGAGTCGACGGTCATCGCCACCATGAGCGATCCGCTGTCCGGCCGACGCGTGCCGCCCATCGGCCGGCCTGTGGCGAACACACGTGTGTATGTGCTGGATGCGGGTTTGCGTCCGGTGCCGGTGGGTGTGGTGGGTGAGTTGTATGTGTCGGGTGTGGGGTTGGCTCGGGGGTATGTGGGGCGGGCTGATCTGTCGGCGGAGCGTTTTGTGGCGGATCCGTTCGGGGCGCCGGGCACTCGTATGTATCGCACGGGTGATGTGGTGCGGTGGGGTGGGGATGGGTGTTTGGAGTTTGTGGGGCGTGTTGATCACCAGGTGAA
>NZ_JBSFJW010000089.1:0-2697 GCF_053598255.1 Streptomyces sp. NPDC001157
GGGGGGCGACTCGATCGTCTCCATCCAGCTCGTCTCCCGCGCCCGCGCCGCGGGAGTGGTGATCTCACCGCGCGACGTCTTCCGGCACAAGACCGCGGCAGCGCTTGCCGAGGTGGCCACGGACGGCGGCCCCGAGACGGACACACCCGCTCAGCCCCAGGCCCCGCTGCTCTCGCTCGAGCAGGACGAACTGGCAGAGCTTGAAGCCCAATGGGAGAATTCGAAGTGAAGCAAACCTCGCTTGAGGCGGTTCTGCCGCTGTCCCCCCTGCAGGAGGGCATGCTCTTCCACGCCCTCTACGACGAGGATGGCGTCGACGTCTACAACATGCAGGCCGCCCTGGAACTGACGGGTGAACTCTCCGCCAAGAGGCTGCTGCTCGCCCTGGACGCACTGCTCGAACGGCACCCCAACCTGCGGGCCGGCTTCCTGCGACGCCGCTCGGGCGAACCCATCCAGGCGATCCCGCGGTCAGTGGAGACCCCCTGGACGGAGATCGACCTCAGCCACCTGGACGGCGAACGGCAGCGCGCCCGGCTGGGTGAACTCCTGACCCAGGACCGGCTGCGCCGGTTCACGATGGCCACCGGGCCGTTGGTCCGCTTCACCCTGGTGCGGCTGGCCGAGGACCGGCACGTCCTGGTGTTCACCAACCACCACATCCTGCTGGACGGCTGGTCGCTCCCCATCGTTTTCCGCGAGCTGTTCCAGCTCTATGTGCGCGAGGGCGACGCCTCGACACTGCCCCCGGTGGTGCCGTACGGCAACTACCTGGAGTGGTTGGGCCGCCAGGACCGCACCGAGGCCGAGAACGCCTGGCGCACCGAGCTGGCCGGGCTCGACGAGCCGACGCTGGTGGCACCCGGGGTCTCTGACACGGCCGAGGGACTGCTGCACCGCGTCGCCCTGGAACTGCCCGGGCAGCTGACGTCCGCTCTCACCCGGACCGCCCGCCACCGGGGTCTGACCACCAATACGGTCGTCCAGGGCGCCTGGGCGCTGCTGCTCAGCCTGCTGACGGACAGTCAGGACGTCGTCTTCGGCGCCACGGTGGCCGGACGCTCACCGGAGCTGCCCGGTGTGGAGCGCATGGTCGGACTGCTGATCAACACCGTGCCGGTGCGTGTGCGGCTCGACCTCGGCGAACCGCTGGACGCCCTGCTGACCCGCATCCAGGAGGAGCAGTCGGCACTGCTGCCGTACCAGCACCTGGGACTCGCCGACATCCGGAAGCTGACCGGTGGCGGCGAGCTGTTCGACACCTCCGTCGTCTTCGAGAACTACCCCATCGACCCGGCGACGGCACGCAGGGCCATACCCGGCCTGGGGATCTCCCTGCTCGACGAAGGGATCACCGACACCCCCGAAGGGGCGCACTACCCGCTGAGCCTCGCGGTGTTCCCGGGGGCCCGCATGCGCCTGGAACTGGTCTACCGCGCCGACGCGTTCGACCGCGGGACCGTCGACGGGCTCACGGCCCGGCTGCGCACGCTCCTGGAGACCTTCGCCGACACACCAGACACCCTCGTGGGCCGTGTCGAGTGGCTCACCGCGACCGAGCGGGCCGCGCTCGAGACCGCCCACGGCCCCGTACGCGGCCTTCCGGACGCCACCCTGCCCGAGCTGTTCGAGGCCCAGGTCCGCCGCACCCCGGACGCCGTCGCGCTGGTGTTCCGGGACGAGCGCCTGACCTTCGCCGGCCTCAACGAGCGTGCCAACCGTCTAGCGCGCCTCCTGGTCGAGCACGGCGCCGGCCCGGAGCGGCACGTCGCCCTGGCCATGCCCCGCACTGCCGAGAGCGTGGTCGCCATCCTGGCGATCCTGAAGTCGGGCGCCGTCCACGTGCCGATCGACCCCGAGTACCCGGCCGACCGGGTCTCCCAGGTGTTCGCGCAGACCCGTCCGGCAGCCGTCCTGACCACCCGCGCGCTGGCCGCCGGCCTGCCGGACGAGGGCCCCGCGCGGATCCTCCTCGACGAGACCGACGTCCTCCGGGAGCGCGACGGGAGCGACCTCACCGACGCGGACCGCGGGGGAGTGCTGCGCCCGGAGAACCTGGCCTACGTCATCCACACGTCGGGTTCGACGGGCCGCCCCAAGGGCGTGGCCGTGTCGCACCGCAGCCTGGCGAACATGTTCCACAGCCATGAGGCCGGCTTCTTCACACCGGAGGCCGAGGCCGCCGGCGGCCGCCCGCTGCGGGTCGCCCTGACCAACGCCCTGGTCTTCGACGCCTCGTGGACCGAACTGCTGGCCATGGTCGCCGGCCACGAGCTGCACCTGGTCGACGACGAGGTACGCCGGGACGCCGACGCACTGGTGCGGTACTGCTCCGAGCACGCGCTCGACCTCGTGGACACCACCCCGGGCTTCGCCCGTCAGCTGATGTCCGCCGGGCTGCTCGACACCGACGGCCCCCGGCTGCGGACCCTCGCCCTCGGCGGCGAGGCGGTCGGCGAGGCGATGTGGCGGGAACTGGCCGCCGTCCCCGGGCTGTCCGTCTACAACCTCTACGGGCCCGCCGAGTGCACCGTCGACGCCATGCTGGCGCGCGTCGGTGACGCCGGGACTCCCGTCATCGGCCGGCCCGCGGCGAACACGTGTGTGTATGTGCTGGATGGTGGTTTGCGTCCGGTGCCGGTGGGTGTGGTGGGTGAGTTGTATGTGTCGGGTGTGGGGTTGGCTCGTGGGTATGTG
>NZ_JBSFJW010000090.1:0-2693 GCF_053598255.1 Streptomyces sp. NPDC001157
CTGAGGTGCTGGGTGTGGAGCGGGTCGGTGTCGACGACAGCTTCTTCGACCTGGGTGGTGACTCGATCGTCTCCATCCAGCTCGTCTCCCGCGCCCGCGCCGCAGGCCTGCTGCTGACCACCCGCGATGTCTTCCGCCACAAGACCGTCGCCGCACTCGCCCCCAGCGCCAAGGACGCCGGGCACGCGGCCGGTCCTCAGCCCGCACCGGCCGCCGGTGTGCTGCCCCTCGACCCGGCCGAACGCGAACGGCTGCACGCACGCTTCCCGTCACTGACCGACGTACTGACCCTCACGCCGCTGCAGGAGGGCATGCTCTTCCACAGCGGTTACGCCCACGACACCGTCGACGTCTACCACGTGCAGACCCCGCTGGACATCACGGGCGCGTTGTCCGCCCCAGTGATGCGCAAGGCGTGCCAGGTCCTGGTCGAGCGCCACGAGAGTCTGCGGGCCGCCTTCGTCCGGGACGCGTCCGGCCGACCGCTCCAACTGGTCCACACCGATGTCCAGGTGCCCTGGACCGAGGTGGACCTCAGCGGACTGGAGCCCGACGACCGGCGTGACCGGCTCGACGCGCTGCTCGCCGACGAGCGCATGCGACGGTTCGACATGACCCAGCCGCCTCTGCTGCGTTTCGCACTCGTGCGGCTGGCCGAGGACCGGCATGTGCTGGTGGTCACCAGCCACCACATCGTCCTGGACGGATGGTCGCTTCCCCTGCTGGTGCGCGACCTGTTCCAGCTGTACGCCTGGGCCGGCGACGGCTCCGCACTGCCCGCCGCCGTGCCGGTGCGGAACTACCTGGGCTGGGCCGCGACACAGGACCGGCAGGCCGCCGAGGACGCCTGGCGCTCGGCGCTGGCGGGACTGGAGGAGCCCACCCTCATCGCGTCGCAGCTCGACAGCGCTGCCACCGACAAGCCCGCCGAGCGGATCACCCGGTACTGCCCGCAGGCCTTCACCTCCGCTCTGGACGCCGCCGCCCGGCGCGAAGGCCTCACCGTCAACACGGTCGTCCAGGGCGCCTGGGCGCTGCTCGTCGGCGTACTGACGGGCCGACAGGACGTGGTCTTCGGCGCGACGGTCTCGGGGCGCCCGCCCCAGCTGCCGGGCGTCGAGGAGATCGTCGGGCTGCTGATCAACACCGTGCCGGTGCGGGTGCGCATCGACCCCGCCGAGCCGCTGCGCGACCTGCTCAGCCGTGTCCAGGAGGAGCAGTCCGCCCTCGCTGACCACCAGTACCTGGGGCTGCCGGACATCCAGCGGCTGGCCGGCCTGGGCGAACTCTTCGACACCTCGGTGGCGTTCGAGAACGCCCCCCTCGACGAGGAGTCCGTCCAGCGGCCGGTCCCCGGGCTGCGCATCGACCTGCTGGCGACCCAGGCTCCCGGCGCCACCCACTACCCGCTGAGCCTCGTCGCCGTGCCGGGCGAGCGACTGCGACTCGAACTCGACTACCGCGAGGGCGTGTTCACGCGCGAGACGGCCGAACGGATCATCGCCCGGCTGGTGACGCTGCTGGAGGCGTTCGTCGCCGACGCCGGCAGGCCCGCCGGTCGGATCGGCCTGCTGACCGCGCCCGAACTGGCCCAGATGATGTGGGAGTGGAACAGCTCCGTCCACCCCGTTCCCGAGCGCACCCTGCCCGAACTGGTCACCGCCCAGGCCCGGTTGACACCCGACGCGCCGGCCGTGGTCTGCGGCGACGAGACCCTCGGCTACCGCGAACTCGACGAGCGCGCCACCGCACTCGCACGGCGTCTGGCCGCCTGCGGTACCCGGCCCGAGGACACGGTCGCCCTGTTCCAGGAGCGGTCCGCCGGTCTCGTCGTGTCGATGCTGGCGGTGCTCAAGGCCGGCTGTGCCTACGTGCCCCTGGACAGGTCCGCGCCGACGGAAAGGCTGGAGGAACTGCTGCGCGAGGTGTCCCCGCGCGTCCTGCTGGCCGACCCGCGGACCACCGGCCTGCCCTTTGCGCACGGCGCCCAGGTGGTGGAGGTCCACCCGGACGGCACCGTCGCACCGGGCCCCGAGGCCGCCGTGCTGCCGGCCGGTCACCCCGACCAGCTTGCCTACGTCATGTACACCTCCGGCTCCACCGGGCGGCCCAAGGGCGTGGCCGTCAGCCATCGCGCGGTCGTCGCCCTCGCCGCGGACGACTGCTGGGACCGGGAGCGGCACAGCCGCGTCCTCTTCCACTCGCCGCACGCCTTCGACGCGGCCACGTACGAGGTGTGGGTGCCGCTGCTGTCCGGCGGACGCGTCGTCGTGGCACCCCCCGGTGACCTCGACACCCGCGCCTTCAGGTCCGTCGTGTCCCGGCACGGCGTCACCGCCCTGTGGCTCACGGCCGGACTGTTCCGCACCCTCGCGGACGAGTCCACCGAGGTCTTCGCCGGGGTCCGCGAGATCTGGACCGGCGGCGACGTGGTGTCCGCGGCCTCGGTCCGGCGCGTGATGGAGGCTCACCCGGGCATCGTCCTCGCGGACGGGTACGGGCCCACCGAGACCACGGTCTTCGCCACCCACCACGTCATGAGGTCGGTCGCGGAGGTGCCCGACGTGGTGCCGATCGGCCGCGCGCTCGCCAACACGTGTGTGTATGTGCTGGATGCGGGTTTGCGTCCGGTGCCGGTGGGTGTGGTGGGTGAGTTGTATGTGTCGGGTGTGGGGTTGGCTCGGGGGTATGTG
>NZ_JBSFJW010000091.1:0-2684 GCF_053598255.1 Streptomyces sp. NPDC001157
CCCCCGGATGGTGGCCGTCGCGGCGACCGCCATCATCATCGAGCTCTTCACGGGCACCGAGGAGTCCGACCTCGAACAGGCCGCGGCGGTCGCCCTGCGCCTCATCGAGGCGGCCATCGAGTCCCTTCCCCGGGACGCCGGCTAGCACCGGGTGTCCTTGGGTTTTCGGCCAGTTGCGGCGAAGGGGGCACCTGCACCCCCCGGCCGAAGGCTGGGCGAGCGTGCATGGGGGCACCTCCCACCCCCCTTGGGGCCGGGGGAGCGTGGCGACGGGGCGAAGGCCGCCTGCCGCGGTGCTGGCACCGCACGCCGGCTCTCCGCACCCTCAGGAGTGGTGCACCCCGTGGGCGAGAGCGCGAGCGGTCACCAGGGGTAGGAGCGCCAGAGCCGCGGGGATCGCGAACGCGAGGCGGAACGCGGGGTGGGGTGTGGGCCGGCCCCGGGAATCGACCGGCGGGAGCAGGGCCGCGGGCCAGGGTTCTCACCGGGGGTGTTTCACGTGCCGGGGCGGGGTGCGCCGCCGGCAGCCGGTGGTGCGGCCGGTCGTCGGTTCGCCCGGACGAGTTGGAGCGCGGCGGGACGCACCCGGGACGGGGCCGGCGCGATGTGGTGCGCAGCGGTACGGCTCGATGATGAGTGCCTGTCGGGCAGCGCGTGAAGTGCTGTCTGTTCGCTTCCCGGTTGTCCGTTCGGGCCGGGCGGTGCGCACCGGATCTCCCGTTCCTGCGGGGGAAGCAGTCGTTCTTCGAGGGACATGCGCATGCGCTGTCCGTACTCGGCGGGGCTCCAGCCGGGCACGTCCGCTCCGGGACCCTCGCCACGGCCGTCCGTAAGGTCAGTGCCGTGGCGAGGGGAAATGTGCCTTTGGCCAACTGAGGCGCAGGTGCCCGCCCGCGCTCGCGGCGGTCAAGCCGAGCGCTTGGGCTTCAGGGCCGCCACGCCTTCCTTGACCTTCTTCTCGGCCTCGGCGCGCTTGGCGGCGCGCTTGGCCTTCGCCTCCTCCTTCCGGATCCCGTCGGCGGCCTCCTCCATGGCCTTCAGCTCCGTCCGTACGCTGTCGAGCGTGCGCCGCTCGAGGATGGCGTCGTAGCGCACGGCCAGCAGGTCCAGGGCCTCGGGGTCGGCTTCCCTGACCTCGGCGAGGATGACGGTGCCGGCCGGCGGGACGTACGGCGTGAAGGCGCCGACGGCTTCCGTGGTTTCGGTGGCCCGCTTGTAGTCGTAGCCGCCGCCGATCACCGCGCCGATGCCCCAGCCCATCAGTACGCCGAGGGGGCCGCCGAGGATGCCGACCAGGGAGCCGACCAACCCGCCGACCGCGGTGTTGCGGCCGGCCTCGGTCTCCATGCCCTCGGGGACGCGGACGGTGCCGTCCTCCAGGCGCTCGATCAGGACGGCGCCGCGGATCTCGGCGGTGGCGGAGGTGAGGTGCTTGAGTTCGCTGAGGGCCTGGTAGGCGGGGGCCCGGTCGGCGAAGCGCAGGGCGATCGCGTTCTCGGTCTTGGACATTGGTGCCTCCTTGGGCTTCGGCTGTTCGTGTCCGGGTGGGGCTGGCGCCCCATCTGTGAGACAGTATGTATCGAAGAAGAGTTGCGAGTCAACCTGTCTCACAGATCGGTTTCCGAAAGAGGTGCCACCATGTCCCGGACCAGCGATGACCCTCGCGCCCTGCGCAGCCGCGCCGCCGCCCTGGCCGCCGCCACCGACCTTCTCGTCGAGGGCGGGCCGGAGAAGGTCACCCATGCCGCTGTCGCCGAGCGGGCCGGGGTGGGTCGGGCCACCGTCTACCGCCACTGGCCCGACCTGCAGTCCCTTCTCCTTGACGCGCTCGCGGCCGGTGCCCGTCCTCTGCTCACCGTGGAAGACGGCCCGGTCCGTGATGAGCTGGTGAGGGTTCTGCAGCGGCAGGCCGACTGGCTCAATCAGCCGGTCTCCGCGTCGGTCATCGCCACCGTCATCGAACGGGCCGAGCGGGACGAGGGCGTACGGCGCCTGCGCGAGGAGATGTTCGGCCGCGCCGACGAGGACCTGGGCGGCGTGCTCGCCGCCGCCGTCGCACGTGGCGAACTGCGTCCCGGCGCCGAAGAACACCCACAGGCCCTGGTCTCCCGGATTCTCGGCCCGCTGCTCTTCCAGCGGTTCATGCTCGGTACCCGTCTCGACAAGGACATGGTGGCGGACGCGGTCGACACCGCCCTCGCGCCCTGGCAGCCGGCCACCTGACCGCCCGTCAGCCCCGCGTGTCGCGGAATGCGGCGGGGGCCTGGCCGGCCGCGCGGGCCAAGAGGCCGGCCCGGAGGAGGACCGCCGGGGCCGGGCCGAGGCCCTCATGGATCAACTCCGGGGACAGCCGTGGGGGTGCCCGGTGACGCCGCAACCGCCATCGGTGCCGGGGCCGGTCACTGCTCGGCCCTGACCAGCCCGGCGCCGCACGCCGCGATCGCGGCCTACAACAAGAAGATCAAGCAAGGCAAGCACCACACCCGGGCCGCGGAGGGCTCGGGTTGGCGAGGACCACCGTCATGACGACCGCTGTTCCGCTCACTTCGGTCACGTCAGCCTCAGCCGTTCCGTTTGGGGAACGGTCACCGTAACCGTTCCCCTAACGCTTGCACAAAGCTCTCATTCCGAACTAGCGGCCCATGACTTGCCGTTACCAGGGTTCAGAAACAAGCACCAATGGC
>NZ_JBSFJW010000092.1:0-2526 GCF_053598255.1 Streptomyces sp. NPDC001157
CATCTCCACACAGTCGTCCCAGCGGCCGGCCAGCATCGCCTCGCGGAACTTCTTGGAGCCGTTGGCGTTGGTGCGCTCGCCGATCGCCAGGTACGAGGTGTCCTGGCGGAAGGGCACGGTCTGGTAGAGGGAGGCGGCACCCGGCTCGGGCCGCGGACTGCGCTCGGTGGGGGCGAGGCCGCGGACCCGCTCGACGACCTGCCGCAGGTGCTCGGGGGTGGTGCCGCAGCAGCCGCCGATCAGGGAGAGGCCGTAGTTGCGGACGAAGGTCTCCTGCGCGTCCGCCAGGCCCTGCGGGCCGAGCGGGAAGTGCGCACCGTCCTTGCCGAGGACCGGCAGGCCCGCGTTCGGCATGCACAGCAGCGGGATACGGGAGTGCCGGGCCAAATAGCGCAGGTGCTCGCTCATCTCGGCCGGGCCGGTCGAGCAGTTCAGGCCGATCATGTCGATGCCCAGCGGCTCCAGCGCGGTCAGCGCGGCACCGATCTCCGAGCCGAGCAGCATGGTGCCGGTCGTCTCGAAGGCCATCGACACCAGCAGCGGCACCACCGTGCCGGTCGCCTCCATCGCGCGGCGGGCACCGAGCACCGACGCCTTGGTCTGCAGCAGGTCCTGGGTGGTCTCCACGATCAGCGCGTCCGCGCCGCCCGCGAGCAGCCCCTCGGCACTGGCCTGGTAGCCGTCGCGGATCGTGGTGTAGCCGACGTGGCCGAGGGTGGGCAGCTTGGTGCCGGGGCCCATCGAACCCAGCACCCAGCGGGTACGGCCGTCGCGGGCCGCGAACTCGTCCGCCGCCTCACGGGCGATCCGCGCACCGGCCTTCGACAGCTCGTGCACCCGGCCGGCGATCTCGTACTCGGCGGCGGCCGTGTGGTTGGCGCCGAAGGTGTTGGTCTCCACGCAGTCCACGCCGGCCGCGAAGTACTCCTCGTGGACGGCGCGGACGATGTCCGGCCGGGTCACGTTCAGGATCTCGTTGCAGCCCTCCAGCTGCTGGAAGTCGTCCAGGGTGGGGTCCTGCGCCTGCAGCATGGTGCCCATCGCTCCGTCGGCGACCACCACACGGGTGGCCAGTGCCTCACGGAGCGCGGACACACGGGCGGCCTCGGTCATGAGCGCACCACCAGACGGGAGGAGAGGGCGTCGGCCGCAGGACGGCCGTAGGCCTCGGCGAGGCGGGTCAGCAGCTCGGCGCGGCACAGGGTGTGTTCCTGGGGGCCCACCGTCTCCAGGGCGAGAACGGCCGTGACGCTGCCCAGCCGGGCCGCGTCGCGCAGGTCCGCCCCGCGGGCGAGGGCGGCCAAGAAGCCCGCCCGGTAGGCGTCGCCGACGCCGGTGGGGTCCGCGGCGCGGCGGGCCGGGGCGGCCGGGACCTCGACGGCGCCGTGGCCCGCCTGCCGGATGAGGGAGCCGGCCGCGCCGAGCGTGGTGATCCACACACCGGTGCGGCCGAGGATCTGCTCCTGGCTCCAGCCGCTGCGCTCCTTCAGGAGGACCGACTCGTACTCGTTGCTGAACAGCATCCGCGAGCCGTCGATCAGGGCGCGGACCTGCTCGCGTTCGAGGCGGGCCAGCTGCTGGGAGGGGTCGGCGGCGACCGGGAGGCCGAGTGCGTGGCACTCGCGGGTGTGCCGCAGCATCGCCTCGGGGTCGTTGGGCGAGACCACGACCAGGTCGAGTCCTTGGGTACGGGCCAGGACCGGGGCCAGGCGGATGTGCCGGGCTTCGGCCATCGCACCGGCGTAGAAGGTGGCGATCTGGTTCTGGTCGGCGTCCGTGGTGCACACGAAGCGGGCGGTGTGCAGGCCGGGGCTCACCCGCACCGACTCGGTGTCCACGCCCTGTCCTTTCAGCAGCACCCGGTACGGCTCGAAGTCGCTGCCCACGGCACCGAGCAGCACCGGCGCACACCCCAGCTGCCCGAGGCTGTAGGCGATGTTGGCGGCGGCGCCGCCGCGCCGGATGTCCAGCGAGTCGGCGAGGAAGGACAGGGAGACGCGGTCGAGCCGGCCGGCCATGAGCTGGTCGGCGAACCGGCCGGGGAAGACCATGAGATGGTCCGTGGCGATGGACCCGGTGACGGCGATGCGCATGTCAGACTCCGGCGGCCCGGCGCAGCGCGTCGGCCCGGTCGGTGCGCTCCCAGGTGAAGTCGGGCAGCTCACGGCCGAAGTGGCCGTAGGCGGCCGTCTGGGCGTAGATGGGGCGCAGCAGGTCCAGGTCGCGGATGATCGCGGCCGGACGCAGGTCGAAGACCTCGCCGATGGCCCGGTGGATCCTGCTGGCATCGACCTTCCCGGTACCGAAGGTCTCCACGAACAGACCGACCGGCTCGGCCTTGCCGATGGCGTACGCCACCTGCACCTCGCAGCGGGAGGCGAGGCGCGCGGCGACCACGTTCTTGGCCACCCAGCGCATCGCGTACGCCGCCGAGCGGTCGACCTTGGAGGGGTCCTTGCCGGAGAAGGCGCCGCCGCCGTGGCGGGCCATGCCGCCGTACGTGTCGATGATGATCTTGCGGCCGGT
>NZ_JBSFJW010000093.1:0-2242 GCF_053598255.1 Streptomyces sp. NPDC001157
CGTCGCTCTTGCGTTCTTGTTGGTCATGCGGGGCTGGTCATGCACGCCGTCGCTACGCGACGGGAACTCCCTTGCTCCGCAAGGGAGTTGACGGATCGTCACTCCGTGACGATCCGTGGAATTGCTCCGCAATTCCTCCAGAAATTCGCTCCGCGAATTTCTGGAAAGCGCGGCTAGGTGGCTAGGCGATGAACTGCAATCGTTTCGAGAGAATCTCAGTAAAAACTGACATGCACTCAGAAACCCAACCTCTATTACGAATACCGCATTCCTCGAATCCTCTGCCACGACATTGTGAACTGACTTCCCCTTAATTCTCTCACTTCCAACGGAGGTCAAGAATACGTCCCTCGAATCATTCCCAAAAACCAACGGCACAGCCCATGCCGAGACAGGCGACCCCAACTCCACCCCCGCCAGCAGCCTCACCCCTCCAGGCCTCGAGTCCGGGCCGCCCAGCCCCACACCGGCGCGGGAGCCGACGCGCGACAGTCACCAGGCCGCCCCCGATTCCCCGAGGCCGCCGCTCCACCCGCCCCCGCCCCCATTCCTCACTCATCCTTCAACCGGCGCGGGACAAGTGGCAGCAGAGGGGATGCCAGCAGGCTGACCATGCACCCGCAGGCTGTCGACCGGGGGGTGACGTGGAACCGGCCGCCAGGCCTCGCAACCTCCAGCACATCAACCCTGGGGAAGACCGGGTAGCGCGCTTCAGTTTCCCTCGTCTGGTGGCTGGGTTGAACGCCGGTCCGGGGGCCGGCAGCCGCGTAAGCGCAGATGCGGCCCCTGGCATTTTCCGCGCGGCAGCGTCCCTCTGTGGTTCGTCGGGAGGAAGGTTTGGCTGGGTACGCTGTCCGCCGTCGACAGCTGACGTAAGGTCGCGTCACGCGGCGCATTCCATCACCGATGTCGGACAACCAGCTGTTGCGCTCCAAGACGGTCCACAGAGGGCAGGCGCCAACTTTGGTCAGGTGACCTTCACGTATTGGGTGTCAAGGCGTCCATACCGGTCCGTCCAGATGACGCCTTGTACATATCCGGGGCCCACCCATGTGGGCCATGTGTGGTAATACGTGTTGCCGGCGGACATGTAGATATCCGGCGAGCCGTAGTCACCCGAACTCGTCGTTGCCCACGCAAGGTGTCCGTAGACTATAGGCCCGCCGGTCTTCGTGTAGATGACCTGAATCGCGCCTTGTGCATTGACGGGTGTAATGGCCACGCACAGCCGACCGTTGCCGAGATTTTCGCACGTGTCTGACGCCTGTGCGGGACTGTAGCCGAATGTGATGACCCCTGCCAAAGCAGTGAGCAGCACGGAAAATCTCCGCAGCCATCTCCGTTGCTTCATTCTCATGGCTTCTCCTTGCTGAGGAAATTGCTTTCCAGGTCGGGTCAGAGTCTCGATACATTCAAGCCCGTCAGTCAGACGTGCGAACAGGTCAGGAACCGTTCATGTGTGACCGGTCGGGGGTCTCGACGCGCCGCCCTCGCCCTCGCCCTCGCCAACCCTGCAACAGGTGCCTTGCATCGTCTAGGAATTCGATCCTCCTCGAATCGACTCGGGAGTCAGCCAACTGGCTGCGTAGGTCTTGAGCGAGAGCACATGTTGGTGAGTTCCGGCGTCACTCGTCGTCCAGAGAGTGCAGGGATATCGGTGAGAAGTAAGAGCACTCGAAGCGGAGCAGGCTCGCAGTGATCGCATGCGCGGGTAGTACGGACCGTGGCAAGATGACGGCATGTTGACCCGAAAGGCCGATGCCGCGTAGGCGTCCGAAGGGGCTGCGCGCGGAGCGTTGGCGGCCCATAAGACGCTATTTCAGTTGGCGTGATCTTGCGACGCTCTGGGGCAATGACTGCTGCGCTTGTGGAGCGTTTGGCGCCAGAGGATCTATGGGAGCTGTTTCAGCGGGTAGTTCCACCAGCTCCGGAACGGCCGCAGGGCGGGGGACGGCGTCGGCGAGGTGACCGCGAGGTATTGGCCGCGATCATCTTCGTGGCCGCCTCGGGGTGCACCTGGAACCAACTGCCGCCGGGCTTCGGACTGTCGGGAGTGACCGCCTTTCGTCGATTCACCGAGTGCCGAGGCCAGGGTGTGGGCCATGGTCCACCGCCTGGTCCTCGACGAACTCGGCTCCCGCGGCGAGCTGGACTGGTCGCGGTGCGCGATCGACTCCGTCAGCGTCCGTGCCCTCAAAGGGGGCAGCTGACGGGACCGAATCCGACCGCGCGGCAAGAACGG
>NZ_JBSFJW010000094.1:0-2074 GCF_053598255.1 Streptomyces sp. NPDC001157
GACTTCCTTGTCGAAGCCGGGGGAGACGAGGAAGCGGGCCCCGGCTGCCACGGCGCGTTCTGCCTGCTCGGGTGTGAGGACCGTGCCCGCGCCGACGGCCAGGCCGCCGTGGGCGGCCATCGTCTTGAGTACCTGCTCGGCGTCCGGGGTGCGGAAGGTGACCTCGGCGCAGCGGGCGCCGCCCGCTGCGAGCGCTTCGGCCAGTGGGGCGGCGGTCGCGGGGTTCGGGACGGTCAGTACCGGCATCAGGCGGGTGCCGGTCGGCAGGGCGGTGGGGTGGGTGGTCATCGGCCGAGCCATCCGCCGTCGACGGGCAGGACGGTGCCGTGGATGTAGGCGGCGGCGTCGGAGGCGAGGAAGACGGTGGCGCCGGCGAGGTCGTCTGCGGTGCCCCAGCGGCCGGCCGGGATGCGGTCCAGGATGGCTTTGCTGCGTTGCGGGTCGTCCTGGAGGGCCTGGGTGTTGTCGGTGGCGATGTAGCCGGGTGCGATCGCGTTGACGTTCACGCCGTGCGGGGCCCATTCGTTGGCCAGGGCTTTGGTCAGGCCGGCGATGCCGTGCTTGGCGGCGGTGTAGCCGGGGACGGTGATGCCGCCCTGGTAGCTGAGCAGGGAGGCGGTGAAGATGACCTTGCCCTGGCCGCGGGCGACCATGGTCGCGCCGACCGCGCGGGTCAGGGCGAACTGGGCGTTGAGGTTGACCTGGAGCACCAGCTCCCAGTCCGCGTCGGTGTGTTCGGCGGCGGGGGCGCGGCGGATGGTGCCGGCGTTGTTGACCAGGATGTCCACCGGCCGCTGGCGCCCGGCGAGGTCGGCGCCCAGGGCTTGTACGGCGGCGGGGTCGGCGAAGTCGGTGCGGATCGCCTCGAAGGTGCGGCCCGCGGCGAGGACGTCCTTCTCGACTTCGCTGCCGGAGGCCTCCAGGGTGGCGCTGACGCCGATGACGTCCGCGCCGGCCTCGGCCAGCGCCCGGGCCATGGCCCGGCCGATGCCGCGCCGGGCCCCGGTGACCACGGCGAGCTTCCCGGTGAGGTCGAAGACGCTCATACGGCGGCTCCCTGGGCGTCGTCGGTGCAGTCCACGAGGATCTTCATCACGTCGCCGCCGCCCTCCAGGGCCTCGAACGCGGCGGGCGCCTGGGTGAGCGGGACGACCTTGCTGATCAGCCGCTCGGCCGGGATGGTGCCGTCGGCGACCAGGGCCACCGCGCGCTCGAAGTCGGCGCGGGTATACAACCGGGCGCCGACCAGGGTGAGTTCACGCCAGAAGAAGCGGTGCAGATTGACCTCACGCGGGCGGGGGTGGATGGCGACCAGGCAGAGGCGTCCGCGCACCCCCAGCACCTCGACCGCCGTCTCCACTCCGCCCTGCGCGCCGGACACCTCGAACGCGACGTCCGCGCCCGCGTCCGCGGTCCACGCGCCGACCAGCGCCGGCACGTCGTCGGCGGCCGGGTCCCAGGTGGTCAGCCCCAGCTCCTCGGCGAGCAGCCGCCGGTGGGCGCTGAGCTCCACCACCCGCACCTCGGCCCCGGCGGCCTTTGCGACCAGCGCGATGAGGATGCCGACCGGGCCGCCGCCGACCACCACGACCTTCTCCCCCTCGCGCACGGCGGCGCGGCCCACGTCGTGCACGGCGACCGCGGTGGGCTCCACCAGCGCGGCCCGGTCCAGCGCGAGCGCCTCGGGCAGCCGGATCAGCGTGGCGGCGGGCACCGTCCAGCGCTGCTGCATCGCGCCCGGTGAGTCGATACCGATGAAGTCGAGGTGCTGGCAGATGTGCTGATGCCCGGCCCGGCACGCCGGACAGGAATCGTCCCAGCGCAGCGGCATCACGGTGACCGCGTCCCCGGGCGCCCAGCCCTCCACACCCGGCCCGACCCGCACCACCCGGCCGGACATCTCATGCCCCAGCACGGCAGGCGCGGCGACCCGGGCATCCATGTCCCCGTGGAAGATATGCAGATCGGTACCACAGATACCGACGAACGCGGGAGCCAGCTCCACCTCACCCGGACCGGGCGGCACATCGACCACGGGAGCCGTGTCCAGGGAGCGAGCGGAAACATAACGGAC
>NZ_JBSFJW010000096.1:0-1433 GCF_053598255.1 Streptomyces sp. NPDC001157
AAATCCGTCGCACTTGTGGCTGAGACCTGATGCCGAGCCGATTGTGGTGAAGTGGATGATCCTATGCTGTCGAGAAAAGCCTCTAGCGAGTTTCATGGCGGCCCGTACCCTAAACCGACTCAGGTGGTCAGGTAGAGAATACCGAGGCGTTCGGGTGAACTATGGTTAAGGAACTCGGCAAAATGCCCCCGTAACTTCGGGAGAAGGGGGGCCACACCTGGTGACGGGCTTTGCGCCCTGAGCTGGGGGTGGCCGCAGAGACCAGCGAGAAGCGACTGTTTACTAAAAACACAGGTCCGTGCGAAGCCGTAAGGCGATGTATACGGACTGACGCCTGCCCGGTGCTGGAACGTTAAGGGGACCGGTTAGCTTGGATTCGTCCAGGCGAAGCTGAGAACTTAAGCGCCAGTAAACGGCGGTGGTAACTATAACCATCCTAAGGTAGCGAAATTCCTTGTCGGGTAAGTTCCGACCTGCACGAATGGCGTAACGACTTCTCGACTGTCTCAACCATAGGCCCGGTGAAATTGCACTACGAGTAAAGATGCTCGTTTCGCGCAGCAGGACGGAAAGACCCCGGGACCTTTACTACAGTTTGATATTGGTGTTCGGTTCGGCTTGTGTAGGATAGCTGGGAGACTGTGAAGCTTGGACGCCAGTTCAGGTGGAGTCGTCGTTGAAATACCAGTCTGGTCGTGCTGGATGTCTAACCTGGGTCCGTGATCCGGATCAGGGACAGTGTCTGATGGGTAGTTTAACTGGGGCGGTTGCCTCCTAAAGAGTAACGGAGGCGCCCAAAGGTTCCCTCAGCCTGGTTGGCAATCAGGTGTTGAGTGTAAGTGCACAAGGGAGCTTGACTGTGAGACCGACGGGTCGAGCAGGGACGAAAGTCGGGACTAGTGATCCGGCGGTGGCTTGTGGAAGCGCCGTCGCTCAACGGATAAAAGGTACCCCGGGGATAACAGGCTGATCTTCCCCAAGAGTCCATATCGACGGGATGGTTTGGCACCTCGATGTCGGCTCGTCGCATCCTGGGGCTGGAGTCGGTCCCAAGGGTTGGGCTGTTCGCCCATTAAAGCGGTACGCGAGCTGGGTTTAGAACGTCGTGAGACAGTTCGGTCCCTATCCGCTGTGCGCGCAGGAGTCTTGAGAAGGGCTGTCCCTAGTACGAGAGGACCGGGACGGACGAACCTCTGGTGTGCCAGTTGTTCTGCCAAGGGCATGGCTGGTTGGCTACGTTCGGGAGGGATAACCGCTGAAAGCATCTAAGCGGGAAGCCTGCTTCGAGATGAGGACTCCCACCCACTTGATGGGGTAAGGCTCCCAGTAGACGACTGGGTTGATAGGCCGGATCTGGAAGCACCGTGAGGTGTGGAGGTGACCGGTACTAATAGGCCGAGGGCTTGTCCTCAGTTGCTCGCGTCCACTGTGTT
>NZ_JBSFJW010000097.1:0-1402 GCF_053598255.1 Streptomyces sp. NPDC001157
TACTGCAACGGTGCTTGTCGTGACTGTTGGCCAGTTCGCTCGTTGGTCTGGTTATGGGTGGGGGCCACGCTGGTGTCGGGTTGTGGGCGCGTGAACTGGATGCTCTGCATGAGCGGTTCGTGCACAGGTTCAACCGGGAGGAGCCGCGTCAGTCGGCGCTGGCCTACATGCGGGGCCTGGTTGCACCGCTGCAGCGCAAGAACGGATGGACGCTGGCGGAGGAAGCAGGACACGCGGGTCCCGATCGCATCCACCGGCTGCTGAACAGGATCGAGTGGGACGCCGACGAGGTCCTGAACGACGTACGCGACTACGTCGTCGAACACCTCGCAGACCGCGAGGCCGTCCTGATTGTCGATGACACCGGCTTCCTCAAAAAGGGCAACCGTTCGGCCGGCGTGCAAAGGCAGTACTCCGGCACCGCCGGCCGCACCGAGAACAGCCAGATCGGAGTGTTCCTCGCCTACGCCACAGATCGCGGACGCACGCTCATCGACCGGCGGTTGTATCTGCCGACGTCCTGGACGGATGACCGGGAACGGTGCCGACGGGCGGGCATCGACGACACGGTCGGCTTCGAGACGAAGGTGGCCATGGCCAAGGCGATGGTCCGCAGGGCCATCGCCGACCGGGTCCCGTTCGGGTGGGTGACGGCGGACGCCGCCTACGGCTTCAGCAAGGGCTGGCGGTTCGAGCTGGAGCAGGCAGATGTCTTCCACGTCATGGCCACCACCCGGCACGACACGGTCGTCACCCGTTGGTCCATCGACCACCCCGTCCATGACCTGTTCCCCGGCCTGCCGCGGCAGAAGTGGAAGCGCCGTTCCTGCGGCGCGGGCGCCCACGGCCGGCGGATCTTCGACTGGGCCCGCGTCGAGGTCAGGCCCTGGCACCGCGAGGACCGCCGGCACTGGGTCCTCGCCCGCCGCAGCGTCAGCCGGCCCGAAGAGGTCTCGTACTACATCGCTTACTGCCCCGCGGACACGACGCTGGACGAGCTGATCCGCGTCGCGGGCAGCCGGTGGGCTGTCGAGGAGTGCTTCCAGACCGCGAAGCAGGAATGCGGCCTGGACGACTACCAGGTCCGCCGTTATCCCGGCTGGCACCGCCACATGACCCTGGCCATGGCCGCTCACGCCTGTCTGACCGTCCTGCGGGCTCGGGAACTGGACGCGGAGAAAGCAGAAACGGATCCTCCCAGCTCATCCACCTCAGCCTCGCCGAGATCCGACGCCTGATCACCCGTCTCACCCACCGTCCCCCGACCCCGGTCGACGACATTTGGCACTGGTCGACGTGGCGCCGCCGACGCCAACACCAAGCCCGCATCAGCCACTACAAACGACGCGGACACAGTCCCTGAAACTGCCCAGCAATCAGAACAAGCACCGTTGCAGTACTA
>NZ_JBSFJW010000098.1:0-1059 GCF_053598255.1 Streptomyces sp. NPDC001157
CTCGTGACTGCGTGCCTTTTGAAGAATGAGCCTGCGAGTTTGCGGTGTGTTGCGAGGTTAACCCGGGTGGGGTAGCCGTAGCGAAAGCGAGTCCGAACAGGGCGTTTCAGTAGCACGCTCAAGACCCGAAGCGGAGTGATCTAGCCATGGGCAGGTTGAAGCGGAGGTAAGACTTCGTGGAGGACCGAACCCACCAGGGTTGAAAACCTGGGGGATGACCTGTGGTTAGGGGTGAAAGGCCAATCAAACTCCGTGATAGCTGGTTCTCCCCGAAATGCATTTAGGTGCAGCGTCGTGTGTTTCTTGCCGGAGGTAGAGCACTGGATAGGCGATGGGCCCTACCGGGTTACTGACCTTAGCCAAACTCCGAATGCCGGTAAGTGAGAGCGCGGCAGTGAGACTGTGGGGGATAAGCTCCATGGTCGAGAGGGAAACAGCCCAGAGCATCGACTAAGGCCCCTAAGCGTACGCTAAGTGGGAAAGGATGTGGAGTCGCAGAGACAACCAGGAGGTTGGCTTAGAAGCAGCCACCCTTGAAAGAGTGCGTAATAGCTCACTGGTCTAGTGATTCCGCGCCGACAATGTAGCGGGGCTCAAGCGTACCGCCGAAGTCGTGTCATTGCAGCAATAGGGCCAACGCCTGCTGTGATGGGTAGGGGAGCGTCGTGTGCCGGGTGAAGCAGCGCCGGAAGGCAGTTGTGGACGGTTCACGAGTGAGAATGCAGGCATGAGTAGCGATTCACACGTGAGAAACGTGTGCGCCGATTGACTAAGGGTTCCTGGGTCAAGCTGATCTGCCCAGGGTAAGTCGGGACCTAAGGCGAGGCCGACAGGCGTAGTCGATGGATAACCGGTTGATATTCCGGTACCCGCTGTGAAGCGTCAAACATCGAACCCATTAATGCTAAGGCCGTGAAGCCGCCCCGGAGCCTTCGGGCAAAGGGGAGTGGTGGAGCCGCTGACCCAAGGTGGTAGTAGGTGAGTGATGGGGTGACGCAGGAAGGTAGTCCAGCCCGGGCGGTGGTTGTCCCGGGGTAAGGGTGTAGGCCGTGCGATAGG